>JAKBCS010000073.1 GCA_021807595.1 Planctomycetota bacterium | reverse complement strand
GTGGGGTGCGAAGCTGCCGGGACAACGTAGCCTCCTCCTTCATGGAGGGTCGCTGAGATCGCGAGGTCAAAGCCGCGACTCCCAGCATCACCCGGGGGTTGGGAACCAGGATTGTGTGGTATGGTCAACCCAGGTGAAGCGCCGTAACCGTCGTCATAAAGGCCAAGCGCAAGATGCTGACACGCTTGGACCAAAAGGTACGTGGTCAGGTCCGGAGGCTCCGAACTCTTCCGGCGCAGTTGACGCACCACCGGCGGAGAGGCGCGACCTAACCCACACCGTGACAGCGGCGGAACGTGGTAAGCCCGTCGCCTCCCCAACTGGGCAACCGGTCGGGAAAGCGAACCGCAAGGCAAGCCCATGGGGCGGCGGGTAAGGGATGAGGGAGCAAGCGAAGGCCGACCTGTAATGGGCCGGATAGGGGTTGCGCCACAAAGCAACATCACCCCACGGCGAAAGCCGGCAGACTTCCCTCTGGTCTTTCATAAAGCTGCGTCCCGCGAGGGGCGTTCGTAAAGGCTTGAGCCGGATGCGGGGAAACTCGCACGTCCGGTTCTTAGGGGAGCGAGCGGCGGCGACGCCGTTCCCTTACCCGACCGAGAGGAGACGGAGGATACACCCATGATCTTCGCGGTTCTGGATTTTACCGACTTCGCCATCATCGCCGCCATCGTCGCCGTGCTGGCCGGCGGAACGGTGGTGGCCCGGGCGAGCTTCGGCCCGGCCAATCGGGACCGGCTCACGCGGGTAGAGCAGAAGCTCGACCTTCTGCTGACGCACGCCGGTCTGGACTACACGCCCGCCACGAAGGCGGCGTGGCAGGCGCTGGCCGACGAAGGACCGGCCCGCAAGATCGCGGCCATTAAGGCGTACCGGGAGGAGACCGGTGCCGGGCTAGCCGATGCCAAGCAGGCCGTCGAAGAGTACATCGAGGGGCGGCGGTAGCGCCGAACCATGGCGTTGCACCCGACTGCGGCCGCATTCGGGTTTTCGGGGTTCTCTATCTCAGCGGGGGCCGGCGCGGGTGAGCTGTTTCGTTATGCGGACCTCCAGTGTCCACTATTTGCCGAGTGCGGATTTTTCTTGCATTTTGTGCGCGAGGACGGTATCCAGTATGCATAACTGCGTTGATGCAACAGGATACCGTCCTCGCGCAGGTGCGGCGGTAACTCCGGCTCGGCTATTTGGGAACAGTGGGCCACAGAACTTTTCGTTGCAGCGAACTGGGCAGGTTGCTGACACTTCGCTGTCGCCGCATAATGGATACCGTCGAGGATGCTTCAGCCCAGTCGCTAAACTCCCTTGTTCGGCGAAGGAGAGTCGGGCGTGACGCCGGAAGATACGGAATCGCTGTTGCGACAGTTCCTCCGCGATGCCGGGGTGGACGAGTCGCATCCCGACCTGGTTGCTGCATGGAAGGTCTTCCAGCGATTCGCTGTTGTGCCCGTAGAATGCACCCGCGATTACCTGTTCTTTCAGGTCGGAGATGGGCATCCGGAACACGGCCTCGACGGGTACTTCGATTTCACCCGCGAGTTCGAGATGCGTGGGCCGAGCGGGGATGAGCCTGTGTGGTTCGAGCAAGTCCACATCGAGTTCAAGGTGCCGCCTCCTCTCCGTCTGGGAGTCGCGACTATCACGCGGTACTCAACGGACTTTCCCAATCTAACGGCATTCTTCGCGGCGGTCGAGCAGCTGCCTGAGTTCCAGGCTGGATTAAGATTCAAGGGTTTTGTGTTGACGGTATATCACACTGGGGTATAGAGTACAAACGCCGAACAATCCGCTTCAGCAGACCGGCCACGCGAATAACGGTTGTGCGCGTCATTCTAATTTTCTCCGCGTGAGCCGGCTGCTGAGCTTGGCGTTCGGGCTGGATAGGGCGCGCAGGGGAAGCCATGTTGCGGAAACCGCGTGCCCAGAAACCCAGTATCGCGGCGGTAGCGGTGTGTTGCCGCGCCCCGTGCCGAGTGCCGCGATGCCATATTCCAAAGTCTCGGCTTGTGGTGACAGGCGACTGTCACTAGACGCGGAGTTCAGCACCGCAGCGTGGCCGCCCGAACCAGTCGTAGCAGCATACCGGCGCGCGATTCTGCGCTCGCGCGGCAACACGGTCGGGACAGCGCGCCGGATGCTGAACTCCCGCGTTAGCTGCCAGGAGAGGGTCGATGGCTGCATCCGGTGTGGGTCTGTTCCAGGATGACGTTGCGGCGGATGTCCGCAGCGAGTACCTCGATCTGCTTGCGAGTGGCGCGAGCGATGTGGATGCCTTCAGGACAATGGTGCGGGAGTGGAAGGAGTCGCTTGCGGATAGCGACGATGGCCCGGTCTTCTGGCTCGCGCTCGCGGCCACGCAGTGGGAGTACGGCCGCCTCCACCCGCGCGCCAAGGTGGAGGCCTTGAAGGTCATTGACCAGGGGAAAGGCATTGACCGCTGGGACGACGCCGGGCTTGCCAAGAAGCGTCAGGCCGTGTTGGCGCAGCTCAAGAAGAAGCTCCTCGCGCCGCCGCCCAAGAAACGGACGCCCCGGATTCGCGCCGTTCCCGAAGCGCCGTCCACCTCCCTAACCGCGCCGGATGGAAAGGCAGAAGCGACGGCCTGGCAGTTCGGAACGGAACCAAGACGGCCGCAGTCACAGGTGTACATCACCATGAAGGTCAAGCGGACGGAAGGCGGGGGCAGTGTTTTCGTAGCTTCCTGTGCCCTCGCCGACATCAAGCTGAAATGGTTGGATGCTGACACCCTTCGGATCTCGCATCCCAAAGAGGCCGAGGTTGAGCAAGAGGACGCGACGAGTTTCTATAATGGCCGCACGATTGCGGTAAAATATCGGCGCGTTTGATCCCTGACTCTCGTGCGGCAACACGCGAGCAGCAGCTAACCAACGGCTGAAGCTGACCGGGGCCGCAATCCTGGTTTTGCGAGCTTCAACGTCCTTGCAGGCGGCCCCGGCAGCTTAGCCTCGGCGTTATGCGGTCGAATCCACTGAGGGAAACGGTAATGTCGTCCACTGCCCTCCCCTCGCCCGCAGATCGGCATCCGTCGCTGACGTATGAGCATCTGCCGGAGTTTGGTGATTACATCTATTCACCAACGATCGCGTCTTGGACGCAGCGCCGGCAAATGGCGAACGGGCAACCGCTCTTGCTATGTGGACGTGGACGCAAGCCGACCGCTGAACAGATCGCGTTGTTCCACCAAATCGACGCTTGCCTCGCCGAGTTGACGGCGACCGCGATTGCCGCAATTGGTCCTCCACCGATAAAATCGAAGCGCAACTGGTTTAAGCCTGTACCTGAGTTCGCACACTCTGAACTGTGCGTTGACGAAATCCGAATCGAGGAAGATGGGACATTCGAGTTGTTTTTCTATACGCCGACTGGCGACAGAATCGATATGTGGCCGATGGTTACTTTCTCAAACTGGCAGGTGATTGGTTCGCAATGGGTATACTGAAGACCGCATAACCAACGGCTGAAGCTGACCGGGGCCACCATCCTGGTTTTGCGGACTTCAACGTACCACAGGCGGCCCCGGCAGCTTAGCCGAGCGTTCTGCGGACCTCCTGTGTCCACTATTTGCCGAGTGCGGATTTTTCTTGCATTTTGTGCGCGAGGACGGTATTCAGTATGCATAACTGTGTTGATGCAAACAGGATACCGTCCTCGCGCAGGTGCGGAGGTAACTCCGGCTCGGCTATTTGGGAACAGTGGGCCACAGAACTTTTCGTTGCAGCGAACTGGGCAGGTTGCTGACACTTCGCTGTCGCCGAATAATGGATACCATCGGTGTGCTTCAGCCCAGTCGCTAAACTCCCTTGTTCGGCGTCAAGATTATACCTATGCCAGACCCGACAACTCTTAAGATTGGCGATCGAATCCGCTTCCTCACCGTTCCCGACGAGTGGTCGCGCAAAGGCTACACCGTGCAGCCCGAAGACCGCTCCTTCATGAATAAGCTCATCAAGAGGCGCTTTCCATCGCGCGTCGCAGAGAAGGATGAGTACGGTCGGCCGTGGATTTATGTCCGCCTCCGAGTTCGCGGGAGAGTGGAATACCATTCGTGGTGTGTTATGGAGTCCACTGGGTGGCGCATGGTCCAACCGCGGGAGGCTGTTGCTAGCCGAACAAAGCGTCGCACTTGACCGGGCCGCCATTCCGGTTTTTAACGTGACATCACGTTCCTTGCAGCAGGCCCGGCAGGTGAACGGTGTCGTTCGGCGGCGGAGGGTTTGCAGCGGTGGATGACGAGTTGCCCATTCCCGACAAGCTGCGAGCCAACGCCGACCTCGTTGTCCGGCTGATGCGTGAGAACCTCGATGTCGAGTTAGGCTTCGACCGCGCCGGGGTCGAGTGGATCGACGGGTACATTAACCGGCTCCGTGACAGCATCGCGGCGGAGAAGCGGTCGGGCTTGATCTCCACCCTGGCGTCGTTCGTCGGCGAGTGCATCATCCGCACCTACGGGGGCACCTGGGTCGAGCAGGACGGGTGGTGGGGCGTGCGGGTGAGCGAGCGCATCTGGGCGTGCCCGTTCGCCAAGGTCGAGAAGCAGTTGGAGAACGGCCCCGAGGACTCGGTGGCCAGCTTCTTCACCTGCATCCCCGTTCTCGACAAGCACCTAGGCGATAAGCACGCCGAACCGGGCGCTGCAGTAGACGGCGGGGACATGTAGGCTTTTCGGAGTTCAAAGCTCACTCTGCCCCCGCCGCTGCGGAGCTATGTCGTTCGGCCAGAACAGGAGTTGTGATGAGTGGATGTCCCTCCGACGAGCCGTTTGCTGAGTTCGCAGCCCCGAAATCTAGCGCGCTCAGCGATTTGAGAACTCGGCACGAGAAGGAACGCCGGGAACGACGCGCGCTTTGGCTTTTGCTCGCGATCTTGGTGGCCGCGTCCTCTTTGGGGTCGGCGGGCGGCACGAGCCTAGCTGCCGGCGTTTCGGAGCTGCCGGCGTCGCTGGGACTAGCCACCGCTGGCGCTTTGCTCGGCCTGGTGGGCGGGTGGCTGATCGGTGTCACGAGTTGGGCTAGTCTCTCTTTCCAATCGAAGAGGCCGGCCCTCTTCAACCCCATGAGCCAGGAACTAGTAAAGGGGAATGCATGGGACAAGCTGACGGTGTGGCTGTCCGCCTGGGGAGGAATTGGAATCGCTTTAGGTGGATTCTTCGGGGCAACCAAGGGTGCGGAGCTGGCGATCGAGGCGGCGCCCGATTCCATCCTGCCCTGGTCCGCGGGAGGTTCGGCGCTGGGGATCGTGGTCGGTTTGGTTTGCTGGTTGGTCATCCGGCGTCGCTCTTCGGCCGAACAATCAGCTCCAGCCGACCCCGGCCGTATGTAGGCTATCTGGGACCCGTAGCTCCCTGGTGCGGCCAGGGCTGCTGAGCGGGGTCGTTCGGCGAAGGAGGGTGCGGAAGATGATGGTGCCGGCGTCGATTGTTGTCCCTCCGAGCATACCCCGGTTGCTGACGTCCTTCCTCGTCGTCGGTAGCGGTTTGGTCGGTGGCCTGCTGGTCATCTTCGGGCCAGGCCCGGTGCAGGTTGCCCTGGCCTCCGCGGTGGGTGGCTTGGTCGTCCTCGCCTCGGTCGCCGCCGTGGTCCTGCAACGCCCGCGCGTGGTCATCACGCCCGAGGGTTTCACGGTCTACACACTCTTCGGCGAGGGGGCGCGGCGCTGGCGGGACATTCATGGCGAGTTCGCGGTTATCAGAATCGGCTGGGTCAAGGCCGTCGGCTACAACCTGACCACCGGCAATAAGGCGCGGGCAGGATACTCCGGCTACGGTGCCGCGATCACCGGGGCGTACGGCGTGCCCGCGGAGCGGTTGGCTGAGTTGCTCAACGCGCAAGCCAAACAGTACGCGGGCCCGGCAGCGGGCGGCGTCAAGGGCGAAGGCGGGCCGGCCGAACCATCTGCTGCAGCCGACCGCGGGGGCAAGACGCCCCCCTGAGTTGTGAAGCCGCAGCAGCCCCCGCGGCGGCAGGGCGGGTCGTTCGGCCATACGGGCCGGAATACAACGTGCTGCCCCAATGGAGTCCGAATACGATGCTGCTCTACGGCCACCAACGAACTGAGAAAATCGTTGAGCGCCTTTGCAGCGCCGAGGGTATCACCCGATTAATCACCATAGGGTCGTCGGTCGTTTACTTCACCGTCGCCGGTATGCCGTTTGGCGGGCTGATGATCGGCGGGATAATTGGAGCTGGTATAGGTCTCGTTATTGGGAATCTCTCGATACTTATTATCTCGGCGGTAATTGAATGGATGTGCCAACTCCTCATCGCTCACGGGGAACTGGTGGCAAACCTAAAGCGCAAGCCAAATGAGTAGTTGGACACGCTGAAAAAAGGCGTTGTGCTTGACCTGGATAACAGATAAGAGGACAATAAAATTTTTAGCCGAAACCAAAAGAGGAGGCAGCTCGTGTTTGTCGTTTTTTCCAAGCTTTAAGGCTATTCCTAACCGCCCGGCTGCTGAGCTTGGCGTTCGGCGGCGGAGACGATTTCGTGAAGGAGGTTCGCCTATGGATCAGTCCAAGCCAAGAGGGAGGGACAAATTGGTCAAGGGCGATGTCAATTTAGCTGTCGATCTTCTGAACGCGGGTGCTTCGCTGAAAGAAGTTCAAGTTAGGCTTCTTGACCGAGGTCTCAATGAGGTGGCCATCGCGGCAACTATCCGCGGTCTGTCGATGCCCGAGCTTTATACCGAGGCAGCGGCGATGTTAGCCGACGGTAGTTCAAAGAGACAGGTCGAAGAACGGCTTGTTAACAAAGGTATCGATCCGTTAGTTGCGAAGGCAGTCATCACAAATAAAGTTGTATTTTTCACTCAGAGCGAAGCGAAAGCGACAGAGGGCAAAGGTCAGATTCGGCAGTTTCTCGGCGTGTTCATATTCATCGTTGGGATCGGCCTGTTTCTCGGTAATGTGACAGGGCGCTTCCCGACTTTCTCGTCTGCCGGTTTCATGGTCATGTGTGTAGGTGGAATCCTTTATAAGGCTGGCCGGAAAGCTGGGAGTAGGTGGTAAGGTCGATCTCGTTCTGTTGAGGAACGCGGTGCGAAATGTAAGCCGCCCCAGGAACCTCCTCGGAAGGTAATGGGGCGGTGAGGTAGTTTATGCCTGCCTTGCCTGATCGGCGGCACGCACCCTCTCCGCTGTCCCCGTTCACGTCACTACCAACGATTACCCCCGCTGCCCCACCCCTACGTCGCCGTGGACATTTCGGGCGGCTCAATCTTCTTCAACTCATAACCCAACTCCATCGCGCGACGATGTAACTGAAGCTCCTGACGCCCCCGCACACACTCGAGAGTCAAGAAAAAAAGATTGATTTTCTTGTTCCCCTTTGCTCCGAGGTCATTGGGACAGCGCCGCTTCGAGACGGGTCAAGCGGTCCAACTCGTTGAAGACAGCCGAGAGGATCGCTTCCCCCTCGCGCTGGGAGTTCCTCGACGGCCTCTCATCCGACGTGGAGTTCGACTACGTCCTTGTCGTGCAGAATATGATCGCGCGTGACCGTCTGTCCGTCGAAGACGCCCGTGCCCCAGATGCGTGCCGATTTGAGAGTTTCGGCGAAATCGCGGTGGACGGTTTCCGCGAATTGAAGCACGTTGCTACCGATCTTGCAGGTGAAGGGCGAAGTCATATCGGGCGATTTGCCGGGCCTTTTGCTGTAAACACGGATGACATCGAGCAGGTGATAGATGGCAGTTCGCAGGGCTTCCAGACCGTTGCCCGATTCGGCATCGAGCGCCTGAATTGGATAGCGCGAGCCAAACAGTTCTCGCACCAGTTCGAGTCGTTCGGCGGCATCGGGCAGATCGAGTTTGTTGGCAACCAGAAGCGTCTTGGTGAAGTGAAGCGTCGGATCGGCGGACTCGGTGGGCGGTTTGCCGACGAGATGCGTTTTCACCTGGGCCAGACGTTCGACGACGGCTTCAGCAGCCAAGGGTCCGTCGTCGTCGCCGAGATCGACGACCAGCAAGACGGCGTCAGCGGCGCGGACCATGCTCGACAGGTAGCTCTCGAGATAGTCGGCGGTGATCGGCGGCGTATCGACGAGTTGCACGCGCACGTCCTCCCAATCCATCATGCCGGCGTGGGGTTCGCGTGTGGTAAACGGATAGGGCGCGACTTCCGGAGTGGCGCGCGTCAAGCGCGTCAACAGCCGACTCTTGCCACCGTTGGGTCCGCCCACGAGGACGATCTGTCCCGCTCCCTGCTTGGGAATCTTGTGACTGACGCCGCCTTTTTTAGGACTTTTGCGCTCTTTTTCAACCTCTTCTCGCGCCGCGCTGAGCTTCGTTTTCAGTTCGGCTTGCAATTTTTCGCTGGCTTTGTGTTTGGGAACCAGCGTCCACATTCGCTTGAGGCATTCGAGCCGTTCTTCGGCACTCTGCGCGCGTTTGTACTCGGCTTCGGCTTCGAGATATTGTGGAGTGAGATTGACGGCCATGCTTCTTCTCGCGGTTGCGACCGAACCAATGCGAGCGTGGGTATCGGCTGCCCGCCAATGGAACGGTACGAACGTGGTATTTTCGCGTTCAGGTCTCGCGGGAGGCGAGTTTCGCTTCGCTCGACCCGACCTGCAAGGAACCTCATTCTAATCCGTCGCGGAGACTTGGCCAGCGTTCTCGAAACGAGCGCGCCGCGGGAGCGGGGAAATCGCGCGCCGCCGTCCATCCCGCGCCTTGTCCTGGGAGACGCCGCAGCCAGCCCTCGCGCGCCAAGGGACGAAGGATCGAACGCGCGCAGCGCAGTGCCAGACGATAGAGCCAAGGACGACCGAGAACCGCCGCCGAGATCCGATAGGCCAGTTTCTCCAGACGACTCTTGCCTCCGTGGTGGTGTTGCAATTCGCGCAAACCGATGAGCATGTGAGGGATGTTGATTTTCACCGGACACGCCGCCTGACACGCGCCGCACAGCGACGACACATGCGGCAAGTGCGGATTCTCGGGCACGCTATCGTAAAGCGGCGTCAGAATGCTGCCGATAGGCCCCGAATAGACGCCTCCGTAGGCATGGCCGCCGATGCGGCGATACACCGGGCATGCGTTCAAACACGCGCCGCAGCGGATGCACTGCAAACTCTCGCGGAACGGCGTGGCCAAAACGCTGGATCGGCCATTGTCGAGCAGCACCAGATGAAACTCTTCCGGTCCATCCTTCTCGCCCAGACGACGGGGGCCGGTGATGATACTGGTATACACCGACAAAGCTTGTCCCGTCGCCGCCCGCGCCAACAGCTTCAGAAACACCGGCAAATCGCGCCAACGCGGCAAAACCTTCTCTATGCCCATGAGTGCAACATGGACGCGCGGACAGGTCGTCGTTAACCGAGCGTTGCCTTCGTTGGAAATGAGGACGATGGTTCCCGTCTCGGCGACGGCGAAGTTCGCGCCGCTGATGCCCATATCGGCCTGGAGGAACTTCTCGCGCAGGAGTCGTCGCCCCGTCTTGGCCAGCGACTCCGGCTCATCGGACAACTTCGTTCCGGTGTAATCCGACAGAATGCGCGCGATGCTCTCCCGCGTGTGATGGACTGCCGGCGCTACGATATGCGACGGACGCTCGCCCGCCAATTGGATGATGAACTCGCCGAAATCCGTTTCCGTCACCTCCAAGCCCGCCGCTTCCAGCGCGGGATTGAGATGCACTTCTTCGGAAGTCATCGACTTCGACTTCACAATGCGACGGCTGTTCGTTTGCTGGGCGATGTCGAGGACGATTCGCCTCGCCTCCTCGGCGTTGTTGGCCCAATGAACGTGCCCGCCGCGCTTCTGGATCGACGCTTCCAATTGTTCGAGATGGCGGTCGAGATGGGCGAGGGCGTACTCCTTGATGCGCTTGGCGTGTTCGCGGAGTTCGTTAATGTCGGTGAGCGCGGCGTATCCGCGCCGATTGCCGGCCATGAGTGTGCTGGTCAAACGTATCAGCGCTGCCTGCAACGGTGGATCGGCCAGCGCCTGCTGAGCAGCGTTCAAAAAGTCGTGATGTTCGTGGCGCGCGTAATCGTTCATGGAGCCATCTTAGCGTCTCCGCTCTTGTTGGCGATCCGTCCGGGTAAATCGACGGCCTCGGTTCGATCGAACGATTTCTTCCACGAGTTGCCTTGAGACGACGCAGCTACGACGGCGCGGGAAAGAAGCAACGGCACAAATCGAAACAAGTATCATTGCAAATGGGAAGCCATCTCGACAGGATAATCCCAATGCCGACGGCGGTTCGTCGACAACGTCTATACTTGGAGGACACCATGCGTTACTCTCTCCTACTCGCCTCGCTTGCGTTTATCACCGGCCTCTTGGCGACCGACACGCCCGCCGCGCCGGTGGCAAAACCCAAAGGCGGTTCCTCATTCTTCAACGGCAAGAATCTCGAAGGATGGGAAGGGCTGGAATATTGGAGTGCCAAGGACAATGCGATCGTTGGCTTTACCCCGCGAGATCCGAGGTTCAACACCTTCCTTTGCAGCAAAAAGAAGTACGGCGATTTCGAGTTGAAGTTCAAGGTTCGGCTCAAGGACGGCGTCGGCAACAGCGGCGTGCAGATTCGCAGTAAAGTAGTAGACAAAGAGAAATTTGTCGTCGCCGGGCCGCAGTGCGACATCGGAGCGAACTATTGGGGCAGCCTCTACGGCGAACGTTTCGGCGGCATGATGAAGCAATCGCCCGACGATCTCGTCAAGAAAGCCGTCAAGCCCAAGGACTTCAACGACTACTACATCAAATGCGTCGGCAAGCACGTCACCATCAAGGTGAACGACGAAACGATGGTGGACGACGATTTTCCCAAGATGCCAGACGAGGGCATCATTGCATGGCAGCTGCACGCCGGATTTCCCACCATGGAAGTGATCTTTAAGGACATCCACTTCACCGATTTGAGCAAGGAGAAATAGGCGGAGTCGGACCCATTTTTATGCGCTTGCGGCTCGGATTCGTGACGAGCCGCAAGCGTTCGGTATCTTCTCGTTTGGGTGACGGTCATGCGCGTTGGCATTTTCGGCGGCACGTTCGATCCGGTGCATATGGGGCATCTTCTCTTGGCCGAACAGAGCCGAGAACAGGGACGACTCGATGAAGTATGGTTCGTTCCCGCCGCGCATCCGCCTCACAAGGACGATCCGTCGTTGACGCGCTTCGAGCAGCGAGTGGAGATGCTCGCCTTGGCCTTAGCCGGCAATCGCGCCTTTCGCATCGACGAATTGGAGAAAGAACGTCCTGGACCCAGCTACACCGCCGACACCCTTGTCGAGTTGCGCCGCCGTCATCCCCGACACGATTTTTATCTCCTCATCGGCTCGGACACGCTCAACGATTTGCCGAATTGGTATCAACCGGCGCGCGTTTTGGAATTGGCCGGCCTCTTGGTGATGACGCGCCCCGGTGCGGCAATATCGACCGTCGATTCACTCCGCGCGCGGCTGCGTCTGCCGGAAGAAATACCGTTGCGACTCGACAAAGTCGAGACGCCGCAGATCGACATTTCCAGCAGCGACCTCCGTCGCCGCGCCGCTGCCGGTCGAAGTCTCCGCTATTTTCTGCCTCGCGCCGTGGAGTGTTACATCCAGGATAAGAACTTGTATCGAAGGGAAGCAGTCGGTAGCCAGTAGTCGAGCGGAGGAGGATCGACTATTATTTTCTACGGACCACTGCTTTCTGATAACGGATTACCCGTATGGACTATGCCGCACAGCGCCGCCAGCGCTTGATCCGCACGCTGACCGAGGAGGACATCGACGTCCTGATGATCGGCAATCCGGCTAATGTCACCTACCTGACTGGTTTCACGGGCGATAGTACCGTTCTGCTCCTAACCCGCGAACGCCTGCTCTTGGTTAGCGATTCTCGGTACGCAGTGCAACTGAGCGAGGAGTGTCCCGGTCTGGCGGTGCATCTTCGCACCGCGGCGCAGAGACTGCCGGAAGCCGTCGGCCAGATTCTGAGTGGACTCGGCGTTCGGACGGTCGGTTTCGAGAGCGGCGCGGTAACAGTCGCCGAGTACGAGCAGCTCAGGCAACTGGCTCCGAGCCTCGATTGGAAGCCGGGTACCGACCGCGTCGAGAAACTGCGAGTGGTCAAGGACGCCGATGAGCTAGTTCAGATCCGCAAGGCGATTGACGTGGCCGAGCGGGCGTTTACGGTGGTTCGCGCCTTGCTACGGCCCGAAGATACCGAGAAGGAACTGTGCGATTCCATCGAGTATTATATCCGCCGCGCGGGGGGGAGTGGGACGGCTTTTCCGCCGATCGTCGCCGTCGGCGATCGCGCGGCATTGCCCCACGCGCCGCCCACACATCGCCGGGTTGCTTCTGGGGATCTGTTGTTGGTGGACTGGGGCGCGAGCGCTCCTCTGTACAAAAGCGACTTGACTCGTGTGCTGATTCCCCGTACAACTTCCGCTTTCGCAGGCAATGACTCGGCGATGGCCGACAAACTGCGCGAGGTCTACTCGGTGGTGCTGCGTGCGCAGGAAGCGGCCTTTCAAGCGATTCGGCCGGGTGCGTTGACGCGAGACATCGACTCCGCCGCGCGTTCGTTGATCGCCGAGGCGGGTTACGGCGAGTATTTCGGACACGGATTGGGACACGGGTTTGGACTACAGATTCACGAAGCGCCGTGGCTTCGGCCGAACGGCGACATGCTCGTCGAACCGGGAATGGTCTTCACTCTGGAGCCGGGCATCTATCTGCCCGGTTGGGGCGGGGTTCGCATTGAGGACGACGTTCTGGTTACGCCGGAGGGCGTGGAACGCCTTACGCACTTGCCCCGCGACTTCGATGCGATGGTTGTTGGTCCATAAGACGTAGGTTGGGTCAAGCGCGGCGAGACCCGCCCGAAATATCGAGTTGGATTCGTGAAGGAGATCGCGTTGGCCGACGATGCACGCAAATATCCGGGTCCGTTCGATGTTCGGACGGTAGAACAGCTCGTCCACTTGATGAGCGAGTACGAACTAAGCGAGATTGATTTACGAGACGGCGAACAGCGCATCGCTCTGCGTAGGGGTGGTTTTTCACCGGCGGTGTCCGCGCCGGCTCCCGTCGAAATAGTACGGCCCGCTTCACTCCCGACGCCGAAGGCGTCCGCCGAGCCGCCACCGCCCTCCCAACCGTCGCGCCAACTCACCGAAATCAAAAGCCCCACTGTCGGCACCTTCTACGCTCAAGAGAAACCCGGCTCGCCGCCCTACGTCGCGATCGGAGCGCGCGTCGCGCCCACGACGGTCGTTTGCCAGATCGAAGCCATGAAAATCTTCAACGAGATCCAGGCCGAATGCAACGGAACCATCGTGGAAGTTTGCGTGCAGAATAAGGAATTCGTGGAATACGGGACCGTCCTGTTCCGAGTCGATCCCAACACTTGAAACGACGATCGGCGTTCCGCTCCCGGCGATCGGCCCACGACAAACGGATTGCCGAGAGCCGAGAGCCGAGAGCCGAGAGCCGAAAGCCGACGATGTTTCAACGCATTTTGATCGCCAATCGGGGAGAAATCGCCTTGCGGGTCATCCGCGCCTGCAAGGAGATGGGCATCGAGTCCGTCGCCGTTTACAGCGAGGCGGATCGCGGCGCGCCGTATCTCGATTTCGCGGATCAGAAGATCTGCATCGGCCCGGCCACGGCGAGCGAGAGCTATTTGAAGATCCCGCGCCTCATCAGCGCCGCCGAGGCCGCCGACGTGCAGGCCATCCATCCCGGTTACGGCTTTCTCTCCGAGAACGCCCACTTCGCCGAAGTGTGCCGCGATTGCAAGATCGAGTTCATCGGCCCGTCGCCGGAAGCAATGCAACGACTGGGCAACAAGAACGAAGCGCGCAAATTGGCGAAACAAGCTGGAGTTCCCGTCGTTCCTGGCAGCGAGGGGTTGATCGAAACGGACGTGGACGCACTGCGTTTGGCCAAGGAGATGGATTACCCGGTCCTCATCAAAGCGGCGGCGGGCGGCGGCGGGCGCGGCATGCGCGTGGCCCGCGACGAGCCATCGCTCTTGAGCGGTCTGGTATCCGCGCGACAAGAAGCCGAGAGCGCTTTCAAGGACGGTAGCGTCTATCTCGAAAAGTACATCGAACGGCCGCGCCACGTCGAAGTGCAACTGCTCGGCGACCGCGAAGGGCACATCGTCCACTTATGGGAGCGCGATTGTTCTCTTCAGCGACGCCATCAGAAATTGGTCGAGGAATCGCCCGCGCCGAACCTGCCCGATAAGGTGCGAAAGGCTATGTGCGATGCCGCCGTGCGCTTGGCCAAGACGGCAGGCTACTACAGTGCTGGAACCTGCGAGTTTCTCGTCGATAAAAACCATAAGTTCTATTTCATCGAAGTGAATGCCCGCATTCAGGTCGAGCATCCGGTGACGGAACTAGTGACGGGAATCGACCTGATCAAAGCGCAAATCCGCATCGCCGCCGGTGAGAAACTGCCGTTCGCACAGCGCGACATCGTGCATCGCGGTTGCGCCATTGAGTGTCGCATCAACGCCGAGAATCCGGCGATCAATTTCCGACCGTCGCCGGGTTTGATTACGCGCTGGCAACCGCCCGGCGGTCCCGGCGTCCGGCTCGATAGCCACGCCGTCGCCGGCTATCGCGTCCCGCCGAACTACGATTCGCTCGTCGCCAAACTCCTCGTCTATCAACCGACTCGCGCCGAAGCCTTGGCGTGCATGAGGCGGGCCTTGGACGAATTCGTCGTCGAAGGCATTCACACAACCATCCCCATTCACCGCGACATCATGCGCCTCGCCGCCTTCCGCGACGGCCAAGTCGATACGACGTTCATCGAACGAACGTGGCAGAAGCAGTCGTGAGTCAGGCTCCGGCCGGGCGAGATTGCTCTCTCGATTTGCAAGATGGACGAGAACTCGGACGCGAGCCGAATGACAAACGCCGACAAGATGCTATAAAGAAAAAGAATTACGAATCCTACTTAAGCGATTGCGGCAAGCCGTGCCGCCATCGAAAAACTCTCCCGGAAGTCGAACGATCCACTCTTCTCCCAGTCATCTTGCGGCGAAGCTCGCTTCACCGCCGGAGCTTTGGCAACGAGGATTAAGATACAGGATGTCGGTTTATTCACACCTTTGGAGAGAGAATTGAAATGACTCGCATCAATGGTTCGAATCTCGCCTTCCTTCGGTGGTCGATGGCGCGGCGGGTGGCGATGCTCGCGGCCTTGGTGGTGCTGCTGCCCCAAGTTGTCGCCGATCCAACGTCCGCTCCGAAAACGACGGCTCCCGCGCCGTCGGGCGTCAATCCCCTTGCTCTGGATAAGCAACTCATCGCAGAGGCCAAGAACGGTTCGCAAATCATGGCCAACCTGACGTATCTCAGCGACACGATCGGCCCGCGTCTCACGGGGTCCGCCGCGCTCAAGCGAGCCAACGATTGGACCGCCGATAAGATGCGCGCCTACGGCCTAAGTAATGTTCACCTGGAGGGGTGGACGATTCCGGTCGGTTGGGAGCGCGGCCGGGCTTCGCTGCGCATCGTGGAACCGAACAACGGCCGCTCGCTCACTGTGGCCGCAATGGGCTGGACGCCGGGAACCAAGGGCAAAGTGAACGGCGAGGTTGTAGTGTTGAAAGCTCGAAGCGCCGCCGAATTGGCTCCCTATAAAGGCAAACTCAAGAACGCCGTCGTGCTGCGCGGTGAACCGGCGACCATTCGCCCCGTAACCGAAAGCGGTTTCGGCTCTCCACGACCGCGCGCCGATGCCAAGGGCGACAAAAAGGGCGACAAAAAGGGCGACAGAAAAGCAGAAGTTCCCGTGCCGCTGCGACGAGAACGAGGCTATCCCTCGCCGACCTTTCGCCGCGAATTGGCGGAGTTCCTTCGTACCGAGGGGGTGGCCGCGCTGTTGATGGACGCGGGGAAGCCGCACGGTCTGCTGAACATGACGGGAGCCTGGCGCGGCGACGACCGCGTCAGCGGAGGCGAACCGCTACCGAGTCTGTTCGTCGCCCACGAACACTACGCTCAACTCTATCGCCTGGCCACCCGGCCCGCGCCGGCCAAGACGCGCGTCGAGGTCGAGATTGAAAACCAATTCATTCCCGGCCCCGTCGCTGTCTACAACACCGTCGGTGAGATTCGCGGGTCCGAGAAGCCGGACGAGATCGTCGTCCTGGGCGCGCATCTCGATTCCTGGGATCTAGGTCAGGGCACAACCGACAATGGAACGGGGAGTTGCGTCGTTCTCGAAGCGGCGCGCGTTCTGGGCAAGAGCGGCATTCGTCCGAGACGCACGATCCGTTTTGTCCTCTTTACCGGCGAGGAACAGGGGTTGCACGGTTCCAAGGAATACGTCAAGCGACACACAGACGAGATGGCCAAAACGTCGATGGCGTTGGTTCACGACACGGGAACAGGCCGCGTCCTCGGCATCGGCTTGCAAGGGCGTGAGACGCTGAAGCCGATTATGGAAAAGGAACTGGTTTCGCTGAAGGAATTGGGCGTAACCGAGATCGACCTGCGCGGCATGGGCGGCACGGATCATCTATCGTTCGAGAAGGTCAACGTGCCGGGCTTCGCGGTGCGGCAAGATCCCGCCGAGTATCGTTTCTCGCATCATTCGCAGTCGGACACATTGGACAAGGCCCGCGAGCCGGATCTGATTCAGGGAACGCAGGTGATGGCGGTTGCCGCCCTGCGCGTCGCCAATCTGCCCGAGTTGTTGCCGCGCGAGAAGCCCGCCCCCAAACCGGCAACGGAGAAAAAATGACGTAGCGGTACCACTTCTCCAACCGATCGCGTCGAAAAGGACGGTTCGTGCCTTTTCGACGCGGCGGCGGCCGGAGATTCGCATTATCGCAGCCCGCGCATTCCCACTTCCCCAGCCATCGCTACAATCACCCTGCCTCTTCCTTTTGTTGGTTCCCAAGACGGTTTTCCGCGCCTGCGCCGATGGCGCTGGATTCCGGTTTACACAAGGTAGAAGGATCAAGAGCATGAGTACCGCTTCGTCCCCGCCCGTCGCCGAGCAGCGCACGTTCCTCGGCCATCCTCTCGGTTTATACGTCTTGTTTTTCACGGAAATGTGGGAACGGTTTAGCTTTTACGGCATGCGCGCCTTGCTCGTCCTGTATCTGGTCAACGATTTCAAATGGACGCACCGCGAGGCGTCTAACGTCTATAAGTGGTACACCAGTCTCGTTTATCTAACGCCGCTGTTGGGGGGTTATTTGGCCGACCGCTGGCTGGGGAACAAGCGAGCGGTCGTCATCGGCGCGATTCTCATGGCCATCGGCCAATTCCTGATGACCTTCGAGCCGGAAGCGATCTTTTACGCCGCGCTCGTGTTTTTGATTTTCGGCAACGGCTTCTTCAAACCGAATATGTCCACGCAAGTAGGCCGGCTCTATCCGCAGAACGATCCGCGCCGCGATGGTGCCTACACGATCTTTTATATGGGAATTAACCTCGGTGCCTTTCTGTCCCCGTTGGTCTGCGGTTGGTTAGCGGCCAATACGATTGGGGGACGGCATACCGGCTTCATGGCTGCGGGCATCGGTATGGTGTTGGGGTTGATTTTTTATCTCGTCGGCCAACCCTGGATTCAGGAACTAAAGGCGGGAGGCGAGACGAGCGTGGACGGCCACGCGGGAGTCGAACCCGTACAGCAAGTCGGCGGCCCCATCTCCGAAGCGAACGCGGAACAAACCTCTTCAACGGTTCCCCGCTTGAATCGGATGGCACCGACTGTCTGCGCCATCATCGGCTGGGTGTTGCTCGCCGGCGCGTTGGTGCTGGGTGGGCTGCGCGGCATTGTGGCGAATACCTCCTCGCCATCGGCGTTTCTCGAAAGTTTAGCCCTGTCCAAACACATCGCCAACAACACCTTGGTTTCGGTGGGCATCGTGGCCTTCTGCGCGTTGATCGGTGCGTGGATTTTAGGACAATCGCAACGCGCATTGCGCGATCGCGTTCTCACCATCTACGTTCTCGGCGTGTTCGTCGTCTTCTTCTGGGCCGCGTTCGAGCAAGCCGGCAACGCCCTCAACGTCTGGGCCGATAAAACCACCAATCGCTACCTGGCCGGCCCCGCTCAGCCGCCGCCGCTGTTTCCCGAAAAGCCGCATGCCGAAGGAGCGTCGGATCAAACCGGCAACGCAGGACTTTCCAAATGGATTACCATGTGGAAGCTCAAACCGAGTCGGCCCGACAAAACCGGCGAGAAAAAGGGGTTATGGGAGTGGTTTAAGCGGCAATGGAACCCCGTGCCCGCCGAGTATTTCCAGTCGATCAATGCTCTGGCCATCTTCGTATTGGCTCCGGTGTTCGCTTGGCTGTGGACTGCGCTCGATCGTCGTGGACTCAATCCCTCGGTGGCTGGAAAAATGACAATCGGACTGGTGCTTATCAGTCTTGGCTTCGGCGTGATGTACCTGGCCGCGCAGCGCGAAGATCTACCGACCGAAAGGGTATTTGAAGGCGAGTTGCCGCCGCAGATCAAACTCAACGCCGACAATCAACTGTGCGAAGAGGAAAACAAAGAACTGAAACCCTATCATGCCGGTCGACTCTCCTACGACAAGGGCAGGAAGCAGTTGCACATGCGAGGCGTCCTTCCCGATACGGAAAGGGACCGCATCGTTCGAGACACCGCGCCGAAGTCGTTCGCCGAGGCTCTCGAAAAGCTCCAAAAAGAAAGCGAGGTACAACCGAAAGGAAAATCCTTCAGCGTTTCCGTCAAACTCGATCCAGTGCCGCCGGGATTCGATCTGCGCTACGCGGGACTCGACGACCAAAAAGTTCACTACGACGAGTCCGACCATACGCTGACGGTTAAGGATCTACGTCTCGCCGATAAGGACATCAAAGCGTTGAGAGTCGCCGCCGGTGAACCGACATTCCGCGACACCATCAATCAACTGTATTTGACCTCGGCTCAGCATCGCGTCAGCCCGTGGTGGCTGTTCTGGTTTTACATCTTTGCCACCTTGGCCGAGCTTTGTCTGTCGCCGGTCGGTCTGTCGATGGTGTCGAAGTTAGCCCCCGCCAAGTTTGCCACCATGTTGATGGGTTTATGGCTCTTGACGAGTTTCTTCGGCAATTTTGCGGCGGGAGCGTTCGGCGAACGATGGGGCGAGTGGACGCCGACCGAGTATTTCCTGTACATCATGGTTTTGCTGGCCGGAGCGGCGTTGGTGTTGTTCTTGCTCGTTCGTAAGATCACCGCCATGATGCACGGCGTCCGCTAATTCGAGATCGACATGTCGCGCTACAAAACCTGGACCCTCACCGACGTTCACGGCGACGTGTGGCTCGATAGCTTCGCCGCCGGCAACGACACCCTGCATTTGCCGACGCCGTTCGATTGGTCGCTGCGCAAGCGCACCTTGCGCGGCGGCTTGCGCGATGGACTCGACGCGATTGAAGTCCACAACGGAGCGCTGTCGTTCACGGTGCTGCCGACGCGCGGCATGGGGCTGTGGCGCGGCGACTATCGAGGTAATCCCCTGGGCTGGCGTTCGCCGATTGTCGGCCCGGTTCATCCGAAGTACGTCCAGGCGCTGGATCGCGGCGGCATCGGTTGGTTGGCGGGCTTCGACGAATGGCTGTGCCGCTGCGGTCTGGCTTCCAACGGCCCGCCCGGCGACGACAACGGCACGCCGTTGACCCTGCACGGACGCATCGCCAACACGCCCGCCCACGCCGTCGAGGTGCGCGTCCAACTCGATCCGCCCCACGAACTCAGCGTCGTCGGAGAAGTCGATGAAGCAGCCCTGTTTTGTCCTCAATTGCGACTGACGACCACCTATACCACTGTCCCCGGCTCGAATCGGCTGGTGGTTCACGATGTCGTGGTCAACCGCGCCGCGCATCCGGTCGAGATGCAGCTGCTCTATCATTGCAACTTTGGCCGGCCCTTTCTCGACGCCGGCAGTCGCGTTCTCGCGCCCATCCGCGAACTCGCGCCCCAAACCCCGCGCGCTGCCGAGGGGATCGATACCCACGAGACCTACGCCGGCCCCGTCGCCGGCTTCGCCGAGCAGGTTTATCTGTACGATGTGTTGGCCGACGCGCGCGGCCACTCGCTTGCCGTCCTCATCAGTCCCAATGCCGACCGCGCCGTCGCGCTGCGGTTTTCGCGGCGCGAATTACCGTGTTTCACCGTCTGGAAGAATACCGGAGCAATTGAGGAAGGCTACGTCACGGGACTGGAGCCGGCGACGAATTACCCCAATTTCAAGAGTTTTGAGAGGCGACAAGGGCGCGTTCCACTGCTGCCGCCGGGCGGCCGCTGGGAATGCCGCTGGTCCATCGAAGTGGCCGACCACCCCTCCGCCGTGGCCGCGCTGATGGCCGAAGTCGCCACCTTACAAGCTCAAGCGCGGGCGGTCATTCATCGCACGCCGCAGCAACGCTACTCCCCCGCGTAATGGCACCCGCCTGGAAGAGGCGAATGCGATGGTCCCTCAACGCAACGCCTCCGGCAGTTCGACGCGCTCGCGGTACGTCGCCGCATCGAGCGAGCCTTCCGGCGACTCGACGCGGCCGTCCCCCAGTTCCGCAAACGCCCACGTCATCGCATTCCAGGCTTGTCGAGCAGCTGCGTCGGCGTTTCCCCAGGTGACAAACATCAGACGTTGTTCCTCTCGCCGCACCGTGACCATGCCCTGTGGTGTGCGAACGCGCAATTCGCGCCAGTCGTCGTTTGGCAGTTCATCGGGAAAGGCGAGTTGATCGTCGATCATCCCCATCTGCAACGGAAACCCCCGTTGACCGAGGAAATCGCGCACCGACACATAGGCGGGGATCGACTTGCCAGCAAACGAGACGGTGTGTTCCATGCCCATCGGTTGCTTTCCTCCGCCGCGAATCTCTCGGACGGCTGCTCGCCTTCGAGAAGCGGCTAACCTGGTGGAGATTGACAAAACCCCCGTCAAATCCCCGCGCCGGCGGCGAATTCCAGCTCGACATCGAGTGGATGACGGATGTTCTCCTCGGCGTAGGCGTTCATGTCGTACAGAAACGTCTCGGCGTCAACTCGACCGGACAGCACGGGGATTCCAGCTTGGACTCGTACCGCGATAGGTCGGCTGTGATGGATGAGATAGCCGCCGTTGAGCGGATCGTGGAGCGACGGTTGAACGCGGCCGCCTTCGGAAACGGCGCGGGTCAGCAAGGTATACTCGCCCGATTCGGCCACTTCCCACAGATACTCCCACGGCGTCCAGCAATAAGGCGAACGCGGCCCGAGCAACTCGGCGGAGTTCCATGTGTCGCCTCCATCCGTACTTACTTCGACGCGACCAACCGCTTCCTCACCGGCCCACGCCACGCCGAAAAGTCGATTGGTGCCGATGCCCAACTCCGCTCCCTCCGCCGGACGGATCAACTCCGACTTAACCGCCATCGGTCCCACCACGACCGATTCGATGCCGTTGGGCGACGAACGACGCACCGTGTATTTGACGCTCTGATAATAGCCGTGGAAGCTCCGGTTCAGCACTTCGATGCGTCGCAGCCATTTCACCGAGGCCACGCCGTACCAGCCGGGTACGAAGAGGCGCAAGGGAAAGCCGTGGCTGGTGCTAAGCAATTCGCCGTTCATTCGCGTGACCAACAGGGTATCGCGGTCCAGCGCCTTGGCCAACGGCAGACTTCGGGCGAAGTGCATCGACTCCGGATGATCCGTCTCGCTGCCGCGATCGCTGCCCTCGAAAAGCACCTCGACCGCCTCGGATCTTAACCCAGACGCCTCTAGCACGCGGGACAAAGGCACGCCGGTCCATTCGGCATGGCCGACCGCACCAGCCCCCCACTGCACGCCGGCGGCTTTCTGTTGCAGAAACGACCGTCCGTTTCCGGCGCATTCGACCGTGGCGAACACGCTGCGATGCGGCAAAGCCAACAGTTGCTCCCACGTCCACTCCACAGGCCGCTCGACACATCCCTCGACGCGCAGCCGCCACGACGACGGTTCGAGCGCCGGCATCTCGAAATGATTGCGGACAAAAAAGAGCCGGTTGGGAGTCACCCAGCCCTGAATGCTGTCCAAAGGCGTCTCGCTGTTCTCCGGCGATGCCGTGACCATCTTGCGTGATTCTTGCCAGGCTTCCTCGCCGCGCTCCCGGTCGGTCAACGAGTAGACGCCCATGCGCCGAAGCGGCGGCGAATAGACGTGCAAGGTCACCAAGTCCGCCCCGCCGTCCTGCAGGTTCGAGAATTGATGGAGGTCGTCGTCTTCGCTGGTCAAGACGCTGCCGGCCGGATAATCGCGCGAGCCGACCGCCTTGACGCAGCCGTTGGCAGCGAAAACGCAATCGGTAACGGTGGCCGTGCCGCGCAGCACGCGCACGCCGCAACTGGAACCGAGATGATCGTGGATAGGCGAACGCTGCCCGTTCTTCCAACACAGAATCCATAGGTGATACCATCGTCTCGCCCGCACCAGCACGCGCTGATACGACGGATCGGCAAAGCGTATGAATTCCGCCACATCGCGGTCGTCGATTTCCAGCCGACGCAACTGCGCGGTCAATTCCTTCATTGAAGCCCGGCATTCTAAATGATCGAGAAAACGAATCAGAGAATCGAGTTTGTCGCTCATGTTGCTCCTCGCGGACTGCGCGAGCGGAACCGCGTCGGTACCGCTCGACGAACCGATGTGGTGCGAACGTGCCCCATGTTTTATAATTCTATCCAGAACGTCAAGGAAGAGGTGAGTCGTGCCGGAATTGCCGGAAGTCGAAACCGTGGTCCGCGATCTGAGGCCGCATCTCGTCGGCCGGCGGTTGGCGAGCGTGCGGCGCGGCAGCCGGCAGTCGCTGCGCAAACCGTGGCGTTCGTCGTGGAACGCCGAGATCGCCGGTCGTCTCGTGCAAAGCGTTTCGCGGCGCGGAAAGTGGATTCTCATCGAACTCGACAGCCGAGCCGTTCTCGTCGTTCACCTGGGCATGACCGGCCAGCTTACGCTCGTATCCTGCGCCGACCCGATCGCCGACCACACGCATCTGATTTTCACGCTCAAGGATGGACCTGTAGAGTTGCGCTTCCGCGATATTCGTCGTTTCGGCAGCGCCGTCCTTTTTCCCTCGCCATCCGACGTAGAAGTGTTCTTCGTTCAAGCGAAGTTGGGACCGGAGCCTTTCGATTTGCCGGTGCAGTATTGGCGCGAGCAGCTGCACGGTTCGAAGCGATGCATTAAGGCGGTTTTGCTCGATCAAACCGTGGCGGCCGGTGTCGGCAACATCTATGCCGACGAATCGTTGTTCGCGGCGCGACTCCATCCGTCTCGCCGCGCCTGCGATCTCAGCGATGCCGAGTGCGACCGATTGCGCAAATCCGTGGCCTCGGTTCTCCGCCGAGCCATTGAGAGACGCGGTTCGAGCATCCGAAACTACGTCGGCGGCTCTGGTTTGCAGGGCAAGTATCAGAATGAGTTCCGCGCCTACGGTCGAACCGGCGAAGCGTGTCCCCGTTGCGGCCACGCCATCGCCTGCCTCCGCCTTGCCGGCCGATCCAGTCACTACTGTCCGATCTGTCAAACGAATCTCATCGCGGTAAATGCGGCGGAAAGCGTAAGAAGGCAACGGAAGAGAAAAGGAGCCACCTGACGGCGCAGTCCACAGGATACTTATTTCCATCCGCGAGTGATTAGCCGTACAGAGCTACTCTCGGATTCTCCCCTCTCCCCTGAGTACAGGAGAGAGGGGAATGGCGCTGTTCTGTTAGGAGAAAGCCGAGTATTGTATGTCGTGGTATCGTTCGGTTAAACGTCTGTTGGGCGAGTATCGACTGGAGCGCAAGTTCCGCTATCTATTCGGTGCCATTATCGTATTGCTGTTGACCGGAAGTTTCCGACTGTACTCTTGGCAGACCGAGTCGTTGGCCTACGATCAGATCAAAACCGCCTGCCGACTCCTCGTCAACGAGATCGTCGATCAACAGCTGGCGTTGGGATGTCGCCCCGGTCAACCGCGCGAAAAGGATCGTCCCGCCGCGACCGAGGCGCTCGACGAAGCGATGAAAGAGTTCCGCGCGCAATGGGAAAACGAATGGCCCCTGCCATTCAAGTTTCGCGCCGACATCATCAAACCCAACGCCACGCGCTCGCCGGACATTCCCGACACCACAACCTTGGAGCGCGTCAAATCGTTTCAGAACGATCCGAATAAATACGAGGATAATTATCTCGATCTATCGAGAAAGCATAACTATTATTATGGAGCCGTTCGCGCAACCGAGTCGTGTTTGCTTTGTCACCGCCAACGCAACGCCGATCTGCAAGAAGGCGATCTGTTGGCCGTGGTCAAACTCGATGTCGATACACAGCCCATCGAAAACGGCTTTCATACCAATCGCGCCATTCTTATCTCCATCGCTTTCGCCACGACGTTTCTCATCATGCTCGGCAGCTATTTGATCGTCCGCTACGTCATCGTCAAGCCGGTCAAACATCTGAAGGAAGTCAGCGATGCCATCAGCGCCGGCGAATTGAATGTGCGCAGCGAGATTCAAACCGGCGACGAATTTGAAGACCTTAGCCATGCCTTCAATCGCATGTTGCGCAATCTTGTCAGTATGCAGGACCGCTTGCGTCGAGTGAACGCCGATCTCGATCGCAAGGTCGATGAGCTGGCACAAGCCAACATGGCATTGTACGAATCGAATCGTCTGAAAAGCGACTTCTTAGCCACGATGAGCCACGAATTGCGCACGCCCCTCAATTCGATTCTCGGCTTCAGCGAAGTGTTACTGTCGAACGATGGATTGAACGACAAACAAACGCGCTGGGTGACAAACATTCAGTCCAGCGGTCAACAATTATTGAATCTAATTAATGATATCCTCGATCTAGCCAAGATCGAAGCGGGTAAAATGCAGGTGCGATTGGTCGAGTTTCAGATACAAGATGTGTGCGAGGGTATGTTGGCCATGTTTCGTCCCATGGCCGAGAAGAAAAACATCGACTTGCGCGGAACGTTCGCCGTGGACATTCCCGTTCTGCGCCAAGACGTGGTAAAAATCCAACAGATCCTGTCGAATCTGTTGTCCAACGCTATTAAGTTCACGCCGGAGGGGGGGCGCGTG
This sequence comes from Planctomycetota bacterium, assembly GCA_021807595.1. Classification (GTDB taxonomy): domain Bacteria; phylum Planctomycetota; class Planctomycetia; order Gemmatales; family Gemmataceae; genus JAJPHU01. Next base: position 1,832 of record JAKBCS010000073.1, on the reverse strand, counting down.
CAACTGAAAGCCGAGGTCGATCCGATGACCCCCCCGCCCTCGACAACCGCGACGGGCGTCCGCTGGAATGGCGGCGGCTTCATCGTCTTGACCGTGAGCGATACGGGCGTCGGCATCGCGCGGGAAGAACAGGAAATGATCTTTGAGAAGTTCCGACAAGCCGGTAATCCACTGACGCGCCAACACGCCGGTACCGGCCTCGGCTTGTCGATCGTCCGCGAGTTATCGAAACTTCTCGGTGGAGAGGTCACGCTTCAAAGCGAGCTAGGTCGGGGCAGCACGTTCACTGTACGACTGCCCCTGCAACTCAGCGAAGAGCCTCGCTTGGAGTTCGACTTGGCCCACGAAGGCATCGATCTCTCGAAAGCCCAACGCGTGGATGTACGCTTGTATTCTCCAATCCCCAGCGCCGAGACGCGACCGTGATCCATCGACGCAGCGGGGCATTCCACTCGAATCACAACCCCATAGGATATACTGGGTCTTACTGGAAAAGACTTCATTTTTTCGCAAGAGATTACGCCATGAGCGATCCGCTACCGCGCACCATTTCGCGTCCCCTTCAATTCGCCAATGGTTCCGCGATCGGCATCAGCAATCGCTGGTACAAGGGACAATACTGCGTCATCCTGACGCAGGCCGGCCTGGTCGGTTGCGGCATCTACGACGTAAAGACGGCCGGCGAGTTCGGCCAAGCCGTTGCCATCGCCCGCGGCACGCCGGAGAAGCCACTCGTCGAACCCGAAGATCTGTTCGAGGCCAAGATCGTCGATCTCACGCCCCGCGCCCGCGAGCTGGGTATACGGATCGGCATGACGGGACGCGAAGCGGTGGAAAGGCTTCTTGTCACCTCCGGCGAACCGGCGAGGTAAGCCGTCACCGAGCCTCTTTCGCGTTCGTATCGCGGCGGCGTAGTTCTGGTAGACTGGCTCTACGGCGACCGCACGGGAAGCAAACTCCGCCCTGCTGTCCTTGATTGTTCACATACTCGTCCGCGTTCAACTCCGGCAGGTAACGGGGCAGACACCTCCGGCGTCTTATGCGCCCGCAACTGGTCCACAATCAGGAACACCTTGCCCGTTGTATTCCGCAGCAGACGATCCAAAAACGTCAGGAACAAAGCCGAATTCAAGGTTCCCAGGTAGGTCATAAAATGAACTTTGCCCGTGTTGCTAATAGCCGAGAACTGGTTGGCGCGGATGTGCGGGTCTGGCACATCCATCGTCGCCGCGGTCGTTTGGCCGTGAACCCCCCAGCGTTGCACATACAAGCCCACCGTGCGCACGGCCAAGACGACGCCGACCTCTTGTCGGATCAGTTCGCCGACGTCTCGACGTGTCCACAGGGAGGCGGTGATGCCCCGTGGTTTGGGCTGATGCGTGCGTAGGAGTTGTTAGATATGTGTAGCTTGTTCGTCGGACAGAGCGCGTCTGGAAGCGACGGGTCATCCGGTACGGTCGTGGGGCAAGGCATCCAGTCTGCCGTCGGCATAGGCAGACCACCAACGGCAAACGGTTTCGCGGCAGACGCCGAGAAGGTCGGCGAGTTCGGTCTCGGTGAAGCCCAACTGGCAGCCGTGTACGGCTCGCAAGCGGATGGCTTCCAGAACGTTATCGGCGAGTTCGCGGGCATCGGGTAAAGAAATAACCATAATAACGACTTCTCGTGAGCGAAAGAAACGTGTGTCACGTTAACTTTAATGAGCAACATTCATGCCGAGGTAATAGTTTTGTATGCAGCGCTCTTATGGCGATTTTCTTCACAATGTTATTCGGAACCATTCATTCTGCCCGCCGATGATATGCGCGTGCGAAATCAACACCTGGCCAAAA
>JAKBCS010000216.1 GCA_021807595.1 Planctomycetota bacterium | reverse complement strand
AGCGCGAAGCTGTCTCGCGCTATCATGCAATGATCGAAGTGTGCGAATTAGTGAAGTCACACGGTTCGCTGCGCGTGCTGGACGGGGTGTCGCTTACGGTGCGGCGCGGCGAGGTGGCGGTGTTGGTCGGGCCGTCCGGCGGGGGGAAAAGTACGCTGCTGCGCTGTCTCAACGGCTTGGAGTCGTTTCAGGAAGGCAAAGTGCGCCTGGACGACGTCGTTTTGCGGGCGGGTGGGACGGCGGACGAGGAGACGCTGCGGCGTTTGCGGCGTCGGGTGGGCATGGTCTTTCAACAGTTTCATCTCTTTCCCCATTTGCGCGTGTTGGCGAATGTCATGTCTGGGCCGCTCTGGGCGTTGGGACGGCCGCGCGAGGAAGCGGAAGCGACGGCGCGGCAACTGCTCCAGCGGGTGGGGCTGGGCGACAAGGTCGATGCCTGGCCGGAGCATCTGTCCGGCGGCCAACAACAGCGCGTGGCCATCGCGCGGGCTTTGGCCATGAAACCCGAAGCCATTCTCTTCGACGAACCGACCAGCGCGCTCGATCCGCTCATGGCGGGTGAAGTGCTGCGCGTGATGACCGATCTGGCCGGCGAGGGTCAAACGATGGTGGTGGTGACGCACGCCATGGAGTTTGCCCGCCGCGCGGCGCACACGGTTCACGTCATGCACGGCGGACGCATCGCCGAGTCGGGGACGCCGGAACAGATCTTCACCCAACCGCGCTGCGAAGCGACGCGGGCGTTTCTATCCGAGGTATCGTGATCTTGGTTTAGAGTAAAATATACTTAATATATCTGTTGTATTATATTAGATCGGCGTATACCAATGATAGCGCAGAGAGGGAATATTCTCGAAAGAGCTTATCGGACCAGAAACGTTTTTTTACGCGAAATGCCAACCGCCAGACAGAAGCTAGCTGTCGCCGACAATCCGGACGGCCAGTTCACTAACGACCACGAAGCGGCCCGCCAACCGATCCGCATATCCATCGAGCAGTTTTTGCAACACGGCGATTTTATTTGCGACTCTTTCGTCATCTAAACGAAGAAGCACAACGCCCTTATGAGGGAGGCCGTCGCGGAATATTTTTTCGCCGAAGTCCTTGTCGTTGGTAATGAGGATACGATCTTCCGCTGAAGCCTGAATCAACAAAATAGTATCCTCGGTTCCCCGTGCTTGTTCGTAAACCGAGTAGACATCATGCCCCCGTTGGCGCAGCCAGGCCGCTACTCCCGGCCCCGTACATTCATCAACGAGAAATCGCATTCATACCTTCTCGGTCAGAGGAATGAAGCTAATGTTTTCGATCGAATTGCGCGCGAATAACAGACAGGCGCGAATGTCATCCTCGGTCAAACCAGGATAATCCTTGAGAATATCGGCGTTCGTCGCGCCTTGAGCGAGTAAGCCTAGAATAAACTGTACGGTGAGCCGCGTTCCTTTGATCGTCGGTTTTCCAACCATGATCTTGGGGTTCACAGTAATGCGATCCAACAAATGATGGTCCGACATAGTATCCACCTCAGATTTCCAATTCGTCGAGCGCGTCCATCAGCTTGTCGAGATCGTCCTTCGGCTCCTGGGTCTTGTCGGCTTGGCGCTTGGGGATGCCCACGGACATACCGACGGCTTGCCGGCCGTCGGCGACCAATTCGCGGTCGCGTTCTTGGGCTGCCATTGCCATTGCATCGCCGCCGCCGAACAGCTTGCTGAGATCGATCTTCAAGCCGCTGATGTTGCCGACCGGAGCGCCGGCGATGGCTGGGGTCTTGTAGTCGGGGAACATGATCGCCTGTTCGGGGCAGACCCGGCTGCATGCCGGACAACCTCGCTTGCAGCTGTCTTGATTTTCGACAATAAGACGATCCAAATTATCCACACCGTAGACGCCGAACAGGCAGAAATCCAGGCACTCCATGCAATTGGTGCATCGGCTGTAGTCGATCACCGGATACCATCGGCGCTCCGGCTGTTTCAGTAGTTGATCGGAAGCAAACGAGGGTTGCGGTTGCGGGGCGGGAAGACCCAGTTCCACCATCGTCGTCTGGCCGTTGCCGGCCGCTCGCCGTTCGCGGCACTCGGCGGCGATACGGCGGACTTCTTGAATATAGATGTCGTAGTTACCGTGATCGCGCAAATCGAGACAGTAAATCCAGCGCTTCGCTACATTGACCGCGCCGATACCCTTGGGCGGTTCCGGTTCGCCGTCTTCGTCCTCGTCGGCCTCGGTCGGCGGCGCGATTTGGTTGTCGCCGTAGTGCCCTTTGATACCGTCGCGGTCGAGTAGCCAAAAGGCGGCGCGGGGAAACATCCACGCCAAGACGACCATGTCGCCTTGGACCGATTCCAAAAATAAGCGGCCCGTGTGTTCCGCGTCGAGATCGTACAGATACGGCACGATAGACACATCGAGGCCCGGCTCCATGATGAGCGCGGCGGCGATGCTCTCTTCGAGTGCGCGGCGGCCGGGGTTCTTGCCCTGAGCTTGCGATAAAACGACCGTCAGACGTTGGCGGCTCATGTGCGGTCAATCCTCGGTGTTGATCTTGCCTTTAATCAGACGCTGCGTCTTTTCCCAGTTGTCCGATAGAAATTGTTCGTATTCGTCCACGGTCCACAAACTCGCGCCGTCGCATTCCATGTCGAACAGCCAACCTTCGCCGTAGCCATCTACGTTGATGCCGGACGGATCTTTCAGCAACTCCGGGTTGAACGCGATAAGAGTGCCGGCCAACGGCGCGAACAGGTCGGACACGGCCTTCGACGTTTCAATGTGGCCGATCTGTTGCAGCAACTCGACGCGATCGCCGGGACTAACCTGCCAATCGAGAAAATACACGTCCTGCATCAATCGAACGGCGTAGGACGTGAACCCGAAGCGCGCGCGGCCGTTCTCGCATTCACGACACCACATATGATTGCGCGCGTAGAGCAGCCCGCCCGGCAACACGGCGGGAAACTTGCCCATCAGGAAAGTTTGGTCGTCGGGCATAATAGACAAATCCGATTGGTTAGCCGCGACGCGGAGCGGAGCGCGTTCGCGCTCCGCTCCGCGTCGCGGCTAACCTCAAGTATATCGAGTGCCCCGATGTTGCGTCTCGAAGAACACCGGCAGCAGGCGATCCACCTGCAACAATCCGCCGCGCGTCATTTCCACTCCTTCGGCGGTGCGCTGCAAATGTCCCTCTTGCTCTAAATGCTCAAAACCATCCGCGAACGTCTCCAAGATATTCGTCCCGAATTTGCGTTGGAAGTAGGCAGCGTCGAGGTGCCCCGTCTTCAATTGCAAGATCATCTCGCGGATGAGGCGATGGCGCGGCTCGACCGGCAAGGCTCGGCCGAGGGGCAACTCGTCGCGCTGCAACATTTCGACGTATTGCTCCCAGGTATCGACGTTTTGCAGATGAACGCCGTGAACGTGGCCGAACGAGGCAACGCCGGTACCGAACATATCGGCCCCATGCCACAACGCATCGCGGTAGACAAAGCGAGTGCGACGACGATCCTTGACCAACGTATAGGCGCTCGACACTTCGTAGCCGGCCGCGATCATAGTATCGAAGGCGTAATTGACCCAATCGCGTTTGGTCGGCCAATCGGCAATCCCCCCCTCACCCAACCCTCTCCCCCCCTGGGGGGAGAGGGCGGGGGTGAGGGGGGCATCCTGGCCGATCATCTTGAGTTCTTTCGAGAACGTCGTGTTGTACGGCAGTTCCATCTGATAGATGGTCACGCTGTCCGGCGACAGAGCGAGCGTCTTGGCCACGCACTGCTTCCAATTGTCCCAGCTTTCGCCCACCATTCCGGCGATCAGGTCGATGTTGATCTGCGCGAAGCCGAGGTCGCGCGCCCAACCGTAGGCGCGATGAATCTCGTCTTCGAGATGCGCTCGGCCATTAAATTCGAGTATTTTCGGATCGAAATTCTCGACGCCGAGACTGAGGCGCGTCACACCGAGTTCCCGCAGCGCTTCGAGCTTGTGCTGCTGCAACGTGCCCGGCTCGCACTCGAACGTCACTTCCTCGGTGCCTTTCCACGGCAGCACCGCTTGCAGTCGTTCCATCAAACTGCGCAATTGCGACGCACTCAGGTACGACGGCGTACCGCCGCCGAAATAGACGTATTTCAGCGGTCGTCCACCGATGAGCGGCACACGGCTGTACAGCGTCACTTCCTTCACGAGCGCATCGAGATACGTTTCGACATCGCGGGCGTTCTTGTCGGTATAGATGCGAAAATAGCAAAACTTGCAGCGCTTACGGCAGAAAGGGATGTGCAGATACAAGCCCAACGGCGTATCGGCATCGGGAGCCGCATTCAAGGCGGCGTGCGCGGCGGTCAGGTGAGTCGGCTTCCAGAAGGAAAACGGCGGATAGTTGGCGACAAAGTAATTGCCGAGGCCAGTCTTCTCTTGCGTGGCTTCCGTCATCGGTGATTCCTGAGTCGAGGCGAGCGCAGGCAGGTCGCAGAGGCGGCCAATGTCGCCTCATTCTTATGGTACATCGCGGGGAGAACGAAGCAAGCGTTCGCTCGCTTCATGGCGCTCGCATTCGGCGGCAGTTGGGAGATGGCGTGGGTGATTTCCTCAACGATTCCCATCGGTTCCTCGTTCCTCATCGTGTACGATTAAACGGTGAGTTCCACGACATCACCCGGCATCATCGTTCCTAACGCGGTCAACGCCGCAGGCATCAGCGGCACCAAGTTCGCAAGCCGATTGCTAGTGGCGACGAGGACTATTGCCGCAACGCCCGTCGCCTGCAAATTCTGTTGGCGTTGGATGCCTCGATCGACCGCGACCAATGCTTCAAAACCCTGGCCGGACATTAACCTCAGCAATTCTCCATCTTTCTTGCCAGACCAGCCCATATCCGGGACGGTGTGAACATCGTGTCCAGGAAGATGCCCAAGGATTCGGCGGGGCACGCATTCATCAATGAGAACGCGCATGGTCCGTCAGCGCCTCCTTCGCCAAGCGGAGAACCGCGGTCGTCTGTTCCCGCGTCACGGTCGGGAAATCTTCGAGAAACCCGGCGAGTGGTTCTCCGGCCTCCAAATAATCGAGGAGGGTGCGAACGGGAACGCGGGTACCGACGAAAACGGGCATACCGCCGAGTATGTCGGGATCGCTGTGGATCACGGGAACCTGTGTGGGCATGGTACTCATTGCTTCTCTCCTATTTTTAGACCTGCATACTCTGATATAACATAATCGCTTGAAATTGGTCGTTCGATTCGGCTCTGCGTGGCCGATTGGTTAGGGCGAATTGCTCGTTTTCGGTCCCGCTCCGAACGGCTTGCGTGGGCCGGCTTTCGACTGAGCCACCAGTGCTTGGAACGCCGCGTTGGACGCGAGTAATTCGTCCATCAACGTATCGTCTTCGGAAGGCTCGAGCGTTTGCAAAGCGATGAGACGACGGTCGGGCAACTCGATCAAAATCGCTTGCCCCGAATCCGCGCACTCATTCAGCGTCTCCCGTAGATTCGCCTCCAGAAGACTCAGAGGGATTGTCTTGATGTCCACGAAATTCCTCTCTGTCAACGATTAATTTGATCCCCACTTTTCGTCCGACGACGAGTAGGATAACCTCGTCGTCCTCCACATTATACAAGACACGAAGGTCGCCCCCGCGGAGTTCATATTCCGCCAAGGGATTGGGCCGCAACCGCTTGATCGCCCGCGTCGGCGTCGTCGGACGATCTTGCAACCGCGCCGGAATTGCAGCTTCCAAGATACGCAGTTCCCGAATCGATCATATCGGTGTAGACGCGGAAATAGCAGAATTTGCAGCGTTTGCGACTGAAGGGGATGTGCAGATACAAGCCCAACGGCGTCTCGGCATCGGGAGCCGCATTCAAGGCGGCGTGCGCGGCGGGCAGGTGCGTCGGCTTCCAGAAGGAGAACGGCGGATAGTTGGCGACGAAGGATTTGCCGAGTCCGGTTTTCTCTTGCGTTGCTTCTGTCATCACAACACCTTCGGCAGATCCGTCAACGGGCACGGAATTATACTAGACCCGTCCCCTGGGGAACTATTCATTTTGTCAGCAGGGGACAGATGGCACGAAGATCCGAACCGTGGTATCGAGAGGAGCGGCAGGCGTGGTACGTCTGGCATGAGGGCCGTCAGGTGCGCCTTGCCGCCGAGAAGAAAGAGGCGTATGGTAAGTGGCACGACCTTATGGCGCTAGCCCGAGTGACTACTGCCGGGGATCGGAACTCGTTCAGGGCAGTGGCCGAGCAGTTTCTCGACTGGATCAGCCGGAATAAGAAGGAGAAGACCTACCGGGTCTACTCACAGCCGGCCGCACGTTGGCACTCGCCGGCCCGGTCAGGGCAACCCTCGCTCCAAATCCGATGGCGATGTCTGGTTTCGCCAGCAGGATGCCCTGAATTTCTAGCATTCCTCGTTGGTGAATTGGACATCCTCATCGGGTGTGTGTACAGCTGGACTGATGGCTCTACTTCTTCTACGGAGAACGCTCATGCGGACGATGCTCGTCGGTGCGGTGATGCTGCTGGCCTGCCTGTCCGGTGTGGCGCTTGCTGACGAGGCGTCCGCCGTGAAGGCGGT
>JAKBCS010000215.1 GCA_021807595.1 Planctomycetota bacterium | reverse complement strand
ACGGCAAGGCCGATGGTCCGCCGAAGAAACTGCTCACCGGCTTCGGCGGCATCGATCACGATCACGGCGTCCACGGCATTCTCATCGGGCCGGACGGCAAGCTCTATTTCAGTGTCGGCGATCAAGGTGTGCATGGTCTGCAATCGTCCGACGGCAAGGGGCGCAAGTGGGAGAGCAATGGCACCGATTGCCGCGCCGGCACCGTCTGGCGCTGCGATCTCGACGGCAAAAATCTCGAATTGATCGCCCACAATTTCCGCAATCCCTACGAGCCGTGCGTCGATAGTTTCGGCACCGTGTTCATGTCCGACAACGACGACGACGGCAATCAGCAGACGCGCATTTGCTATATCATGCCCGGCGGCAATTACGGCTACCATCCGCGCGGTCCCGGCCAGAGCCATTGGCACGAGGAACAACCCGGCATCGTGCCGAAGATTCTGCGCACCGGCTTCGGTTCGCCGACCGGCATGTGCGTGTACGAAGGGACGCTACTGCCCAAGAAATACTGGGGCCAGCTACTGCATTGCGACGCCGGCCCGCGTCACGTCCGCTGCTATCACCTGAAGCCGCAAGGGGCGGGTTACGACGTGGAGCGCGAGGACATGGTGACGAGTACGGACAATTGGTTCCGTCCCTCGGATATTTGCGTCGCGCCAGATGGCAGCGTATTCGTCTCCGATTGGTACGACCCCGGCGTCGGCGGCCACGGCATGGGCGACACGACGCGCGGGCGGATTTATCGCCTGGCACCGAAGGGCAGCAAGTATGACGTGCCCAAGCTGGATTTGGAGAGTGATGCCGGCATTCGGAGCGCTTTGGCATCGCCCGCGCGTTCTGTCCGTTACATAGCGATCACTCAAATCAGACAGATGAAGTACATTTTGGAACGCGAGCGTGTGCTTCATCCTGCCGTTGAGCAGCAAGAGAATCCTTGTCTTCGGGCGAGAGCCCTGTGGCAATCAACAAGCCGGCTCACCTATATTTTCGATCGCAGACGCGACAGTGACCCCAGGATCCGTATTCTCGCTCTTCGCATGCTGAGTGAGGTATGGGAGGCAACGCCAGAGTGGTTTGGTCGGAGCAGAAGGCAGCTTGTGGAGGATCCTTCGACTGCGGTACGACGTGAGGCACTCCTGATACTCCGCAATGTGGACCCAGGCAAGACGGCGCCACGTTCATCGTTAACGGCGATGTCCCTTATCGTCGCTCTTGCCAAACAATACGACGGCAAAGATCGCTTCTACCTCGAAGCCATCGGCATCGCCGTTGGTCAGGATCCGAAGCGGCGCGACATTATCCTCGCCGATTTCGCCAAGCATTTCCCCGAATGGAACGACACAGTCGCCGGTCTCGTCTGGGAGTTGCGTCCGCCGGGTATGATGCCGGTGTTGGAAAAACGTCTCGTCGATGCGAAAATTCCCGCCGCCCAACGCGCTCAGATCGTGGATATTCTCGCCGCTTCCGACGACAAGGACGCTGGGGCGTCTCTGATGCGCGCGTTGAAACCGGATGCTTACGCCTCCGGCTCGCCTCCAAGCGAAGTACGCGACAAGGTTCTCGACAATTTGAAACTATTCCTGCCCGGTAAGTGGCGATCTCTGCGCGACAGTAAGGCCCTCGCCGAGACCATCGACGATCTTCTTGCCAAAGACGATTCCCGTGCGACGGGTTTGCTGCTGATCGGCGCGGCGGAACGCTGGGCGGATGCGGAGCGCGTGTCAACGATTGCCAAGGATGCCAAGGAGAAGGAAACGACGCGCCGGTCGGCCGCGCGGACGCTCGGCCAATTGCCCACCTTCAAGTCGATTTCCACGCTCAAGGGTCTGGTGGACGATAAACTCATCGGCGGCGAGGCTGCGGAATCTCTGGGCCGCCTCGCTCAACTGCGCCGCGACGCGCCGATAGCGGACGCCTCACTGAAGGCGCTGCAAGATGCCCTTGCCGCCAAGGGACCGGGAAGGCAAGCGGCATTGTCTGCCTTGGCGGGCACGCGCCCCGGTTCGCAATGGCTGCTCGCACAGCACGCCCAAAAGAAACTACCGGGGGATCTCGTCGCCGATGCCGGACGTTTGCTGCGCAACAGCCCCTACGTCGATTTGCGCAACAAGGCCTTGCTCGCCTTTCCGCCTCCTGGACGCATCGATCCCAAGAAACTGCCGTCGATGGCGCAACTGCTGACCCGCAAGAGCAATACGCAGCGCGGCAAACAGCTGATCGCCGCCAGCATCAACAACGACATGCAGTGTCTCAAATGTCACTCGATTCGCGGCATCGGAGGACAAATCGGACCCGATCTGTCCGTCATCGGCAAAAAGGCCAGCAAAGAGAATCTCTTTGAGTCGATTCTGAATCCGAGCAAGGCCATTGCCGATCAGTACCTCGGCTGGCAGATCGAGACGACGAAGGGGCTGTCGCTGGTCGGCCTCCTCGTCGAGGAGACGCCGACAACCGTGACGTTGCGGGACGGCAACGGCAAGGATACGAAAATAAATAAAAAGGACATCGAAAGTCGTGTAAAAAGCCCGACGTCCCTCATGCCGGAAAATTTGCTCGTGTATATGACCGAAGACGATCTCGTGGATATCGTGGCCTATCTGTTCGAGCAGAAGACGCCAGCGCTGAACCTGGATTGGTGGCACATCGTCGGTCCGTTCGACAACGGCGAGGGCGATGCCGGCTTCGAGCGCGAGTTTGCACCGGAGAAGGGCATCGACTTGAAGGCGTCTTATCCCGGTAAGTCCGGGCCGGTGAGTTGGAAGACGGTCAAGCCGGATGCGAAGGGCTACGTCGATCTGCAAGCGTTTTATGCGCCCGATAGCGAACAAATCGTCTCGTATCTCTACCGCGAGATAGAATCGCCGGTCGATCAAGAGGCGACGATCTTGCTGGGTGCCGACGATTGTTCGCGCTTGTGGATTAACGGCGAGGTGGTCCACACCAGCCGCGATCACAACGCCGCCTCCCCGGAACAATACACCCTCAAAGTGAAACTCAAGAAGGGAGTCAATCGCCTTATGTTGAAGATCAACAATGGGGCAGGTCCGCACGGCTTCTACTTCACCCTGCTGGCGGATCAGGAAGTGAAGCGCCTTGTCGGCAAGTAGGTTAGCCGCGACGCGGAGCGCGTTCACGTTGGCGCGGTTCGCTCCGCGTCGCGGCTAACCGGAGGGCTTGCCATTGGACGAGGCGGCGCGCGGAGGATGGGGTTCGAGGCCGAGATTGACGGTAAAGCGATCCATAAAGGCGGTTACACTCGCGCGCATCACCTCCGGAACCGAATCGCCCATCGCGTCGCGCGCCGCGGCCAGGACCAAGCCCAAGTAAGCCTCTTTCAGTTTTTCCACCCCCGGAGCCAGTGCATCGACGAATGCCTTGCGGAACGAAGGAGCGGCATCGTTGGGAGGATACTCGCCATTTTTCGGACTTTGGCCCTGTGGATGGTAAAATATCGCTTCGGCGACGTAACCGACCGCGGCCGCTCCGCCGAGCATCAGCCAGGGATGCCGTTCGACTTGCCGCGTTAGATCGAGCGCGTCGAGCGCGGTCGAGAGCCTCTCGCGGAGGAGCGCGCGCACATCCTCGGCGGTTCCACTTACGGTGGTCCCCACGTCTCGAACGGTTCGGTCGATAGTGTCGGCCGTGTCGCGAACCCTGTTCTCCAAGGCGTCTAATTTGTCGGTCAGAGCGGCTCGGGTTTGCCGCATCCGCTCCGCAATCAATTCCTTCTCAGAAGACATGCGAGGGTTTCCTTGAGCGCCGCCGTCGATTCCGAGAGCGAGGCCGATTTCCGGAATTGGTTGAAGCCCAGGTACGCCATCGTGACTCCCAAGGCGAGGAACAGAACCCCGAAGAGTCCGCAGCACAACCACTCCGGCCAGGCGGTGAGCCAATGGAGCAGCCAGGGCAGCATGAAACACAACAACAATCCGCCGGAGGCGACGATTCCCAGGCTGGCCCCAAGCAAGAGGAGTCCCGCTCGCGCCTTGCGCAGGTCGTCGCGGATCTCCGAGCGCAGCAATTGTGCTTGTTGTTCCATCAGCAACCGCACATCGGCGACGATGCCGGTTAGCAGCGGCGTCGTATTGGATTGCGGAGATCCTTCGCGCGCGTCCATGCTCAAGCCTTTCGGCGGTGAAGGATTTGACCCAACAAGAAGCCGACGCCCACGCCGACCGCGAGCGCCGGCAGAGGATGGCGGCGAATCAGTTCCGTTAGGTCTTTGCTAAGCTCTTGAATCTCGTCCATCGCATGGGACTTGTCGCAATCGGCCTCCGCCAACGGTTCCGCGCCGCTGTTTCGCAAATCGGGTGTGTCGGCCACGATGGTTCTCCTTTGTGCAATAGGGTGCGGTCGAGAAGCGTCTCTCGACAGTGTACACGCTGATAACGTAGTTTGCTCGCGGAAAGTTGTGCTTCACGCCGGCAGTTCGCGCCCCTTCGTTTCCGGTGCGAGGATCAACAACAATGCGCCGGCGAGAAATAGCAAACTTAAGAGCGAGGCGGCGTTGTCCAGACCGATGCCCCAATCTTTCTGCATCCATCCGCTGAGAAACAGGATGGGCGGCACGAGGATGCGTCCGGCGTTGAAGCAGAACCCCCCGCCCGTACTTCGCAGCCGGGTCGGAAACAACTCTGGGAAATAGACGGCGTAACCGGCGTGCATGCCGAGCGTCCAGAACCCGAAGAGCGGCAGGAAGTAGCCGAGCGCGCCGTAGTCCCATTTGCATTGAAAGAGCAAAATCGAGGTCGTGCAGCCGCCGATGTGAAAGAACAGGAATGCGCCGCGCCGGCTCAGGCGTTCGCAAAGCGGGCCGAAGGAAAGTAGTCCCACGCCACCGCCGAGCGTGACCAGGAACATGCCGATCATCTCGATCCGTTTGAGTTCGTCGGCGTTGGCGGCGGGCGTTTCCAGCAGGTAGGCCCGGCGGTAAACGTCTTTGCCGTAGATGTGCGTGCCCCAAAAGGTGGCCAAGCCGACGGCGGCCAAGCCAACGCCGACGAACGTGCGGCGGCGCAGCTGCGGCCCAAAAAGCTGCCAGAGCGATGTTTTGCTTTCCGGCGATTCTCGTCGCGTTTTAAGCCACAATTCCGGCTCGCGCACTCCGAGGCGAATCCAGACGATCAGTAGAGCCGGGATCACGCCGAGCAGAAAGCCCAGACGCCAACTCGTCAGTTGCCAAACGTTTCCGAACCAAGGCAAATCTATCGACAACCGAGGATTACCGACGATGAACATTCCCGCGGCCACGGCCAGGAAAGTGCCGAGAACGCTCGACGCATGAAAGATTGACTGCGACCAGGCGCGGGCCTGGCGCGGAAAGACTTCGGCAACGAGCGCGCTGGCCACGGCCCATTCACCTCCGACACCCAAAGCCACCAGGAATCGACATACGGCCAATTGCCACCAGGTGGTGGCGAACGCGGAGACAAACGTGAACAGCGAGTACATCCAAATGGTATACGTCAGCGTTCGCTTGCGGCCGATGCGATCGCTCAACAGTCCGAAGAGGACGCCGCCGACCGCGCCGCCGAGATTAAACGCACCCAAGGCGATGTTGTTGAAATAAGCAATGTTTCCAGGGTTGTTTTGATCGGGAGAGAGCAGCGAGGGCATGGCCTCGTTCATGCTGGCCACGAAAATCTGCCCTTCGAATACGTCGAACACCCAGCCCAGCGAAGCGACCAGCAGCACTAACCATTGATACGATGTGACATCTCGATACCAGCTCGAACGTTCGATTCGTCGGTCGTTCATGGGGATTCTCCGTACCGCCTCGCCCTCGAGCTGGATAGCCCGGCTTCATTGGCAATCGTTTCAGTGAACGTATCGCCGATTATATGCCGATCGCGAAGCCAGGACTTGGGTAATGAACGAGGATTTCCCAGATGACCTTGTCGGTTCGGCATGGCAGCGCATTTTATCCCTGAAATCCCAGCGTTTCTGACGACTTCCTGCCGAAACGACCGAGGAACTCAATGGGAGACAGCCACAATGACGCCCTGCGCGTCGAGTTCGACTGTCAAAACAAGCGGGAGTTCCACGGCCCCACCATCGCAGCGACACCGGACTGCTCGTCTAGCGCGATCTCGACGACGCCCCCTGCCTGACCGCGATGGCGGCTAGCGGACGGCGTGTTGTACTCACCGGACAGAGCATTCAACACAGCTTGTTGTTCTCCGCCAATCCCCTTTCAATGGCCTGGCGGGCTACCAAGATGTCAACGAGGTCGAACACCTCAACCTCGATCCCGCCATGCAAATCGTCGTGGGCGGCCAGGCCAAGAGCCAGATAGCAACCTCCACCAGCAAAAGGGCTATCGGGCTATCGGAAGCAAGTTCGGCGGATGCGCAAGGGGCGAAGCACAGACGGAACGCGCGGCGACAGCCTTTCTTGGGAGCAAAGCCGTTGTCATGGCACGATACGGTGTTAGAATCAGGGCCTACGCATTAACTTTTGTCCAAATTATTGTGGAGAACGAGGATTTCTTCCAAGTAATCCGTGTTGTAGGCCGCCGCTAGACGCTTTTTGGCCATGCGCTTTCTTGCCAATCCTCGGCGTTGGCGATAACATCGA
>JAKBCS010000214.1 GCA_021807595.1 Planctomycetota bacterium | reverse complement strand
CCTTGGGCATCCCCACGCATCCGCACATAACCGCGACTGCCCCGTCGATAACCCAGAAACCGACGCGAACCATCGTCGAGCACCTGATCCACCACCAAATACAACGGCACACCAGCCCGATCGTATTCATGGAACTTGGTGACGACATCGTTGTCGCGCGCCCGCTTATCGTGCTTGTCCGGCGATAGCACTTCCAGCGTCAATAACGCAAGCGCATTCCTTTACCACCGAGAACGATCCCCGGTCACGCTTGCAAATGTGACCGCCCTTGTGGGGATGCAGGGCATCGTCGAGGCTGAGCGGTACTTGCACCCAGCGTTTGCGGTCGTCGGCCCCACATGCGGCACATAACGCCAACCGAAGCGAAACGGATCGAGATCGGGATCGGATCGAGAAACGATACGCTTCATGGCATAACTCCCAGCGAATCGAACGACAGCGCTACGCACCTTGTACGCGATCGGGCGAAAGCAAGGAACGCAGTTCTCAGGAGAATGTCAGCGAGTCAGCGAGTGGATGCTAACCGTTTGGGAAGGAAGCCGTAAAATGCACTCCGGACCAGTTTCTGGTTCGTCGCTCCCTTAACGCTGCGGCTCGGACGGATTGGAGTCCATCGGCTTAAACTCCCAGGATATGTTTTATGCGTTACGCGATCTGCAATGAGACATTTGAAGGATGGGACCATGCGCGCGTCTGTCGCCGGGTTGCCGAGTTGGGTTATCGGGGATTGGAGATCGCGCCGTTCACGTTGGCGCGTTCCATTGAAGAAGTCTCCGCCGAGCGCCGCCGCGAGTTGCGCCGACAGGCCGAGGAACACGGTCTGACGATTCTCGGTCTGCATTGGCTCTTGGCCAAGACCGAGGGATTTCAGTTGACGGCGTCGGACGAGAGCGTACGCCGCAAGACCGCCGATTATCTGGCCGCCCTGGCGCGCTGCTGTGCCGATCTCGGCGGCGAGGTTTTGGTCTTCGGTTCTCCGGCCCAGCGGCGCATCCCACCAGGAACGACGCGCGCACGGGCCGTCGATTATGCCGTCGATACGTTCCGCCGCGCTCAGAGCGCGTTTGCGGACAACGGCGTCAAACTCTGTTTAGAGCCGCTCGCACCGGCCGAAGCGGACTTTATCAACACCTGCGACGAAGCCGTCGAGATACTCGATCGACTGGCGCATCCCAATTTCCTGTTGCATCTCGATGTCAAAGCCATGTGTTCGGAGCCGACGCCGATTCCTGAGTTGATTCACCGTCACGCCGTCCGCATCGGCCACTTCCACGCCAACGACGCCAATCGTCGCGGACCCGGTTTCGGCGACATCGACTTTGTACCGATCTTCCAGGCGCTGCGCGACAGCGGTTATGCGGGATGGGTGTCGGTCGAGGTTTTCGATTACGCGCCCGACCCGGAAACAATCGCGCGCGAGAGCCTGCGCTACATGCGCGAATGCGAGGCGATCACCAAGCCTTGATTAGCCCGGCGAGCCATTCGTAAATGAGCAGCCCCAGAAACGAGGTGATCCACAAAAACATCACAATTTGCCAAAACCACGGCGCTCCCGACGTTGGACGAGATGCGGGCGCGCCGAAATTGGATGGGCGAGCGGTCTCCATCGTCGGCGACGCCTTTTCCAGTTGAACGGAATGGGCGCGATGAGCCACGGATCGAGTCATGGTGAGTTCCTCCGGTAGGGCGGGTCTCGCTCTGCTCGACTCGCCCTACCTATACTCATACCCGATAAGTTCGCATCGTGCGAGGGTCAATTGCCGAACATTTTCAGGACGTAATTCTGAATGTCCTGATAGAACACGAATAACATGAGGAAACCTATCGCGGCCAAGCCGACGTAGGTGGCGACGGCCTTGACCTTCTCGGTCGGCGGTTGGCCGCGCAGCTTCTCGTAAATCAGAAAGACCATATGACCGCCATCGAGTATCGGGATTGGAAGGAAGTTGACGACGGCGAGGTTGATACTGATGACGGCGAGGAACAGCAATAGTTCGTTGTATCCGCTCTGCGCATGGAGGAATCCCTGCACGCCGATGGCAATGGGGCCGCCCGCGTTTTTGATCGACACTCGGCCCGTCGCCAAACTGCGGAGTTGCAAGTACATCAACACGATCATATCCTTCGTCTCGCGTCCGCCCATGACTAGAGCCTCGCGGAGACTGTCGGCTTTCTGAAGCTTGTAATCCGGCATCAACACCAAGCCGCGCGAGACCAACGGCCAAGTCGTATCCTCTTGGGCAGTTAACTCGACGGCTTCCTTCACCTCTCCCCCGGGACGACCGACCTTGACTTGCATCACCTTATAATCGACGCTTTGCAAATCGTCGAACGGCATGGCCCAACGGTCGTATACCACGTTGTCGTTCCGCTTCGATTCGAGGCTCCTCCATTCGTCCCACACAAGCTCCTTGCTGTACTCCGAGAACTTGCGGAATCGATACTCCTTCAGGGTATCGTCCTTCCGCAAGCCCTTCTCGGCGGCCGGCGAATCGGGCTTCACTTCGACGATCTGGCTGAGAACCCAATAGGCGACGCCGAGCTGCGGAATCACCGTTGGCGAGGCGGGGCCGAACGCGCCTTCCATGTCGTTGTCCCAACTCTCGTCCCAATCCACCGGATCGCACACGATATCTTTCGAGGCGCGTTCCCATTCGCGGCGCACCGTGAGAACGACCTTCTTCTTCCCCGGCATTCGGGACGCGGTGCGGGCCAACTCGAACGACAACCGTTCGGGATCGAGTTCCGCCCACGTTTGCAATTCCGTTCCCTTCCCATCGGTGAGAACGACTTTGATTAGCTCGTCGCCCTTCTGTATACCGGCTTGGGCGGCGGACGAACCTTCGCGGATACCGGCGACCTTGCCCATCTTCATCCGCAAACCGAACGTGTAATGGTAGGCCGGAGGCACGAGGAGATTGATTCGTTCGCCGCCCTCCGGGGGATCTCGCAATTCGGTTTCATCGGGATTGAAGCGACGCACTTGGATCACCATCGGCAAATCGACTAATTGACGCAATCGATCCTGGAAGACAAATGGATCGCGTTGATCGCCAGTGGCATGGCGGGGATCGCGAGGCAGTTCGCTGACCTTAAAGGGAGTGAAATCGCGCGCGTCTTGCACCTCCGTGCAGCCAACCACAATATCGTTCCACTGGAAGCCTTCGACAGGCACGTTGCGCTCGACGGGCTTGGCCGCTCGATCCGCGCCCTTGGATACGACGTGGACGACCATCTTTTTGCCCTTCAACGCGACGACCCGGCGGCTTAGTTCACGAAAGTCGAACCGAGTGAACTTGGCATTGTGATCGATGGGCTTGACGGATTCCGGATCTTCGGGGTCGGTGGTTGCCACGACGATTTCATCCGGGCCGACGGGGAGGGGACGGGCGGCGGCGGCGGGACTCCCTTTCACCGCGGGAAGGAAATCGACAGGTTTTTCCGGTTTGGGTCGAAGTCGCAGTTGAAGGGGAGGGGCGACGCCGACGACGGGGTTTTGGTCGTTGACGTCCAGACGCGGAAGGAGATCGACCGTTTTGGTCGCCGTCACTTCGCCGTTGGGGCCGAACAGCTTGAAGGTGAAGGGCAACTCCTCGCCCTTGCCCGAGAGAATGACCTTGCGTTGCAGATTCTTGAACGTCGGGTCGTGGATACCGTCGAGGTCGGTAATCAGAGCGCCGCTAGGAATGCCCTTGGTCCACAGTGCGCCGCCGGCATCGACGTGTCCGACCACGGCGGGTTTCTCTGGAATGCCGTGATTGAAATACACCACGATGAACAAAACACAACCGAGAAGGACATTCATAACGACGCCGGCCGAGATGATGAGCATGCGTTGGCCGACCGACTTGTTCTTGAACGAACGCGGATAATTCTCCTCTTCATCGTTCTCCAATCCCTCGCCGACCATGTTGACGAATCCGCCCAAGGGCAGCACGCCGATTTTGTACGTCGTTTCGCCGCGCTGATAGCTGCAACCGGGCAGTGCGGGGCCGAAACCGATGCTGAAGGTGTGAACATGCACGTCGCACCATTTGGCGGCGAGGAAGTGGCCGAGTTCGTGAATGAAAATCACGAAGCCGAGTCCAATCACCACCTTGGCCGCGGACCCCAAGCCTTCGAGACCGAGCTTGTACCAGATAAGCCCTATCAACGCCCCGATGATGAGCAGATAGACGGCATTGCTAACCAGCCATTCGGTAGGCGTAAGGGGCGGAGCTTCCTCCGCAGGCAGAGAAGCGGGACTTTCGTCTCGACGATCCAATCCGTCGGGCTGCGAAGCCCAACTTGTGAGGGGAGTCGATGCGGGTTTTACTTGATCGTCGTGGTTCGCGTTGTGCGGTTGTTCCAACGGCCTACCTCCTGTCGCGCCCAACGATCGCTGGCGCTCAATTCCGCCAGCGTCGGCGTCGGGCTGAACTGATGATGGTCCAAAGCCGCGCGGCAAGCGCGGGTAATATCGAGAAAATCGAGATCGCCTCGCAAGAAGCGTTCGACGGCCGCCTCGTTGGCGGCGTTGAGTACCGCGCCGCAGGTTCCACCGCGGCGCGCCACCTCATATCCTAATTGTAGGGCCGGGAACGTCTCGTGGTCCGGTTGCTCAAAATGCCACGCCGACAACTCGCGCCAGCTCAGCCGCCGCGCCGGTCCCGCCACGCGCAGGGGATACGTCAAGGCATACTGAATCGGCAAACGCATGTCCGGCGGCGACAACTGCGCCAACACCGAACCGTCGGCAAACTCGACGAACGAATGAATGACCGATTCGGGATGCACGATCACCTCGATGCGATCGGGCGGCAGCGCGAACAACCAGCGCGCTTCGATCACTTCCAGCGCCTTGTTCATCAGCGTGGCCGAGTCGATGGTGATTTTCGGTCCCATGCGCCAGGTCGGATGATTCAGCGCTTCTTCGACGGTGACATCTTCCAAGTCCGCCCGGCTGCGTCCGCGAAACGGCCCGCCGCTGCCGGTCAGGACGATGCGCTCGACCGCTTCGGGGGGACTGCCCTGCATCGCCTGGAAGATGGCGCTGTGCTCGCTATCGACCGGCAGCAGCTTGCCGCCGCGCCGCGCCGCTAGATCGGTCACCAGCGCGCCGGCGAGAACCAGCGTTTCCTTGTTGGCGACGGCGACGGTCTTACCGGCTTCCAAAGCGGCCCAGGTGCCGCGCAACCCCGCCGCCCCGACGATGGCCGTCACCACGACATCGACATCGGCGTCTTGCACCATCTCGGCCACAGCGTCCGCGCCCGTCAACAATCGGCATCCCGACGGCAACTGCGCGGCATCGAATTGCCGCGCCGCTTCCGGGTCGGTCAGAACCACCCAGCGCGGCCGATAACGCTTCGCTTGCTGCAACAGTGTCTCGCCGCTGGAATGCGCACTGAGGCCGAGTACCTCCAGACGGTCGCCGAGATGGTCCACGACATCGAGGCAATTGGTGCCGATCGAGCCTGTGGAGCCGAGGACGACAATTCGGCGGCGAGAGGGCATGACGTGATTGGCATCCGTGGACACGACGCACCTGCTTGGCTAACCGCGAGGACATTCCTTGACAGCCGACCATCCATTTGCAACGTATTGTAGTCCCAAACAAGAGAATCTCGCAAGGCGGAATCCGAAAGGCCCTCGCCTCGCCGACCAGACGTCGTCCTCTTCGCGTCAATCGGGTACCGGCACCGCTACGCCGTCGGCAAGCGCGGGAAGGATCGGGTTGACCGAATCGAAGAGGAAGTGTGCCAAGTCGTCGGCGAACAAAAAGTACGCATCGCCGATGTGCGGACTCCAGGATTCCAAAACGTGCCTCGGCCCCGTGTTGCAACCACACCAGCATCTTGCGAAAACTCAAACGGCCCAGGTCCAGACGACGATCCACGGCCAGCGATAAGACGGTGGGGAGCGATTTCTCGCTGGTAAAACCTGCGCCTTCGGAGTATATTCGGATCGGCGTCGTGGGAGAGTTACGAGGTGCGACGCTCACTGAGTTTGGTCATTCGATTTTTCCGTTGCCACCGTTAGGCTGCTGCCACGATCTATTCGGCAATCGCGCAATAATGACGGACATTTTAAGTAGTAGTATGGGCTACAACAACGGCAACACACTGACGCAGACCAATACTTCGACCGGCACCGTTACCCATTTCACCTGGGATTACGAAAATCGCCTCGCCGAGGTGAAAGTCGTCAGCAGCAGCGGCACGGTGTTGAACGATGAGAAGTTCACCTACGATGTGTTCGGCAACCGCATCGGCGCGTCGCTCAACGGCTCTCCGACCTTGTACACGGTTTTCAATGGCAGCAATCCATACATTGATTTCAACGGCAGCGGAACGTTGACGCAGCGTTATTTGGCGAATCCGAACGCGTTGAGTCAATATTACGGGCAGGTTAGCGGCGGCGGAACGGTGCAATGGTTCCTGACGGACAACTTGAACTCGATCCGCCAGGTTATCAGCACCAGCGGCGGTGCACTGGATGTGATTACGTATGATCCGTGGGGAAACATCCTCAACCAGACGGAGCCAGCCAATATTTCGAGATTCGGATTCACAGGTGGCGCGTATGATTCTAACACTGGCGATTATCAAGATGGTCGTCGATACGAAAACCCGGTAGATGGGCGATGGATCAG
>JAKBCS010000213.1 GCA_021807595.1 Planctomycetota bacterium | reverse complement strand
CGGCCAAGGCATAGGCTCCCCAATTGCTGACGCCGGCGACGATGAGATAGTCCGTCGGCACGCGGCAAGCGATCTTTTCGCCGTGTGCGATGTCGCGCGCGATGAGCGAAGGCGCGATTTTGCCCATACCGATTTCATTGCCACCATCGCCGATACCTATTGTGACAAACGGTTTTGAAGTGGACGCCGAGCCTTCAAACAGTCGATGAGCGGGAGACGTCTCGTCGGTGACATCGCGCCCGCGCATGTTGCGGCAGCGTCCATCGTAACTCGGCCCCGCCCGTTCGACGGCGATGAGGTGGGTGAGACCAGAATCGATTTCGAGATTCGTTTCGTCGGCGCACGGTTTCGTCGCAACGGTTTCCGACAGGCCCGCGGCAATCGAACCAACTTCGAGAGCATGAAGACAAAAGCTATCCGTAAACAAAACAATCGGAATGTCGAGCGCCGAGAAGGCGCGAGCCAGAAAGAGCGCGCCGAGAGGGCCGTCCGTCTCACCGCACGGAGGTTGAGCGTGGGGAATAAGAAAACCCGTCACCACTCCGAGCGAGGCATGGGGCGATTCGGCGATGTCGCGGCAAGCCTTGGCGAAATCGTCGCGGCAGGCGGTGAAGAGATTGTCGTGCGGATCGCGGGCCAAGCCGCGCCGGTTGACATCGCGTTGGATCTGCTGGCGCAACTGGTCGAGGAAATCGGCGTTCACGGCTGGCCCTCGCGCAGCAGATAGGCGAAGCGGCCTCGCCAGCCGCGTGGGACATCGGCGCTCAGCACGATCGGTTCGTTGCGGATGGGATGGAGGAAGGTCAGCGAGCGCGCATGCAATCCAATGGCGCGACCAAAGGTGTGAATGGCACCGTATTTGGCATCGCCGTAGATGGGATGGCCGCGATGGGCAAGCTGCACGCGCAACTGGTGCGTGCGTCCGGTTTGCGGTCTGACTTCCAACCACGTTAACCCGCCGTGCGCGGCGCGGCGATGATAGTGCAACAACGCTTGCCGCGCGCCCCTGTCACCCGGTTCCACCACTTCGACGCGGCCTCGGCTTTCGTCCTTGCGCAGCCAATCTTCGAGCGTTCCGGCGGTTCGGCTCACGTCGCCCTCGACGATCGCCCAATAGACTTTCTCGATGCTGCCGTCGCGGAATTGCTCGGACAGCCGCGCCGCTGCCTTGCTCGTCCGCGCGAACAGCAGCACGCCCGACACCGGACGATCCAGGCGATGCACCACGCCGAGGAAGACATTGCCGGGCTTGCGATACTTCTCCTTTAGATATGCCTTAACAGCGCGGTCGAGAGTTTCCTCTTCCCCTTGAAAGTGCGCGCTGACCACTCCGCTCGGTTTGACGACGGCCAAGCAATGATTGTCCTCGTAAAGTATCTCGAAGAAAGGGTCCATCACCGACGCGCCCTCCTATTTGCGATCCAACTCAATGACCGGATCGAACGTCTTGGGAGGATCTTGCAGGGCGTGCGTGGCACGCGACAAGAGCATCAACGTGGATCGATCGTGGTCCGCCTCGCTGAAGAGGAGCGTGTGCAGGGAGCGGCAGGCTTCGAGCCAGTTTCCGGCTTCGTACAGGGCCAAGCCGCGCTCGTAGGTCGTGTGCCATTCGAGCCAGTCTTCCGTCGCCTTTTCCGAGTGCAATTCGTACAAATCGGTCGCGCCGTCGATGCCGACCAAACGGACGCGGCACAGGCGGCGGGTGGCGAACTTGCTATTGAGGCGCGCGTGCGTCGATCCGGTCACGATGATGGGGATGCCGAACTGCTTGGTCGCTCCCTCGGCGCGGCTGGCGACATTGACGGCGTGGCCAAGTGCGCCGTAATGAAATTTCACCTTGCTGCCGGTGTTGCCGCACAATGCCAAGCCGGTATTGATGCCGATGCCCAGACGCACCGACTCGCCCAAACGCTGAATCCATTCGGCATCGAAAGCGGGTTGATCGGCGAGAATGGCCAAGGCGGCGTGGCAGGCGCGTTCGGCGTGATCGGGCACGTCTTTGGGCGCGTTCCACAGGGCCATCAATCCATCGCCGGCGTAATGCACCACCACGCCGCCCGCCTCGCGCACTCGCTCCGTTAAGCGATCCATAATGTCCGAGGCCAGGCGAAACGTGTCCATCGGTCCAAGGCGCTCGGCCATGCGCGAGAAACCGCGAATATCGCTGAACAGGACCGTCACTTCGCGTTCCTGCCCATCGAGAACGTGGGGGTTGCGTTCCATGTCGCGGGCTAAATCGCCGGGGAAAAATTGCTCCAGCTGCACCAGGCGGCGCGTGGCGCGCGTCTCCTGTTCCTGACGAGCGAGGCCGACGCCGACCGCCGAGGCCAACAGTTGCATCACCTGAGCTTCCAAAGAACCGATGCCGATACCCGCGTGGCGCGTGAAGCGCGAGCGCGTGCCATAAACCGCGCCGACGACTTTATCTTGCGAGTCGAAGATCGGCGAGGCTGCCACCGCCTCGACGCCTTGCAAGCTTTCGGAGGGATTCGGAGAAGACTTGGCCGATTGAAAGAGCGTCTTCCTTTCGCGTTCGAGCCGATCGAGGGTGGTGATGCTGAACTCGCGCCCCAACGACACGCTGTCTTCGGGGAAACGCGCCTGAACCATCCAGCGGCCATCGCGGCGGAGGATCACCAAACCGCGATCGAGACCCACCAAGGTGACGACGGCCCGGGCAGTCTGCGCATAAAACTCCGGCGAGCCGGCGGCGGCGCGTTGTACGGCGATGACCGTCTCAAACCAGTGGGTCAAGGTCTCCGGCGAGGGCGATTGGCCCAAGTCGATCAACGAAGTATGACGGGGTTCCTCGACGCGACGCGGCATCGGCGTCGAGAGCGTTTGCAACAGACGCTCTCCGGAGTCACCCGGCGGGCGGGCGATGTCGATTGTGGTTTCGCCGACGGTCAGTCGAATCGGCGGCGGCAGCTCACGGCTACCCTGAACGGCGACGGTGCTGCCGTCCTCCAGGCGAATCGGGTTGCGCACGCTGAGATTCTCAAGGCGCACCCGACCATCCTCCAGTTCCAGAACGTGTAAATGATCCTTGGAGACGTACAAATCGTGCTGAATGACGCAGCGCGGCACACCATCGCGCGTTCCGCCGCGACCAAACTCGAAGGGACCGGACGGATGCTCGATCTCTTGGCTGTCGTGTTGATTCTTTACGAGAAAGCGAAGCATGTGCAGTTCGGGGGTTGTGAGGGCGCGGAGCGATGGCTACCCAGACTCATTATCTGAGATCGCACCGCTACTTGCCACGTTATTTCGCGTGGATGAGCGGTCGAAGCCCGACCGACCGTCGGCGTCCGCCGCAGTGCAGGGCGGTCCTCCGTCTTGGAAGTTTTGCGAATTTCGAGTATCTACCAACATTCAATCTACACATCGTTTCGTTTCACGTCGGAACCGTAAGGGTCTCGCGCGAGATGATTCCCGTGGCGAACGAATCCGAACGGGTAAGAATTCCCCATTGGTTGGTGGTTCTGGAATCGTTTCGTCGTTGGGTCGATGCCGCCGATTTTCCCGATGAAGGCCGGGGCTGGTATCTTAAGGACGAGGTCTGGATTGACATGAGCAAGGAGCAGATCTTCCCCCATTTAGCCGTTACGAACGCTTCACGCCCTTGGGGGCCATAGGGAGAGAACGCAACCGCGTTCCTGCGGCTTGGAAAATCGCATTGCCGACGGCGGGAGCGAGAGCAATGAGTGGGGTTTCGCCCGCTCCCGACGAAGGTAAGTCCTTGCGATCGACGAGTACCGTCTCGAACGTCGGCGTATCGGCGAAACGCGGCACTCGATAATCTGCGAAGCGCGGGTTGAGAATCTTACCGTTGGCGAAGTGAATCGCCTCGAACAGCGCTCCACCGAGCGCCATCATCCCCGCGCCTTCGATCTGGCTTTTCAGATGCTCCGGGTTTACGATCGCACCGCACTCGAAAGCCGTTACCACGCGCAGCACTTTCACCCGCCCGCTGTCACGCTCGACGGAAACCTCGGCGACGGTGGCTACGAAGCTGTTCTTCTCCGTGCCGCAGGCAAGGCCGAAGCCGCGATCGGCTGCGGGTTTTACTTTGCCCCAGCCGAAGCGATTCGCCGCCGCTTCCAACACCGCGCGCAATCTCGGCTCCTTGAGATTCTTCAAGCGAAAGGCGAGGGGATCGAGGTGCAGCGCGTGGGCGAGATCGTCGAGATGCGCCTCGCGCGCAAACGTGTTCGCCGTGGCCGCCAGCGCGCGATAGGAGCCTTGGCGCAATGGCGAATCCGCGCCGTGAAATTGAGTGAGAACGTTGGCCGACTCATAAGGCAGCTGCAACGACGAGGGACCGGAGTTGTAATTGTGGCATTCCCACGCCGTCAATGTGCCGTCCTTTTTGGCTCCCGCGGTTACCTCAATGACCCCGGCGGGACGGAAGTAGGCCCAGGTAAACTCTTCCTCGCGCGTCCAAACCAACTTGACGGGCTTGCCGGCCGCCCTGGCCAAACGGGCCGCTTCAACCGCCGCCTCGCCGGTGTGCTTACCGCCATAGCCCGAACCCATATCCGGCACGATCACCCGAATACGATTTTCGGGGATGTTCAAGGCGCGAGCCAGTTCGGAGCGAACGCCGAACGGTCTCTGAGTTCCGGTCCAAACGGTGAGATTACCGTCGCGCCACTCGGCGACGGCGGCCCGAGGCTCCATCGGTGCATGAGCGATATAGGCAATCGTGTAAGTCGCTTTTACTTGCTGGTCCGCCGCTTTCAAACCTTCGGCGATGGAACCGCGTGGTCCGCTCGATCCCCGTCCGCCGAAGCCGCCCCGTCCCGCCGAGGGATGCTTCTTCAAGTAGTCGAACAGTTCTTCACTCGACGGTTGCGGTGTCGTTTTCCATTCGGCTTTTAGCGTCGAAAGCGCCTTGGCCGCCTCCTGTTCCGTGGCGGCTGTGACGCCGACGAACGATTCGTTCTTGAAGACCGTGACGTTCGGCAGCGCCTTGGCCTCGTCCGCATTCAAGCTCGTTAGTTCGGCCTTAAAACTCGGCGGACGCAACACTTTGCCGTACACCATGCCGGCACGTTTCACGTCGGAAGCATAACGGTGAGCGCCGGTCACGAACGCGCGCCCATCGACCTTCTTCACCGAAGTGCCAGCCATCGACCATTTCTCGACGGGCGTTGTCGGTACTTTGTCGTCGATGACTCGCATCAGCTTCTTGCCATGCGTAAGCGTTCCAAAGGCGAACGACGATTTCCCATCCGCGCTCACCACCTTGCCATCTTTAATCTGTAGAGAGACACGTTCGATCTTGCCTTGCTCCGCAGCGAGATCGATCAGGAGTTCGCGCGCGGCAGCGGCGGCGCGGCGCAGTTGCGGTGCCATGCGCGGCGTCGTCATGCTCCCGGCCGTCCCACCATCGAACGGGGTTAACTGAGTATCGGCCATTACCACTCGAATGCGCGACGGAGGCGTCTGCAACTCCTCGGCCACAACCTGGGTCAACGAGGTTCGGATATTCTGACCGATCTCGACCTTGCCGGTGTAAACGGTGACGGTGCTGTCTTCGCCGACATGAAGCCAAGCACCCAGTTCTTTAGGTCCACCGCCGCCGAATGGTCCGCGCCGCCCGCCGCCCGGCTGTTGCGCCTCCGACTCGCCGAGCAGGCAAGCCACGACCAGCCCTCCGCCCACGATGCGAAAGAACGCCCGGCGATCCAACTCCGCCGAGAAGGATCCCTCGGCGAACAATTCGTAGCGTTCGGGATCGAGAAGGAGATCGTCGAAGATCGTCTCGTTCATTGGCCGTCTCCTTTCCGAGCGCGGGTGACTCGTTCGATAGCCGAAAGAATGCGCGGATAGACGCCGCATCGGCAGATGTTGCCGTTCATAGCGCGGACAATGTCTTCGCGGCTGGGATGCGGATCGCGTTTAAGGAGAGAGCAAGCCGACATAATCATGCCGCAAGTACAGTAGCCGCATTGAAGGGCGTCCGCCTCCAGAAACGCCTCTTGCAGCGGATGGAGCTTGCCGTCCTTGGCCAATCCCTCAATGGTCTCGATGGGTTTGTTCCCCACCGAGCCGACGAGGGTGCTGCAAGATCGGACGGCTTGGCCGTCGAGTAAGACGGTGCAAGCGCCGCATCGGCCCTCCCCACAACCGTACTTGCTGCCGGTTAAATCGAGATCGTCGCGGAGAACGCTGAGCAAACTGCGTTCGGGGTCCGAATTGAGAACGCGGTGCGAACCGTTGACGTGAAGTTCCTTGACGTTCGCCATACGCTCACCTCAGTATCTCAACTCTCGAGCGAAGAGTTCACGGGTGGATTGTGGTTCAGGCGGAAAGCGAGCGGGCGAATAAAATTACCTTACTTTATCAAAAATAGATGAGAGAAATGTGAAGGGAGTCGCTTTTGAACCATCCGGCGTCCTCGGTTAACTGCGACGCGCAGCAGAGGACGTTCGGGGGCGAGAATCCTCGCTCCGCTGTGGGTCGCGGCTAAGCGGAATCTCGATGGTGAAGGGTGTGGGCGAAAAAAATACCCCGCCGGGTCTTTCGACTCGGCGGGGTATCGTTTGTCAAGTTGGTGTGTTGGCCTTAGCGAGGGTGAAAACATGCTTGGCTGCCTGCCGCGTGAGGCGGCAGGTTAAATCATATCCTTAGAAAG
>JAKBCS010000072.1 GCA_021807595.1 Planctomycetota bacterium | reverse complement strand
TCGGAGTCCACAAATCCAGAAGCTCCCCTCTCCCCTGTACTCAGGGGAGAGAGGCCGGGGGTGAGAGGCGGTTTTTCGCCGGTTTCTGCCCCCTCACCCCAACCCCTCTCCCCCTGAGTACAGGGGAGAGGGGCTTATGGAACAAACGCTAAGTGCCGTGTTCTTTCACAGGAGTTAAACATCATGAAAAACGGAAGAACGCTGGTAGTGAGCGGGCTAGGACTGTTGCTATGCCTGGCCGCCATCGCCGATGCCCAGGAATCGACGAGCAAGGCGCGACCGAATGTGCCGCTTTTGGATGCGAAGGCGTTGGCCGACCCCAAGAAGGATGAGGCCGCCGCCGCGTTGTTGGAAAGCGCCCACCAAGGCCAGAGAATGCCGGAATCGGTGCGTATGCTCATAACCATTCTACGCAACTCGCCACTAGCAGCGGGCGAGGGGTGGTTTGGCCCGGCACAGAAGCGTTATACCTGGGAATGGCTGGCGCATCGCTATGGCAAGGCTTCCGCCGAGTTGGAGAAGTTAATCGGTGCGAAGCCTCTGGTCCTCATCTTCGGCAGCTTCACTTGCGGGCGGTTTCGCTCCCAGTATGCAGCGGTGGAAGAGTTGAAGCAGCGCTATACTGTGACGAAGGGCAAGCAGGAATTTGACATCGATCTCAAGGAGTGAGGAGACAGGCTCCGAACTCCGAACTCTGTTCTTACCAAAGAAGGAACGACCATGACGACTGATGAAGTGATTGCCAACCAGCAGAAACTCCTCAGCAACCAGGACAGGATCCTGGCCAATCAGGCACGGATTGAGAGCAACCAGGCCAAACTGGACAAGGTTCTCAGCAACGAGGCGGCGCTCCTCAACAACCAGGAACGCATCTTGGCCAACCAAGCCAGGCTGGACAAGGTTCTCAACAACCAGGCGACCATCATCGCCAATCAGGACCGCCTGATGTCGAACCAGGAGAAACTCGACAAGATTTTGGCCAACCAGGCGGCGATCGTGGCCAATCAGGAGCAGCGCATCGTGGCCAATCAGGAAAAGATCCTGGCCAACCAGGGAGAGATCCTGGCCAAGTGATGGTGGGGCGGCTTTCTCCCTCACCCTCAGCCCCTTTCCCCCGAAGCGGGGGAGAGGGGAGAATAGACGCCCCCTCACCCTCTCCCCTCTTCCCCGAAGCGGGGAGGGGGAGCCCGGACAGACGCTCGGTCGAGAGGACGTGTTCGAGTTGTTCGCGTTACTTTTGTCTCTCTCGTAACTCAGAAAGAAAGGCTTCCGCCATGAGACGTTTGGTTTTGCTCGTTGTGTTCGGGTGGATCGTCTTCGTAACCGTGCTGCACCTGTGGCTGAACTTGCACGTCTTTGACGCCGGCCCCAGGTGCAAGGACAAGGAGGGTTCCGAGTTCCGAGTCGGCTTCCTACCAGTCACCTGACATCTGACCTGTCCCGTCACCCACTTCATAAACGAGAACATGAGTGGGAACGGGATGTTTGAACCGGTGCGGTTCAATGGCTGGCCGGAGTTGAAGGAAGCTTTTCTGTCCGACTACTTGCAGGCCGCCTTTATCCTGGCACCGATGGCGATGGCCCTGCGCGAGCAAGGGGTGCCCATCAAGATCGTTTACCTTGGGCACCGCGACGGGACGACAATGATGGTGCATAAAGACTCTTACATCCATCGTATCGAGGATTTACGCGGCAAGAAGATCGCGATCCCCAACCGTTTCTCCAACCAGCGGCTGATCATCTTCCGCGCTTTCAAGCAGCGGGGCATGCGCATCGATGACGTCGCGCTCTTGGAGATGCCGCCACCCGACATGCCCGCCGTACTCCAGGTCCGGGCCGTCGATGCCGTTATCACGGGCGAGCCGTACTCGGCCCAAACGGAGATGGACGGCTACGGACGGATCCTCTTCATGACCAAGGATGTCTGGCCCGAGTTCATTTCCTGTGTCCTGGCCGTCCATGAAAAAACCATTCGCGACAACCGCCCGCAGGTTCAGCGTCTCGTGGACGGCATCGCCGGCAGCGGCAAGTGGCTCGACCAGAGGATGGACCACCGCATGCAAGCGGCCGCGTTCGTTGGCAAGAACTACTACCATCAACACCCCGCCCTACTGCGATTCGTCCTCAGCAAGCCTCCCGACAGAGTCAAGTACACGAACCTGCGTGTCTGTCGCAACGATTTCGAGGAAATCGAAGCCTTGGGAGTGGAGTCCGGCATCCTCAAAGGGACAGCACCCTTCGAGGACTATGCCGACCCTTCCTTCATAGAGGATGAGACCGTGATCCAACCTTATAATTGGGAGTATACGCGATGAGTACACCCGATGCCCTCGCCGTTCCGCCGTCCTCGGCCGGCCGCCAGTCCGGAGGCCGAGGCCCAGGAGATGCCGCCCCGTCGCGGCCGCTGTCGCTCTCCTATGGGGCCGTACTCTTGCCCCTGGTGGTTGGCGCGGTCTTTCTGCTGATCTGGGACTTGGCAGTGCGGCTCTCCGGCAGCACGTTGTTTCCCAAGCCCTTCGATGTGGCCTTGGGCATCATCGAGTTGGTGGAGCAAGGATTGCTGTTCAAGTACGTCGTGGCCTCGTTGTTTCGGGTCACCTGGGGCTTCACTTTGGCCGTACTGGTTGGTGTCCCTTTTGGCCTGCTCCTGGGTTGGTTCCGGCGGGTTCAAGAGGCGTTCAACCCGATGATTCAGGCGCTGCGGCCCATCTCGCCGATCGCCTGGATCCCCCTGGCGATTCTGTGGTTCGGCGTCTCGGACGCCGCGCCGGTATTCCTCATCTTCCTGGCCAGCGTCTTCCCCATCGCGGTTTCGACCATGGCAGCCGTCCAGGGAGTGCAGATGGTCCACTTGCGGGCGGCGCAGAACTTCGGCTTGACGCAATTCCAGCTGTTCCGCTGGGTGATCGTGCCGGCGACGCTGCCGCAAATCGTCACCGGCCTGCGGATCGCCTTGGGGATCGCTTGGCTGGTAGTGGTGGCGGCCGAGATGATTGCTGTCAACTCCGGCCTCGGCTACCTGATTATTGACGCGCGCAACGCCGGCAAACGTTACGACTTGGTGGTGGCGGGCATGACCTTGATTGGAGTCATCGGCTGGTTGCTCGACTTGCTGATGCGACAAGTGGAACGGTTCCCGGCGGTGCGCTGGGCCTATGGAGCGAGGCATGAATGAGTTATCCGGTCCCGGAAGGCCGGCAAATCCGTCCGTGCAAGCCGCCGTTGTCGCAAGTGATCTCGGGCTGACTTTTCCCGGCAAGCGAGCGGGAGAAGAGGTTCGCGTCCTCAAGCGGATCGACATCGATGTCCGGCCGGGGGAGTTCGTCTGCCTCGTCGGGCCTTCGGGCTGCGGCAAGACGACCTTGCTGAACCTTCTCGCCGGCTTCCAGAAGGCTAGCCGCGGTGAGGTACTCGTCCAAGGAGAGCCGGTCCACGGTCCAGATCGGCGGAGGATCTACATCTTCCAGGAAGGCGGCGTTTTTCCCTGGCTGACCGTCGGGGAAAATGTTGCTTTCGGCCTGAGGAGAAAGACAGAGATGGAGCGCCAGCGCATCGTGCAACACTACGTCGACATGGTCGGTTTGACCGGGTTTGAGCGCGTTTATCCGCGGCAGTTGTCGGGAGGGATGCGCCAGCGTGTCGAGTTGGCCCGCGCCTTGGCGGCCGATCCGGCGATCCTTTACATGGATGAACCGTTCGGCGCGCTCGATTACTTCACTCGTTTCAAGATGCGAGCCGACTTGGTGCGGATTTGGCAACAAGAGCGAAAGACTATCTTGTTTGTAACTCACGACATCGACGAGGCCGTCCAGTTGGCCGACCGGATCGTCGTACTCAGTCCCAGACCGGCCTCGGTCCAGGCGATGGTGGCGGTCGATCTCCCCCGCCCTCGAGATGCGAACCTGCCCGCCTACCTGCACACACGCGACCGCATTCTTGGCATCATGGGCATGGATCTGTGGAGCGATAAGGCGACTCGTTCCGATGACGCCAGCACGAACGAGGGACACCAACGCCAAGGTTCCCTCACGCATTCCCTGGCGGAAAGAAGTGGCCCGGGGCATACGGAGACACAGGGCTAGCAATCGTTTGACATCGATCTCAAAGAATGAGGCTACGAGTTCGGTCTGTCCGAAAAGGGGGGTCGGTCTTCCCTTGGTTTTCACGGTAATTTTTTACGGGAGCGAACACCATGACGAACGGAAAAGCGATGCTAATGGGAGGGCTGGGACTGCTGCTGTTCCTGACCGGGGTCGTCGATGCCCAGGAGCCGCCGCGCGGCGCTCCAAAGCCGACGACGAAGGCGCGACCGAATGTGCCGCCTTTGGATGCGAAGGCGTTGGCCGACCTCAAGAAGGATGAGGCCGCCGCCGCGTTGTTGGAAAGCGCCTACCGAGGCCAAACGCCGCCGGAATCGGTGCGTATGCTCATAACCATTCTACGCAATTCGCCACTAGCAGCGGGCGAGGGGTGGTTTGGCCCGGCACAGAAGCGTTATACCTGGGAATGGCTGGCCCATCGCTGCGGCGTCGAGCCTCTCAAGGGCAGCATCTCTCGCAAACGATTTCGCGGCGCGGATGCCTGGTTCACGCGGCTCGACCGCAACAAGGACGGCGTCATCACCTCAAGCGATCTGGATTGGTCGGAACGCAAACAAGAACAAGCGGCCAGCCCCATCGACCTCCTGAAAGTAAACGACGCTAGTTGCGCCGTCAAACCTGCCGACATGCCGTCTCGGCCCGTGTTGATCCGCAGCTTTTTCGCCGGTGAGATCGGCTCGATGAACGAGGGGCCGAAACTCAATGAACCGGCTCCGAAGTTCACCTTGAAAACGGTCGATGGCAAGGCTTCCGTCGAGTTGGAGAAGTTAATCGGTGCGAAGCCTCTGGTCCTCGTCTTCGGCAGCTTCACATGCGGGCGGTTTCGCTCCCAGTATGCAGCGGTGGAAGAGTTAAAGCAGCGCTATGGAGGGCAGGTTGAGTTTCTCGCCGTTTACGTTCGCGAGGCTCATCCGACCGATGGTTGGCGGATGCACTCGAACGACGAGTCCGGCATCTCCCTCAAGCAGCCGTGTAGCGAGGGCGAGCGCGTCAACGTGGCCCAGCGCTGCTGCAGCAAGTTGAAAATGAGCATGTCGATGGTGGTGGACGAGATGGACGACCGCGTCGGCCACGCCTACAGCGGCATGCCGAATCGGTTGTATCTGATCGACCGCAAAGGCCGGATCGCTTACAAGAGCGGCCGGGGGCCATTCGGTTTTAAGCCGGACGAGTTGGAGCAGTCTCTGTTGATGTTCATGTTGGATCGGCAAGGCGCTGCGGGCGACCCCAATCCAGCCAAGCGATAAGAGTCTGTCTCATAAGCCCCTCTCCCCCTGTACTCAGGGGGAGAGGGGCTTATGGAACAAACGCAAAGTGTCGTGTTTTTTTTTCACAGGAGTAAACATCATGAAATACGGAAGAACGGTGGTAGCGAGCGGGCTAGGACTGATGCTATGCCTAGCCGCCATCGTAGATGCCCAGGAGCCTGCGGCGAAGACGCGAAAGAGCGCGCCGCCGTTGGATGCGAAGACTCTGGCCGACCCCAAGAAAGCCGCGGCTGCAGCGGCCTTGCTCGAAAGCGCTTACCAAGGCCAGACCCCGCCGGAATCGGTACGCATGTTGGCGGCGGTCTTGCGCGGCTCGCGGATGGGGCCAGGCGACGGGTGGTTCGGTCCCACTCAATCGAACTACACATGGGAATGGCTGGCCAAACGCTGCGGCGTCGATCCGGCCAAGGGCGGCATCACACGCAAACAATTTCCCGGATCGGATGCCGCCTTCGCACGCCTCGACCGCAACAAAGACGGGAAGATCGCCCCGGAGGATTTCGATTGGTCGGAGCGGAGTCCGTATATGCAGATGTCCTCTATGGTGACTCGTTTCTATCGGAAATTGAACGCCGAGGGTAACGGGCGGCTCAGCAAAGAAGAGTGGCTGCAATTCTTCGATAAAGCGGCACAGGGCAAGGACCATCTTACCCCCGACGATCTCCGCGATGCGCTCTTGGGAGGACCATCGCCACAGCCTCAACCGTCCGATATGCCGTCGCAGGCCGTGTTGATCCGCGGCTTATTTGCCGGCGAACTCGGTTCCATGAGCGAAGGGCCGAAACTCAACGAACCGGCTCCGGATTTCACGTTGAAGACCAGCGACGGCAAGGAAGTCGTGCAATTGTCGAAGCGCCTCGGCCCCAAACCCATCGTCCTCGTTTTCGGCAGCTTCACCTGAGGGCCGTTTCGGTCCCAGTTTGGGGCCTTGGAAGAATTGAAAAAGCGTTACGGGGATCGCGTGGAGTTTCTCGCCGTCTACGTCCGCGAAGCACATCCGACCGATGGTTGGCGGATGAGATCCAACGATGCCGCCGGCATCGCGGTCAAACAACCACTGAGCGAGAACGAGCGGACCGGCGTGGCGCGGCGTTGTTGTAGCTCGTTGAAAATGAGCATGCCGATGGTGGTGGACGAGATGGACGACCGCGTCGGCAACGCCTACAGCGGTATGCCGGATCGGTTATATCTCATTGACCGCAGAGGCCGGGTTGCCTACAAGGGCGGACGAGGTCCGTTTGGCTTTAAGCCGGGCGAGATGGAGCAAGCCCTGGTGATGTTGTTGTTGGATCAAGAAAGAGCCGCTAAAACCTCGGAGCGACTACCTATGTTGACGAACGAACAAGCGTGGAAGCGATTGCCCGGCGCACCCTCGACGGTTAAAACATTGCCGGCGTGGGCCCGCCTCTTGGCCGGTCCACTGCCTGTAACCACCGCCCGCATGTTGGAATTGGACGCCATGCACCGAAGCGGCGATCGCTTGGAGCCGAAGTTGCGCGGCCTGGTCCGTTGGTCCGCAGCGGACGCCAACCTATGCGAGTACGCCAAGGCGGTGGCGGTAGCCGACCTGCGCCGCGATGGCGCGACCGAGGCCGAGATTCGGAAACTCACCGGCGACCCCAGCCAGCTATCTCCGGAGCAACGAGCGGCTGCATCCTTTGCTCGCAAGATGATGCGCGAGGCCCATGCCGTCACCGATGAGGAGGTCAAGCAACTCCTTCAGTTCTTCGGCGAGGAACGAGTGGTTGCCCTGGTGGCGTTGTTGGCTCACGCCAGTTTTCAGGATCGCCTGTTTCTGGCGACCAACGTACAAGTCGAAGTGGGGGGGCCATTACCGCCCTCGATGGTCTCGTTCGCCAAGCCAAGTCTTTCTGCCGGTGGAAATCCTCCAGCCGCACTTCGGGCGAAGTTCGAGAGCAGTCCGCAAGGCGCGAAAGTCCCAGCCGAATGGCTCGGCTTGCAACGGGGATTGGAAAGTCAAAAGGCGAGGCCGGGGCGTATCGGCGTGCCGTCGAAAGCAGAGATGCACAAACGGCTCGGCGACGGCCATCCGGGGATGTGGCAATCGGACATTAATTGGAGCCGCGTCTGCTATACCCATCAACCGGAACTGACGCAGGCGTGGTTCGACTGTGCCTCCGCCTTTCGTCAGGAGGCCAAGCTCGACCGCTCGCTCGAGCAATCCTTGTTCTGGATTGTTACGCGATCCTTAAAGTGCTTTTACTGAATGGGCCACGTCGAAATGTGCCTCGCGGTCGCGGGGCTGAAAGAAGAATCGGTTAACGAGTTGACGCGGCGACTGTCCGGCGATTGGTCGGACTTTTCCGCAGCGGAGCGAGCCGCTTTCGCCTTCGCGCGCAAGCAGGCAAGCGAGCCGGCTTCGATCGCCGACGCCGACGTGCGCGCACTGGAGGAACACTATGGCCGAGACGGCGCGTGGCATGTGATTTGGTGGGCTTCGCGCTGCCACTACATGACCAAAGTCGCCGACGCCTTTCAATTGCCGCTAGAACGGGACAATCCCTTCTGGAGCATGCCGGGCGTCCCGAGCAAACCACGGGAACAGAAAAAGGTGCTGCACAAGTGAACGGTTGGGCAAGCTCGGAACGGCCAGCGGCACGAGAAGAGTATTTCTGCCAGAGGGATTCTCTCTCGTCTTCTCGATCTGGTTTTAATGACCTCGCCAGGTCGAGGCCGCTGGCCTCCGAGTTTGCCCGACGGTTTCATGGAAACTTTTGGAAAGGTTAGCCGCGACGAGGAGCCGAGCCCGGGACCGTCGCGCTCCGCTCCGCGTCGCGGCTAACCTTGGAACTTATTCTCGATCGGACCCTCCGTATTTTTTGAAAGGTATTCGATATGATTCGTCGTCGTCGATCGGCATTCACCCTGATCGAGTTATTGGTGGTGATCGCCATCATTGCCATTCTCATCGGCCTGCTGCTGCCGGCAGTGCAGAAAGTGCGCGAAGCCGCCTCGCGCATGAAGTGCCAGAACAATCTCAAGCAAATGGGACTGGCCGCGCAAAATTTTCACTCCACCTATCAGCACTTTCCCTATGGTAAAAGTCCTTCTTATCCCGGCATCAATTCGATGGCCCGATGGTCGACCCACAGCCAATTGTTGCCTTATATGGAGCAAAGCAACGTCTACAACGCCCTCAACTTCAACTATCCCCCCGACATGGGCGACATGCAGTTCGATGGCACCGGATGCCCGCCTTATACCAATCCCAACGGCGTCAATTCCGCCTGCAACACTCTGATCCCAGGATTCCAGTGTCCCTCCGATCCCGCGTCGCCAATGATTCCCGCGCCTAACGGCGTGTCGTACCCCGGCAATAATTATTGGGCCAACATGGGTACGACGTTTATGTGCGATCTCGGTGACACCAACCCGTCCTCGGTCTCACCCGGAGCGACCCCCAACGGCGTCTTTTATTACGAGAGCAACGTCTCCATCGCGCAAATCACGGACGGCACGAGCAATACCGCCATGTTCGCGGAGAAGCTTCGCAGCGGCGGACGCTATAGTCCGCGCACGTCGATGATGCTCATTCCCAACCAAAACAATTTGGTTGGCACACACCAGGTTTGTCAGGGCCAGGATCCGAACACGGCAATATCCATATGCGACGGCGTGGGCACCTGCTGGGCGCTGGGTGAAACGTGCTGTTCGAT
This sequence comes from Planctomycetota bacterium, assembly GCA_021807595.1. Taxonomy (GTDB): domain Bacteria; phylum Planctomycetota; class Planctomycetia; order Gemmatales; family Gemmataceae; genus JAJPHU01. Next base: position 18,066 of record JAKBCS010000072.1, on the reverse strand, counting down.
TTACAATCACGTCTCGACGCCGAACAAGTTGACCTGCGGAGGAATCCCCTTCCCCGGCAGCATGGTGAACATGGATATGGATGTGCCGTCCACGAGCTATCACACCAACGGAGTCAACGTGGGGCTTTGCGACGGATCGGTTCGGTTCGTTTCCGATTCCATCTCGTTGTATACCTGGCAGGCGCTCGGTACGCGCAACGGCGGCGAGACGTTGGGCGCGGACTGGTGAGCGGCGCGAGATATTCCGAATTCGAATGGCAGAGAGTATGGAACAGACCTTGAAAGGAGATTTATGTTGAAGAAGCTACGATTCTTCCGATCGCGGTTTTCCTCGTCTCGCGCTTGCCTTGCGACGATTGCGGCCCTGCTCGTTTGCGTCGTTTCGCTCGGCTGCGGCAAGAAAAAGGATGCACGCGCCACGCCGGCGGAAACGGCCCGGCGCTCGCTGGAGACCGCATTGGCGGCCTGGCAGAACGGCAGCCCGGCGGGTGAGATTGCCAGCGCGTCGCCGCCGATTCAAGTTGTGGATTCCGTCTGGCTCAAAGGGCGAAAACTGGATAGCTACGAGATCCTTAATGAGACGACCGAAGCGGACGGAGTGCGCAATTTCTCCGTTCGTCTGAAACTGGCCAATCCCAGCGCCAGCGAGGAGACTCAATACATCGTCAAGGGAATCTCTCCGGTGTGGATTTATCGTAAAGAAGACCACAAACGCTCGCAAAGTTGGAATGGGTATTAAATCCGGTTAGCCGCGATGCGGAGCGGAGCGCGGGGCCGATGCGCTCCGCGTCGCGGCTAAACTTGGAAATGATTCTTGAACGAGTATATGGTCCCCGATGGTTTATGGAGGTGTCCATTGATTTCCTTACGCCACGTTATTGTTTTTTTATTGCTGTTGGTGACGGCGACGCGGGCATGGAGCGGAACCCCCGCCGCGCGCGTGCCGGTGCTTACGGATGAGGAGGCATGGAAGAAAATGACGTTCGTTGAAACGGAGAGAGGGCGGCAACTGCCGGTGTGGATCCGCGCCCTCGCAGTGTCGCTGCCGAAGACGGCGGCGGCGATGATCGATCTCGATTATGCCCAACGCATGGAGAGTACACTCCCACCTCTCCTGCGGGCGAAGCTGCGTTGGGTCGCCGCCGACGCCAATCGCTGTGCCTATGCCAAAGCCTATGCCCGGTTCGATTATGTGCGGGCCGGCGGCAAAGCCGAAGACATCGACGCTTTACCAAAACAGATGGACAAACTGCCCAAAGAAGAGCGCATCGCCCTGCAACTCGTGAAACAACTCGTCGAGGCGGCGTATACCGTCACCGACGAGCAAGTCGCCGATGTGGTGAAAATCCACGGCGAGAAGCAGACGGTGGCCATCGTACTCGTCGCCGCTTATGCCAACTTTCAAGATCGCTTATTGCTTGCTTTGGGCGTCGAGGTCGAACCGGATGGGCCGTATCTGCCGATCAAAGTGAGCTTTCCCAAGCCGGTGAAGAAAGCGCCTGCAACCGAGGATAAGAAGGAGAAACCCAAACGGATCGTCTCGCCGCCGGCCAAGGAACCACCGCCCGTACCGGAGAAACTCGACGATCCCGAATGGACGGCGCTGTCGTTCGACGCGCTGCGGCAACGCTTGGACAAACAAATCGCCCGGCGTCAAGCGCGCGTTCGCATTCCCGATTGGGAGGCCGTCCGCGCGCAGCTGCCCCCCGAAATGCCCAAGCCCGACAAACCGATTCGTATTAAGTGGAGCCTGTTGACCTATGGCTATCAACCGCGATTGTCGGCGGCATGGCTCGGCGGCCTGCGCGCGTTCCGTCAAGAGTCCGACCTGGACCCGGTCTTTCACGAGTCGATGTTCTGGGTCGTGACGCGCTCGTTGCAGTGCTTTTACTGAATGGGCCATACGCAAATGTTGCTCGCGGTCGCGGGCTTGAAGGAACAAGGTCTGAACGAGCGCGTCGCCAAACTGGCAAGCGGCGATTGGTCGTCGTTTCCACCGAACGAACGCGCCGGCTTACTCTTCGCACACAAACTGACGCGGAAGCCCTGGTATGTGCGCCGTTCCGATCTCGACGTGCTAACGGCGCATCTGGGGCGCGAACGGGCCTTGGACTCGATCTGGTATATCTGTTGGTGCAATTACATGACGCGCGTGGCCGATGCGTTTCAGATACCTCTGGAGGCGGAAAACGTCTTCGCGGAGGAGCAGAAGCCCACGAAGTGAAACGACGACGACGGTTATTGGTTCGCCGATGAGTGCCAGCCAAATCGCCGCGCCCCAACGAAATCGGCAAGGATTGGGGCGCGGCCGATTCGAACTTTCCGATTCGGAGTCGGAAGGCAAAACGCTTTATAGAGCTTTGTGCGAGTTTTCTTGCTCCTTCTTCCCATTCAGACCCTAGATGCGCCATGTGTCCAGGACAGTTCGATACGCCGCGATGTGTCGCGGCGTCGTGCCGCAGCAACCGCCGATCGTACGCGCGCCCGCTTTCACCAACTCCGGCAAGCGCGTCGCCATCGTCTCCGGCGCGTGAGGATAAATCCACCGATCTCCTTGCCTGAAGGGAGTCCCCGCATTGGGCCGTGCGAACAGTGGCAAATCCGTCTCGGCACGATAGCGACAAATAACCTCGATAATGTCGTCCATTCCCATATCGCGGCCACAATTGACGCCCAACGCGGCGACGCCGTGTCGTTCGGCGTGGCGCGCGAACGACTCCGGCGCGTGGCCGCTGACGGTGACGAGTTGTCCCGAACGCGCGCGATGATAAGTCAGCGACAGCAGCAGCGGTACGTCGATATCGACCAGTCGATGGAAGGCCCATTGCACTGCCGCCAACGCACGCGGATGGGAACACGTTTCAAGGAGGATGCCATCGACGCCTTCCAAGGAGATAAGCACCCGCCCCAACTCGTTGAAATCGGCAAACTCCGTCCGGTTCGTCGCATCGAGTATAGGACCGACATCACCGAGAACGAAGCGCGAACTACCCGCCGACCTCCGGGCCAGCGATACGGCGGAACGATTTATCTCTTCGAGACGATCCTCGAATCCAAAGCGCGCCAGATGCGTTGAGTTCGACTGAAAGGTGTTGGTCAGCAGCACCTCGGCACCCGCGTCGGCATAGGCGCGATGAATCGCCGAAACTCGGTCGGCGTGAGTCACGTTCCAAATCTCGTGGCATTCCTCGGGGCCGATTCCGGCACGCTGCAATTCGGTGCCCATCGCGCCGTCCATGAGCAGCACACGGCTCGAACTCAAGACATCGAGGAATTGAGACATCCGATTCAAAGCAACTTTCTAGCGTCCGAAGCGTAAGAGATGGAATCGATTCCCTCTCGCGCACACGGCAGGCTCCGAGAGTCCTCCTCACGCTCCATATTTACCCAATCGCCCCGCGTGGGCCATCGCCATCGGTAGCAAATACATCGCCTGGAATTGGCCGAGTCCGCCATGAAGACATTGCGACTCGCCAAAATCCGTTACCGTGTCGGTGCGGCACGACTTCGCCGTCAGCAACACCGGCACTGGATGCCAACTATGGCTTTTCATCTTGCTGGGCGTGCTGTGGTCGCCGGTGACGATCAGCACGTCGGGGTTTAACCCGCGAATCTTGGGAATCTCGGCGTCGAAGCGTTCGATCGTCTCAACTTTGGCGGCAAAGTTACCGTCTTCGCCGGTGCTATCGGTGTACTTGTAGTGCAAGAAGAAGAAGTCGTATTGTCCCCAGACGCGCTGAAGCGTTTCGACCTGATCCTGCAGCGTGGCCCCGGCGTCGAGAACGTCCATGCCCACGAGACGAGCTAGCCCTTTGTACATCGGATAGACGGCGATGGCGGCGCTTCGCAGGCCATAGATGTCTTGCATGGTGTCGATTTTCGGATAGCGAGCAAAACCGCGAAGCGTGACGCCGTTGGTCGGGGCATGTTCTTTTAGAACCTTGTCCGCCTCGGCCACGAAGCGATTGACCGCCTCGGCCGTCTTTTGCGAAGCTGCGTCGCTCCCTTTCGCTTGCAGCGGCGCGTGGCCAGTCTGCTGTGGGTCGGTGTCGTTGACGGCGTCGCCGAGATCGTCGCCGCGAAAGACGACGACGAAGCGATGCTCGCGCACCGGCTCGACGAAGATCTCGACGCCCGGCACGCGCACCGTTTGCAGGAGTTTGCACATGGCAACGCAGCGTTCGGTCGTCGGTCTTCCGGCGCGTCGGTCGGCAATGAGGCCATTCTGATCCAACGTGCAAAAGTTGCCTCGCGTGGCCACATCGCGCGCTCCGACCTGGAAGTTGATGCCCAGCGCTTCGAGAATTCCTCGGCCGATGCGATAGTGCAGGGGATCGTAGCCGAACAGGCCGAGGTGTCCCGGCCCGCTGCCCGGCGTTATACCCGGCAAAACCGGAATACTCAGACCGCAGACGCCGTCGCGGACGCAGGCGTCGAGGTTCGGCGTTTTGGCCGACTCCAACTCGGTCTTGCCGCCCGGCGTTAGCGATAGCCCGCCCAGACCGTCTGCAACCAGGAGAACGATTTTGGAGCCATTGGATTCACGCAGTTCGCGGATCAAATCGTGCATGTTTGTATCCTAGATTTTACCGAGAGCAACTTTGGAACTATAGTATCGACAAGCGGTTTCTTTGCCCATCTCTCAACCGCGCTAGAGGTGCCCTTGTATGGCCATGGAACTTCCGGACGAAGCCGTTACCTTCAACTACCAAGCGTTGTTGACTCCGCTTGGCGAGGATTGGAACGCGGCCGCCGAACTGCGTGCCCGTCATTTTCTCTCGCCCAATCGGCTGAAGGATCTCGTGCCTCGCTTGATGCAGTGCCGCAGCCAAGTAGCCGCCGAGCGCGAGATGCGCAGCGCTTCCTCGTCGGCTCTCCCTTCACCTACGCGCGGAGGAGATGAAGGCGGAGCCGGCTTCCTCGATCTACCGCAGGCTACACTCGATAACTATCGCCGCAAGGGCGAAACCAGCGACCTCGGCCGCGTTCTGAACCTGTCGACGCGCTTGCGCGAACAGGTCGATCGCGTCATCTTTCTCGGCGTGCCCAGTTGCACCTGGGGGCCGCGCGCGCTCTTCGAGGCACTGCTCAGTCGCTATCACAACGAACTGCCCCCGGAGACGCGCCTCGGTGTGCCGCGCATCTATTTTGAAGGCGACAACGCCGACAACGACGCCTTTCAAAACCTACTGGATCTGCTGCAAATCACTTGCGTCGATCCGGAGCGACGCGAGGAGCGTTGGGCCGTCGTCGCCTTGGGCAAGAGCGGCGAAGCGCTGGAGCCGGCTTTGGCGCTGCGCGTCTTTCGGCGCGAGGCCGCCGAATACTATGGCCTGCGTTCGCCTCGACTAAGGGAATTGTTCGCCGCCGTCAGCGGGGACGAGAGTAAACTGCGCCGCTTGTTTCGCGCTCACGGTCACGACGACGCCAATCTTTTGACGATTCCCGATAATGTGGGTTCGCGCTTCTCCAGCTTCACCGCTGCCGGTCTTCTGCCTGCCGCCGTCATGGGGTTGGATGTTCGCGCGCTGTTGCTCGGCGCGGCGGCCACGACCAAACGCTTTCTCGACGAACCCTTCGAGCGCAATCCCGTCCTCCAATTCGTAGCCGCGAATCATTTGTCGACCGAGTCCGGAGACAAACCGCTGCGGGTGCTGTCGGTATGGTCAAGGAAGCTGGAAGCGCTCGGGCATTGGTACGAACAGCTGGTGTCGTCGAGCTTGAACAAGCAGGGACGCGGGCCGACACCGCTGACGATGGTGGCACCGCGCGATCTTTACGTTCGCGGCCAACAACATCAAGACGGACCGCGCGATCGGCTCATCACCAATCTCATCGTCAAGAACCCCAAAGCCGTACCCATCGTCACGCAGATGGCCGACCACAACGAGGACGAATTAAACCAGTACAATCGCAAGAGTATGCCGGATATCCTCAATGCAACATTGCGGGCAACGAACCAGGCATATTACGATGTGGCGCGGCCTACATCCGATTTGGTGTTGCCGACGCTGTCGGAACATACGATGGGACAGCTGATGCAAATGATGATGCTGGCGACCGTCGTGGAGGGGCGGTTGATGGGTGTCAATCCCTATGGCCAAGCGGGTGCCGAGGTGTATAAACGACATCGGAAGGAATTCTTGAAGTCCTAGCGCGAGCGGGAGGGAACCCATGAAACCAACGGAACGACCGGCGGCGAATCGTGGATGGAACGGACGAACTCGACATTGACAAGGAGGTAGCGTGTCTCCCGAATCCGAGGCATCACCGGCTGTTTCGAGCGGTCCTTGGCCAGTTCTCGATATGCGCGAACGGCGTGTGTTAGGCGTTCTCGTCGAGAAAGCCAAGACTACCCCGGACACTTATCCGCTCAGCATCAACGCGCTGACGACGGGATGCAATCAAAAATCCAATCGCGAACCGCTTCTCAACCTCACCGACTTGGAAGTTGAGGACACGCTGGTTCGCTGTCAAAAGAAGGGCTTGGCTATCAAAATCACCGGCGGCCGCGTGGTGCGCTGGAAGCACAGCCTCTACGAATCCTGGCACGTCGATAAGGTCGATCTGGCAATCTTGGGCGAACTGCTGTTGCGAGGTCCGCAAACGGAAGGCGAATTGCGCAGTCGAGCCAGCCGCATGGAACCGATTGATGATCTCGATGCGCTGCGCAATGCCCTGCGCCCTCTCATGGAACGCAAGCTGGTGGTGTATCTGACGCCGGAGGAGCGGCGCGGCGCGGTACTGACGCACGGCTTTCACGATCCGACCGAATTGGAACGCCTGCGTTCGCGCGTCGCCGCCGAACCCGTCGTCGAGTCGCCTCGGCCCTCCGTTGCCGTCGCCGTTTCGCCCGCCCCCGACGAACGATGGAGTCAAATGGAAACGGCATTGAACGTGGCTCGGGAAGACATCGCAACTCTCAAGCAGACCGTGGCCAGTTTGCAGGAGGAATTGCGACAATTCAAACAAGCTCTAGGGGTAGGAGCGGTCGGATAGGCGGATCGGCTGCGTCAACTGCCGAGGAGTGGATTCTCGGCCGGCACGCCACGCTCGATCATCACGTTGGAGGAGAGCCTTGAACGCCGCCGGATTTCAAGCGGCTCTCAAAAAATGCGTAGCGGGTGAAGTGCGCTTCGATCGCCTCGCCCGCGCGCTCTATTCCACCGATGCCAGCGTCTATCAGATCGTGCCCCTTGGCGTGGTGTTTCCCAAAAGCGACGCGGACATCGCAGCGACCGTGGAGACATGCGCGCGCTTCGGAGTACCGCTGACGCTGCGCGGCGGCGGCACATCGCAGGCGGGGCAGTGCATCGGTCCCGGCGTCGTTCTCGATTGCTCACGCCATTTCCATCGTATCTTGGAGATCGATCCTTCCGAACGCTGGGCGCGCGTTCAACCGGGCTGTGTACTCGACGAACTCAATCGTGCGCTGCTGCCGCATGGCCTGCACTTCCCCCTCGATATTTCAACCTCCGACCGCGCTACCATCGGCGGCATGATCGCCAACAATTCGTCCGGCACGCATTCGCTCGTCCACGGAAAGACCCTCGATCACGTCCTCGAATTGCAGGCGATTCTAGCCAACGGCGACCGTTTGAAATTGCGTTCGCTGAAAGACGACGAAATCGAGTTGAAATGTGGTCGAAACGACCGCGAAGGCGAGTGCTACCGAACCGTTCGCCGATTGGCGGCGGAACATGCGGAGGAGATCGAACGCCGCTATCCACGCATCCTGCGCCGCGTCGGCGGCTATAACCTCGACCGCTTCGTGCCTGGCGAACCGTTCAATCTGGCCCAGCTGCTCGTTGGTTCCGAGGGGACGCTGGCCGTCACTTTGGAGGCGAAATTGCATCTGGAACCGCTGCCGCGCGCCAAAGCCCTGCTCGTCTTGCAATTCGCCGATCTGCTCGACGCGCTGGCGGTCACTCCGAGCATCTTGGCGCATCGTCCCTCGGCAGTCGAAGTCCTCGACAAATATATACTCGATGCCACGCGCTTGAACGCCGAGGCCGCGCGGCTGCGGGATTTCCTCGTCGGCGATCCCGACGCCGTACTTATCGTCGAGTTCTACGGCGAAGACGATGCGGAAGTATTCGCACGGCTCAACGCGCTGGAAACGGATATTCGGAATCGTCAACTCTGTTATCATTGCCATCGAGCAACCGACTCGTTGGCTCAGGCGCGCATCTGGAAGCTACGGCGTTTGGCGTTGGGTTTGTCGATGGCGGAGAAGGGCGACGCCAAGGCCATCTCTTTCGTCGAGGACACTGCCGTCGCCGTCGAGCATCTGCGCGATTACATCGCCGATTTTCAGGCAATTTTACGCCGACATGACACCAAGGCCGGCATCTACGCGCACGCCTCGGTCGGCTGCCTGCACGTTCGGCCCGTCCTCAACCTCAAAACCGAGTCCGGCGTCCGCGCCTTCGAGGAGATCGCTTCCGCGGTGGCCGATCTCGTACTCAAGTACGGAGGCGCGCTGTCCGGCGAACACGGCGACGGTCTCGTTCGCAGCCCGTTTCAAGAGAAGATGTACGGCTCGACGCTATACCGGGCGTTTCGTGAGATAAAACGGACCTTCGATCCAGTCAATATCCTTAACCCCGGTAAAATCGTCGATGCTCCACCTTTGACGGCTAATCTGCGTTACGGTCCACGCTATCTCACGCCGGACGTGCCGACGACATTCGATTTCAGCGCCGAGGGAGGAATCGTCCGCGCGGCGGAGCTGTGTGCTGGCGTCGGAGAATGTCGCAAGGCTCGCGGTGGTAGCATGTGCCCCTCGTATCGGGCGACGCGCGACGAACAGCACGGTACGCGCGGCCGCGCCAACGCGCTGCGGCTCGCGCTGACCGGACAGGTTGAACTGCATGGATTGGCCGACCCCGCCCTGCGCGAGGCGCTCGATCTGTGTCTGGAATGCAAGGCGTGCAAGAGCGAATGTCCGACGAATGTGGACATGGCTAGACTCAAGGCGGAGTTTTACCATCAGTATTATCGCCGTCACGGTCATCCGCTGCGCAATCGCATCTTCGGTCACATCGCCGAGATTAGCCGTTGGGGATCGCGCCTCGCCCCGCTGTCGAATTGGCTGATGCGAAGCACACCCGCGCGCTGGCTTAACGACAAGCTCTTAGGCATCGAAGCGCGTCGTGTCCCACCTGCCTTCGCCCGCCGCACACTTCGCCAACAATTCCGATCTCGAAAAGCCGATCCGACGAACGTACCGCCCGATGTCTTGTTGTTTCCGGACACGTTCGCGAACTATTACGAGCCTGCCGTCGGATTGGCCGCCGTCGAGCTTCTCGAACGTGCTGGCCGTCGCGTGACGATGGACGGTAATTCGGAGTTGGCGTGCTGCGGACGACCGATGATCTCCAACGGTTTGCTCGACCGAGCGGTTGTCCTTGCCGAACGCAACGTTCGCTCGCTCTATCGTTGGGCCGCTGAGGGAAAGCCAATCCTCGCCTGTGAGCCGAGCTGCATTCTGACGCTAAAGGACGACTATCCGGCCCTGCTGCGCGGCGAGCTGCGCCGCATGTCCGAAACCGTCGCCGATGCCTGCTCCACTTTTGAAGATTTCATGGAGCGACAATATCTAGTTTTTGAGCGGCAAGGCGGTCCCTCGCCGTTCGCTCAACCGTCGAGAGCGCTGAACCTGCTCGTGCAACCGCACTGCCATCAGCGTTCGCTCACCGGGACCAATTCGCTCCTCGCCCTACTCCGCCGCATCCCCGGCGCGACGGTGGCGGATCTCGACGCGGGTTGTTGCGGTCTGGCGGGATCGTTCGGCTACGAGAAGGAACACTATGAAGTCTCGCGGCAAATCGCGGCGCTGCAACTCGTGCCCGCCATCCAATCGACTTCAACCGAGAGTGTAATTGTGGCTCCGGGTTTCTCCTGCCGCATGCAGATCGCCCACTGCACTGGCCGCCGTTCCGTGCATCCGGCGCAAATACTACTCGACCGCATGGTATTCATCGAGCCCTGAGCGAAGAAGGCTCGCCCGCCTCTCTTCGTATCGCCCAATAGTGGAGTTGCTTATGTCGAATCACAAACCTTGTCCCAATTGTTCGAACGTCGCGCCGGTGGAAATCAGTTTCACCTGGTGGGGCGGATTCGTCGGTCCCAAGCTATTCCATCACGTCCAGTGTCCCGAGTGCGGCACGGCCTACAACGGCAAGACGGGCAGATCGAATGCCACGGCCATCGTCGTATATACGATCGTGGGAGTCCTCGTTGGCATCGCTCTGATGTTTTTGTTCTGGAACCTGTAGCTGGATGAGCTTGCAACGGACGAACATCTCGGCATCATGGCACGATTTCGCAAGAAATAGTTGCAATTGCCGCTCCGCCCCCTTAAATTAGGTCAAAGTCCAACCATCGCCTTCCGCAATGTGAGCCTACCATCGTTTTTTCACAACCAAGGGGAGCAGTTCCATGAGCCGACGGACGAATCGTCGCCAGTTCATCCAGCAAACCAGCCTGGCGGGCATCGGTTTCTGGGTGGCGGGTGGTGTCACGCTGGGGGCGGCCAAGGCCGCCAATGAAAAACTCAACATCGCCGGCATCGGCATCGGCGGTAAGGGAGACAGCGACATCAATCAGGCCGGGAATCATGGCAACGTCGTAGCGATCTGCGACATTGACGACAACACGCTCAACAAGAAGGCCATGAAGTTTCCTAAAGCGAAAAAGTACAGCGACTTCCGTAAGATGTTCGACGAGATGGGCAAATCCATCGACGCGGTGACGGTCAGCACGCCGGACCACACGCATGCCGTTGCCGCCATGATGGCCATCAAGATGGGCAAGCACGTCTACTGCCAGAAGCCGTTGACGCACACCGTCCGCGAAGCTCGCGCGCTGCGTGAAGCGGCGAAACAATTCAAAGTCTGTACGCAGATGGGCAATCAAGGCTCAGCGGAGAACGGTCTGCGCGAGGCCGTTGAAGTAATCCAGGACGGTGCCATCGGCCCGGTGACGGAAGTGCATGTGTGGACGAATCGCCCCATTTGGCCGCAAGCGCCGAAACTCACCAAACGTCCCGAATCCAAACCCGTCCCGGCCAATGTTCATTGGGACGAATGGCTTGGGCCGGCTCCCGAGCGCCCCTACGCCTCCGGCTATCACCCGTTCGCCTGGCGCGGCTTCTGGGACTTCGGAACCGGCGCGCTCGGCGATATGGCCTGTCACACCGCCAACATGGCCTTCCGCGCACTGAAACTCGGCTATCCGACGAGCATCTCGGCCGAGAACGGTGAGATCAATCCGGAGACCTATCCCGGATGGGCGACCATCACGTTCCAATTTCCGGCGCGAGGCAACATGCCGGCCTGCAAATTGATTTGGCACGAAGGCCACCGCGACGGCCAGAAGAACCTGCCCCCAAAGGAATTGCTCCACGGAGAAAACCCGCCGGGCAGCGGCTCGCTCCTCGTCGGCTCCAAGGGCGTCCTCTATTCGCCGGACGATTACGGCGCGCGTTACATGTTACTGCCGAAGGAGAACTTTGAGGGCTACAAAAAGCCGGAGAAGCGTCTTCCGCGCAACGGCAAGGGCGACGATGGCATGAAAGCGGAGTGGGTCCGTGCCATCGTGGAGAATAAGCCGGAGATCGCCTATTCTAATTTCGACTTCGCCGGTCTTTTGACCGAGACGATCTTGCTCGGCAACGTCGCCATGCGCGCCGGCAAGAAGCTCGAATGGGACGGCGAGAACATGAAGTTCACCAACGCCCACGACGCGGAGAAATTCCTGCACTTCGAGTATCGCAAGGGCTGGACGCTGTAAATCGCCCCTTGCCAATCACTTTCTCGTGGTCCTCTCTCCCCCTGAATAAGGTGGAGAGGGGCTTACGAGATGGGCTGTTATTTGCTGTTATTTACTGTCCGAAGTGGACAGTCGCTTCGCTTTCCTCGAACCCTCCCGATGTGTGGCGGTGTGAACCGTGCCTTTGATTCGGTCGTTCCGATATCGAGCCCCGCGCTCTCCTTCCGCCGATTATCTCCTATGAGGTTGACATGAAACGATGGTTGATGGGCCTCGCCGCGCTGGCGTTGCTTCTGAGTTGGCTCGCGCCGAGTTCGGCCTTCCAAGACAAAAAAGCGAAGAAAGTAGACAAGTCTCATGCATCGTTCACCAATCCCGGCGATGCGGGACCGGATTTCGCCGTGCAGGGCGAATATAAGGGAGAGATCAGCGGCAAAGGCAAACTCGGTGCCCAGGTCGTGGCGCTGGGAGACGGCAAGTTCGATGTGTATTTCCTCAAGGGCGGGCTGCCGGGCGACGGCTGGGACGGGAAAGCGAGGGTGAAGGCATCCGCGAAAAGGGAGGACGGTAAAACGACCATCGAGGGCAACGGTTGGAAAGGAGAGATTATCGGCTCAAAACTAACCGGCAAAACCAAGGAAGGCGAAGAGTTCGCGCTGGAGCAAAGGGTACGGGTAAGCTCCACGAAGGGCATGAAACCGCCCGAAGGTGCAACCGTCCTCTTCGACGGCAAAAGCGCCGACGAATGGAACGGCGGCAAGATCGTTGAGGATCATCTGCTCAACGCCGGTATCACCAGTAAGAGATCGTTCCAGGACTTCACGTTGCACCTTGAGTTTCGCTTGCCGTTCATGCCCTATGCGCGCGGCCAAGGGCGCGGCAACAGCGGCGTGTATCTGCAAAACCGCTGGGAGGTGCAGCTGCTCGACAGCTTTGGCCTCAAGGGCGAGAACAATGAGTGCGGCGGTATCTATTCGCAGTACAAGCCGAAGCAGAATATGTGCTATCCGCCGTTGTCGTGGCAGACCTACGACATCGATTTCAAAGCGGCACGCTATGACGGCGGTAAGAAAATCGAAGACGCCGTCGTTACCGTGAAGCACAACGGCGTCGTCGTCCACGACCATCAAAAACTCGACAAGGGACCGACCGGCGGCGGTCAAGGAGAAGGACCGAAAGCCGGCTCGATCCAACTGCAAAATCACGGCAACCCCGTGGTTTTCCGCAATATCTGGATCGTCGAGAAAAAGTGATTTAATGTCGCTCTTAGCGTAGTTGTAGGGTGGGGCTTGCCTCGCTCGGACTACCCTACAACTACGATTGGCTACAACGGACTTGGCAGATCGCGGCGACAGAAGATCCAGAGTGCGATGCCGTAGCCGAGAGCGCCCACGCCGTATAACACAGCCAACATAGGCAGGCGCGACAGCGGTTGTCCCCCGTTCCATTCGCCCAACCCTACCGTCCAATTCGAGCCGAGAATCACCTGTTGAGGCTGATAATAATAAAAGATCGTTAAAGGACGCAAACACTCCAATGCGTCCCACATCTGCCCGATGACGTTGATGAGAAACTGCACCAGCGCGACCAACACCGCCACGCCGAGAACGCGCCAGCGAAAGCGTCCGGCGGCGGAGAGCGCGATCGTCGCGCCGCTGAGTGCGAAGAGCAGCCCGCCCACCACAAAGAGCGCGCGGCCAAAAGCCAGGGGTCGCACGGCCAGCCGACCCGAGGTATCGTTGGCGGGAGACGGCGCGGGCAAACCCGGATTTTCCAGACGCACCTTCAGCGCTCCCCATTCGAGGAGATAGGCTGGCTTTCGTGCTGGTTCCGGCAAATCGCGTACCTCGATCGGTCCCATCAGCACGCTACCGAGTGCCGCGCCGCCCCACAGACTGAAGCACAAAAGCGGAATCGCCACCGCATCGACGCACAAATGCGCCAGAACGAACCGATAGCGAGGCAGCGGTTGAGCCATCAGCAATTCCAGAGTGCCGCGATCCAATTCGCCGGCCACGGCTCCCGCGGCGCGACCGATAGCCCAGACGCACAAGATCGTTTGCACCAACGGATGAACGAAGCCGATCGACAGCATGTCCATGGCATTGTCCAATTCGATGCGCTCGCCGCCCATGAGAGTGCGAAGGATTTTGCCGGGACCGCCGAACAGGACGTTCTGCACCATCGAAGAATCGACGCCGCCGCGCCGACTCAGACCGGTAATCAACGGCACCAATTCGCCGCAGATGCGCTGCGTCACCTTGAACCACAAACATTGAAACGCCGCCAACAGGACGCATACGATGGTCAACGCCAACCAAATGTCGCGCAGCAACTTACGGACCAGAACAATCATTTACGCCTCCGCATTGTCGCCATGATAGCGATGGTAAACGGCCTTTAAGCCGAGCGGTTCCATTCGCAGCTCCGTCAAGGGCTGTACGGCCAACCAGGCCAACAACGTCGGAAGAGGCCCGGTGTACTCCAGCGTCAGCCATCCGTCGCGCCGCTCGCGCAATCGCAATCCGTTCAGCTCCGGCAGTTCGCCCGCTTCACCGTCGAAGCGCGCGTGGATAAGTCGGCCTTCGCGCAACTCGGAAACCTTTTGCAGATGCACCAACCGTCCGCGCCTCAGAATCGCAACCCGATCGCACACCTCCTCGACCTCGCTGAGGATGTGCGACGAAAACAATACCGTTTGTCCGCGTTTTCTCGCTTCGCGCACTTGAAGCAGTAGTTCGTCGCGCATGGTCGGATCGAGCGCGTTGGTCGGCTCGTCCATGATAACGAGGGGCGTATGCGGCACCAGCACTTGCAGCAGCGCGACCTTGCGCTTCATTCCGGAAGAGAGCTGAGCCAACGGACGGTCGAGATCGATATCGAAACGGCGGGCGAGGCGATCGAGGTCCACTTCGACGATTGCTTCGCGCAGGCGTCCGAGAAAGTAGATCAATTGTCGTCCCGTCATGCTCTCGTACAAACGCAATTCGCCGGGAAGATAGGCGACGCGGCGGCGCACGGCCACGCTGTCGCGCCAGCAATCGTGGCCCTCGATCCATGCACCGCCGCTGCTGGGACGCAGGAAACCAAGCAACAAACGCAACGCCGTCGTCTTCCCCGACCCATTGGGACCGAGTAAACCAAACACTTCGCCGCGCTCCACGGTCAAATTGAGATCGTCCAATGCGCTGGAGCGTCCATAATGCTTGGAGAGATGTTCGGTTCGCAACAACATGAGAAGCAAGCCTCGCTGCCACGTCTTGTCTGTCCCTCCGCGGGACTCAACTCGGCACATCGTCGGCGGGTAAGATTCAAGGGGATGGGGATTCAAGGCTCGTACAACAAAGGGAAAAACGATCCCTCGACCTTGTGCCCCTTGCCAACGACTGGGACGCCCTTCAGGAGCGGCGTATTCGTGTTGGAGATGATGCCGTCGCGGAAAGCGTTGATTACCGTGGCACGGCGCGGGCGATCCGTGGAGTTTTCGTAGGAGCCGTGAACCATCAACGGGTGATGAAACGATGCCTCGCCCTTCTTCAACTCGACGGCGACCGGCTTGAATTGAGCGCGTTGCTCCAGGGACAACACGCTCTGAATCGCGTTCATGTCGCCGGCCAGGCCGGTGACGGGTAGCAACTCCCAGCGGTGGCTGCCGGGGATGTAGTGCAGACAACCGTTGTCGCGCTTGGCGTCGTCGAGTCCGATCCAGCACGTCAGATGTGCCATCGGCTCCGTTCGCGTCCAATAGGAATAGTCCTGATGCCAGGCAACGACTCCGCCGTGATGAGCGGGTTTGCAAAACAGTTGATCGTGCCAGAATCGCACCGCGCCGCCGAGCAACTGGCTGGCCGGCACCGTAAACGCGGGATGCCAGAGCAGATCGTGAAAACCCGGCTGAATGCGCCACGCACCCAAGGCATGGAATAGCACGCGCGACGGGTCCGGCGATTCGTTGGAGTGGAATTCGTGAAACAGCGCGTTGCCGGGATGCTTGGGGTCGAACAACGCTTGCAGTTCGCCGCGCAGGCGCTCCACCTGTTCGTCGTCCAGAATGCGAATACCGGAGACGTAGCCGTTATCGTGGAAAAAACGCACCTGCTCATCGCTGAGACGATAGCGTTCCCACTCGGCCGAGGTTTGCGGCAACGTGAATAATCCGCCAACGAGTTCGTGCCGGCGCGACAAATCTTCAACCATGAAACTCTACTCCGCGTTCGTTGGGCTTCATACGGTAATACTACGGTAAAGGTAGTCGGCAAACGACGAGAACGCAACGACGGAAACACGTCATGAGCAACGAACCCATCCTGGACGTGCGCGACCTTGCCAAAGTATATCCCGACGGCACGAAAGCCGTGCAGGGTGTGACGTTTCAAGTGCGGCGCGGCGAGTTTTTCGGCTTTCTCGGACCCAACGGAGCGGGTAAATCCACTACCATCAAAATGCTCATCACGCTCCTCTCCAAAACGAGCGGCGAGGCGAGGCTCTTCGGTCTCGATTCGGGCGAGGACGCCGACGCCATCCGCCGACGCATCGGCTACTCGGCCCAGGAAATCGGCCTCGACGACGAGTTGACCGGACGAGAGAACCTTCTCTTGCAAGGACGCCTCTATCATTTGCCGAAAGTCGAATTGAAGCAGCGCGTCGATGAATTGTTAACCTTGATGGATTTGAGCGCCGACGCGGATCGACCGGCGGGATCGTATTCGGGCGGCATGCGCAAACGCCTCGACCTGGCCACCGGACTCATCCATCGACCCGAGTTGCTCTTTCTCGACGAACCGACCACCGGTCTCGATCCGCAGAATCGCGCCGGACTGTGGAAGCATCTCGAACGGCTCAACAAGCAAGAGGGGCTGACCATCTTTCTGACGACGCACTACATGGAGGAAGCGGATCGTCTGTGCGATCGCTTGGCCATTATCGATCTCGGCCGGATCATCGCCGAGGGCAGCCCGTCGCAGCTCAAGGCGCAACTCGGCGGGGATGTCGTCGCCTTGACGTTCAAAGAAGGCGAGGCGGCGAAAGAGCGGTCGGCCTCCTTGTTGCAAGGTTTGCCGTTCGTGCGCGAGGTGACGGCGAACGAAGACGGCGTCAACGTCATCGTCGCGGACGGCGGGGCGGCGGTGCCGGAACTGTTGCGCGTGCTGTCCGAGGCGGGGTTAAGCGTGGCACGTCTGAACATGACCAGCCCCACGCTCGACGATGTATTCCTCAAGCACACGGGACATTCGATCCGTCAGGAGGAACTCGACCGCGATTGGCGCAGCACGCGCGGCATGTGGGGAACGCGGCGGAGACGACCGTAATCTAAATTATTCTTTTCCGAGCGGGGGGCGTAAGCCCCCTGAGTCTACGATAACTCAGGGGGCGTAATCCCCCTGAGTCTACGATAACTCAGGGGGCGTAATCCCCCTGAGTCTACGATAACTCAGGGGGCTTACGCCCCCCGCTCGGCGGGAGACGCTCTTTCTATGAACGCCTTTCTATCGGAAACCTACATCCTCTATCAGCGCTCGGTGCGAAAACAATTGCGCCGGCCGATCGCCATCTATTTCTCGCTGATTCAGCCGGTCATCTGGATGCTGCTGTTCGGGCAAATCTTCAATCGTATCGCCGGAGCCAATGCCCAGGCGTTCGGCAACAAAAGCTACTTCCAGTTCTTCGTTCCGTCGGTATTGCTGCAAACGCTGTTGTTCGGCGCGGCGCAATCGGGGATCGGCATTATTAACGATATACAGAGTGGTTTTTTGAACAAACTGCTGACCACGCCGGTGCATCGCATGGCCATTCTGCTCGGCCGCATTCTCGGCGATCTGACGCGCATGAGTCTTCAGGGATTGCTCATCGTTCTGATCGCCTGGCTGGCTGGGCAATTGCAGGCCGAGCGCGTCCGCTACGAATACGGGTTGGCCGGCGTGCTGGGAGCGTTGGCGATTGCCGTGTTGTTCGGGCTGGGGTTGGCCAGCTTAAACGTCTTTATCGCTCTGAAAACGCGCAATACCGAATCGACGTTTCTCATTGCCAACTTCGTGACTCTGCCGCTGCTGTTCACCAGTTCGGCCCAGTTGCCCATTACGCTGTTGCCCGATTGGTTGCAAACCGCCGCCCGCTTCAATCCCGTCACCTATTCGATCGACTCGATGCGCATTCTTCTCAACGGCGAACATGCGGTACCCGACGTACAACCGGGACCGCTCGTCCTCCAAACCGTGCTGATCCTCAGCGCCCTCGCCGCCTTGGCGCTAACCCTGGCCGTCCGCAGTTTCCGCCAGAGTTTGCGCGCTTGAG
>JAKBCS010000212.1 GCA_021807595.1 Planctomycetota bacterium | reverse complement strand
TGTCGTCGTTGTGCGCGCCGCCGGCGTACAGTTGCACGAAACGCACGCCGCGCTCGACGAGGCGACGCGCCAGCAAGCAGCGCGTACCGAAATCGCGCGTTCGTTTGTCGTCGATGCCGTACATCGTCTTAGTCGTCGCGGTTTCCTTGCTGAGATCGACGGCTTCCGGCGCGTGCGTCTGCATGTTGAAGGCCATCTCGTAACTGGCGATGCGTGCGGCCAAATTACTGTTGTCGGCACGCGGCGCTCGATGCTCGGCGTTGTAATGGTGCAGCGTATCGAGCAGGCGGCGTTGGGCCGATTCGCTCAGGCCATCGGGCCGTTGCAAGTTCAAAACGGGAGCGCCGGCGGAGCGTAGAATCGTGCCCTGATAGCTGGCCGGCATGTAGCCGCTCGACCAATTCTTCGCGCCGCTGATCGGGCCGCCGGTCGGATCGAGCATGACGACGAACCCCGGCAGATTCTCATTGACGCTGCCCAATCCGTAGTTCACCCACGAACCGAGGCACGGACTGCCGGAGAGGATTTTGCCCGTGTTCATTTGCAACATCGCCGAGCCGTGAATCGGCGAATCCGCCGTCATCGAGTGTAAGAAGGCGATGTCGTCCACACAGGTCGCCAAGTTCGGAAAGAGATCGCTGACATATTTGCCGCATTGTCCGTACTGTTTGAATTTCCACTTCGGCCCGACGACGCGACCCACATTCTTCTTGCCGCCGCGTCCGAACGTCTTGATGGGGATCGTTTTGCCGTCCAGTTCATACAGCTTGGGCTTATAGTCGAAGGTATCGACCTGGCTAGGACCACCGTACATAAAAAGGAAAATCACACTCTTGGCCTTGGCCGGCAGCGGTGCTTGCTTCGGTGCGAGGGGGTTGCCGAACTTCGCGGTCCCCTCGGCGGCGCTGGCCGCACTGGCGAAGAAATTATCCCGCGACAGCAAGCCGGTGAGCGCGAGGCCGGTGAAACCAGCACCCGCTTCCCACAGAAACTCACGGCGCGTGCGATGGCAGAAATTGCGTTGAAACATCACAGGTTCTCCGAATAAGCGAGAACTTTTGTAGGGAGGGTCGAGCGGAGCCAGGCTGACCCTACAAAACTACTCATGCGTCGGGTCTCGAACTTGATTTCTTGCTTCTTGAAGTAACTTTTTATAATCGGGAGAGAACACCTCCACCAACTGTTTTTCAAGAATAGCTTCCACATTCCAAAGCACTCGTCGTTCTGCTTGATCTTCAAACGGATAGCCGTCTTCTCGATTAAAGCGATAGCAGAAATCCAGCAAAACGAGTGCTTCTTTATTCGTCAGTTCAACGATAATCTTGTCGGAGTTCAACAAGCCGCATCATCTCCGAGTAAGTATCCGGTTCACGCTCTGCCTCGGTCTAGTCGAGTCTACATACGATCAACCATTCAATCCAGATACACAAACTCGTTCATATTCAACACCACTAGGCAAAAGTACGTCAACGCCTTTTCGCTATCGATGCCATCTTTTGTCTTCAGCGCGTCGATTAACTCAATGCCCCGGCGAATCTCGCCTTCGGTTGGACGCCGCGTCGTTGCCAATTCGAGGGCGAGGCGCACTTGTTTCTCAACGTCCGTTCCCGCTTCGCGCCGCAATCGATCCGCAAAAAGTTTGGCTTGACGGTGGACGAAATCACCGTTGAGCAGCGACAGTGCCTGGGTCGGTTGGGTGGTGATGAAACGAACCGGCGTCGAGCGATCCGTTTCCGCTGCGTCGAAACTTTCGAGGATGGGAGTCAGGAGCGAACGCTTGACGTGGACGTAGATGCTGCGCCGGCATTGTTCTTCGAAAGGCGACTTGCCCCAGCCGTGGCCCGGCATCGACTGACCGGCCATCACCTCGGCAGGTATCGCGGTGAACACGCCGGGGCCGTACATCTTCGGATTGAGCGTACCGCTGAGGGTGAGAATCGAATCGCGCACTTCCTCGGCGGTCAAGCGGCGCATGTCGAAGCGCCAAAAGAGATCGTTGATAGGATCGGCTGACAACGCCTTGTCATTGGCGCGCGACGACATGCGATAGGCGTTCGACGAGACCATCAGCCGGTGCAGAGATTTCATGCTCCAACCGCAACTCACAAACTCATCGGCCAACCAATCGAGTAATTCGGGATGCGTCGGTTTGTCGCCGTGCAGGCCGAAATTGCTCGACGACCGCACGATGCCGCGGCCGAAGTGATATTGCCAGATGCGATTGACCATCGCCCGCGCCGTCAGCGGATTGTCGGGGGAAGCGATCCAATTCGCCAAAGCGAGACGGCGACCCGTCGTCTTCGCTCCCGGAGGCGGAGTGGGTAGTATCGGCTTGATACCGCCGAGAACGACGGGAAAGGCCGGCTCGACTTTGTCGCCCTTGACGTGCGGATTGCCGCGAATGAGGACGAACGTCTCTGGCGCACGCGGGCCGGACTCCGTGACGCACAGCGCCATCTCGCCCGCTATCTTCGTCTGCATCAGCGTTTGTAGTTCGTGGCGTTGCTCCTCGTAGCGCTGGTATCGCTCCTTGCCCAGTAACTTCGCGCCTTCGGCGCGGAGCAGTCGGCGCAATTCGGGCGGCTTGACGGATCGTCCGTGGATCTGTTCGTACAGCTTGCGAAAATCAGTCTCGAACGAGGCGAGCGCGGCTTGTAGATCCTCGCGCTTCCGTTGGCGGGCGCGGACGCCCTCGTCGTAGGCGCGTTGGCCATCGGGATCGGTTGCGATGAGCCTTTCATCGGTCGGGCCTCCGTTGCGATAATGATTGATGTTGTGAAAGAACGATAGCAACCGATAGTAGTCCTTTTGTGGAATCGGGTCGATTTTGTGATCGTGGCAGCGGGCGCAATCGACGGTCAGGCCGAGGAACACTTGCCCCGTCGTGGCCACAATGTCGTCGAGGCCATCGTAGCGCGATTGCTCGCGGTCGCTCGGTTCGTCGTCCCAAATGCCCAACCGAAAATAGCCGGTGGCGATGATGCCGTCGGGGCCGCCATCGGGCAATTCATCGCCGGCCAATTGTTCGCGGACAAAGCGATCGTAAGGTTTGTCGTCGTTGAAGGCGCGGACGACATAATCGCGGTAGCGCCAGGCGTTGGGCTTGCGGCCATCGCGTTCGTAGCTGTTCGTCTCGGCGAAGCGGACGAGATCGAGCCAATGGCGTCCCCATTTCTCACCGTAGCGCGGCGAGGCCAATAGCAGGTCGATCCGCTTTTCGTAGGCGTTAGGCGATGTATCGGCGACGAACTCTTCAACCTCGCGCGGGGTCGGAGGCAGGCCGATCAGATCGTAATAAAGGCGACGAATAAGCTCTCTTTTGTCCGCCGGAGGATTGGGCGCGAACCCCTTGGCTTCCAGCTTGGCCATGACGAAAGCATCGACGGGATTTCTTACCCATTGCCGATCTTTGACAACCGGGATAGGCGGGCGTTTGACGGGTTGAAACGCCCAATGAGCGCGATCTCGTTCGCCGATCTGAAATTCTCGCTTGACCGGCGCGGGAGCTGCCGTCGAACCGGGCCAGGGCGCGCCTATGCGAACCCATTGCGATAAGTCGGCGATCTGTTCTTTCGACAGCTTTTTCTTCGGGGGCATTTTCAATTCGCCTTCGCGGCGAATTGCTTGGACGAGCAAACTCTCGTCCGGCTTGTCGGGCCGAATGGCCGCGCCTTGATCGCCGCCGCTGAGGAGCGCGGCGCGCGAATCGACGCGCAAGCCGCCACGCTGTTTCTTTGCGTCGTGGCATTGGTAACAGTTGTCGATGAGCAGTGGGCGGATGCGCGTCTCGAAAAACCGAACGACTTGTGGCGTGAGTTGCTCGGCCGGTTCTGCCGCGTGGATACCGCTCCCCAGTAAGAGACAAACGAGCCAGGTCGCGACAAAACGATTCTTCATGCCGTCTCGGATTAAGTGTAATTTGCCTTGCATGGTAGGAAGTCTCAATGTTTCCCGGAAAGGATACAGCGGTAGGCTCTCTTAGCTAGGATACCGCGCCGATATCGTCTCCGCCATGAGGATCACGCACTTTTGTCCGAGTCTGAAAACGAAATCGGCCGGGGCGTAGAGAAAGCTCGACGCCTCGGCCGACGATGCGAATGACCGATACCTTTAGGGGAAGACGGCGACCAGGGTCAGGACGGTGCCGACTTCGGCCACGAATCCGGTGGCGTTAGGATGCAGCGGATACAGGAGCAACGGCACGGGATCGCCCGGAAGGCACATACCGGTGTTGTAATCGAATCGGCGACACGGCTCGACGGCCAAGTGATAGGGCCAAGTCACGAAGTCGTAGAGAAACTTACTGCCGGACACCAGCGGAGCGAAGACGCCGAAATCCCAACCGTAGCGCTCGGCGTTGATTTGCTGGAAGTACAAACGACCGTGGCAAACATAGTAGGGCGCGACTTCGAGCTTCATCGGAGTCCATTTGCGTAATTGGTACTCCCGCGTCGAAATAATCGGATCGTTGGGGAATTCGATACTTTCTGGAATCTTGCGTTCGCGACCGTCTTGTCTCAGTCGTTCCCTGAATTGCGCATCGGATTCGACGGATTGAGTCACCCGTTCGATAGAGGGTACTTCCAACTGGATTTTGAAAGGAGCGGTCTGTATCGAATCGGCTTCATTCGGCGCTGGGAGAAGCGGATCCGGCTGCGCCGGCCGAGGGGCGGCGTTGCCTTGGTTCTGAGCGGCGAAGCGCGGAAGCACAGCCGAACCCGTCGCCGGTTGGGCAAACCGAGCGATCGGACTCGCAGGAGAGAACTGCTGAGCCTGGGTCAAGCCGAACGGCAGCAGCACGGACAGACTACAGACGATCGGAATGATCGTTTTCCGAGCGCGAGCTATAATTGGGCGCTTCCTGTGTAATGGCAATGTCATGGGGATGGCTCTCCTGCACCGACGCGGCGCTGACCACGATAAAACGGGAGCGCGTGCGCAAATCCTCGATATTCCGCGTACCGCAATAACCCATGCCGGCACGCAGTCCGCCCACTAATTGATACATGAACGAAGCCAGCGGCCCTTTGTAGGGCACTCGTCCTTCGACGCCTTCGGGCACAAGCTTGTCGCGTGTGCCCTCGACTTGGCGATAGCGATCCTTCGACCCGGCGACCATCGCGCCGAGCGATCCCATGCCGCGATACACTTTGAAGCTACGTCCCTTGTAGATGATCGTCTGTCCCGGACTCTCGGCCAAACCGGCCAACAAACTGCCCAGCATGACCGTATGCGCCCCCGCGGCGATCGCTTTCACGATGTCGCCGGAATAACGAATGCCGCCATCGGCAATGATCGGCACCTCTCCGCCCACGCCCTTGGACGCTTGCGACACCGCCGTGATTTGCGGGACACCAACACCAGAGATGATGCGCGTGGTGCAAATCGAGCCGGGGCCTATGCCCGCCTTAACCGCGTCCGCCCCAGCTTCCAGCAACGCCCGCGCTCCCTCCGCCGTGCCGATGTTGCCCGCGATCACGTCGATGGAGAAACGCCGTTTGATCTCGCTTACCGTGTCCAAAACGTTGGAACTGTGGCCGTGAGCCGAATCGACGACCAGAACATCCACCCCAGCGCGGATCAAGGACTCGGAGCGTTCGTAATCGTGAACGCCGACCGCAGCCCCCACACGCAGCCTACCTCGCCCATCCTTGCACGCATGGGGAAAATTCGTCAGTTTGTCGATATCTTTGATGGTGATGAGACCCCGTAGTTTATAGGTATCGTCCACCAGCAAGAGTTTCTCAACCTTATTTTTCGTCAGAATCCGCTCGGCCTCCTCCAACGTCGTATTCTCCGCCGCCGTCACCAGATTGTCGCGTGTCATCACCTCGGCGATGCGCTGCTGATTGTCTTGCAGGAAGCGCAGATCGCGCCGCGTCAGAATGCCCTTCAGGTAGCCGTTGACCGTGATCGGCACGCCGCTTACTTTGTGTTGCTCCATGATGCGACGCGCCGTGCCGACCGATTCGTCCGGCGGCAGCGTTATCGGATCGGTAATGATGCCGTTCTCACTGCGTTTTACTTTGTCCACTTCGCGCGTCTGATCGGCGACCGATAGGTTCTTGTGTATGATGCCAATACCGCCCTCCTGCGCGAGGGCGATGGCCAAATCGCTTTCGGTCACGGTATCCATCGGCGACGATAAAATGGGCAAATTGAGGCGGATATTGCGAGTCAGTTGGGTGCGGACATCGACATCGCGGGGCACGACATCGCTATATCCGGGTTCGAGGAGAACATCGTCGAAGGTGATGCCCTGATAAGCGATACGATCTTGCATGAGCAAGCTCCTAGAGAGGGTGCGTTGTCCGCTATTATAGGTCCGCGCGAAAGAGGTGGAATAGCAACCCGCGCCGTTCGTGCAAGCCCAAAATGGAAACGCGCATCGAGCGCTACATTGCAACGCGCTCACCCTGCTTGCAACGCAGTTCGCCCCCGTGCAGCGTTCCCCACGCTCGCAAGAAGTATCTTCGCTTTGGGTATCGACCGAGCATGAAAGCCCCCTCGTTCCCACGTTCTGCGTGGGAACGAGCGTTTCGCCGCACTGCGTTGCGGTCGGCCGGTGTCGTCGCGGGTAACGCGGGATGCGGAGCGTCCGAACGAGCTTTCCCACGCGGAGCATGGGAACGAGAGTGACGAGAGCGACCCCAGTACGGATGGCCCAGACGATTCTCCTA
>JAKBCS010000071.1 GCA_021807595.1 Planctomycetota bacterium | reverse complement strand
GCATCGGGAAATCTAATTGTCGCTGGCGACACGATGCGATGTCGCCTCGACGGGAAACCTAATTGTCGCTGAAAGGGAAAAACAATTGTCGCTTGACAAGCCCCTCACCCCCAGCCCCTCTCCCCTGAGTACAGGGGAGAGGGGAGCTTTTTAGAAGCCCCTCACCCCCAGCCCCTCTCCCCTGAGTACAGGGGAGAGGAAAGCTTTTTAGAAGCCCCTCACCCCCAGCCCCTCTCCCCTGAGTACAGGGGAGAGGAAAGCTTTTTAGAAGCCCCTCACCCCCAGCCCCTCTCCCCTGAGTACAGGGGAGAGGGGAGCTTTTTAGAAGCCCCTCACCCCCAGCCCCTCTCCCCTGAGTACAGGGGAGAGGGGAGCTTTCGGAACAGACTCTGATACGATGGCATCGCATACAAGTAGAAGAGGAAAGGTCGCGCCCGCAGGAGAACGCTTCGGGGCGACGAATTTCATGCGCTTTCACAAGGGAGAAATCACGATGCGAGGACTACGGGTACTGTTGGCGGCGGGGATTTTCTCTGCCATGACGGCCTGGGGATGGACGGCCATCCGCGACGCCAAAAAAGCCGTGTCGGCGGCGGAGGACGCCTCTGGCCACGACGATTTCACCGTCATCATGGAAAAGATGAAGGCCGCCAAGCCGACGATTGCGAAGAAGCACGCCGATCTGCTTGAGGCACGCTACGATCTCGAAAACCGCCCTTCGTCCAGGGCGAAGAATTCTCGCGGGAAACCGTTGCAAGAAGGCGTGCGCGTGAAGCTGCCCGAAGGGATGACCTGGAGCAAACTCGCCGAACTCAGCCCAAAAGAGATCGAGGTGAAAGACCTATTCCCACTCGGCTTTCTCCCGCTTCCCCACCCCAATCAGGCGGAGGGTGGGATGCTGTTTCCCAAGAGTCACATCGATGAGATCAAGAAACAGGAAGGACGGGATCTGACGCGCTTCGATCTGGACTTCGATCTGCCCGAACATTTTCTCCCCGAATTTGCGCCGCCCATCTATCTGACCACGCGGCCCGATCTCGGCGATGTGTCCAAGGGTAAAGTCGTCACGCTCGACAACTATTACGCGCTCTTCAAAGACATTCTTAATCCAAAACAACTGGAAGGACTTCGCTTGTTGGTCACGCCGTTCGCGCAACAGCAGTTCAACGCCACCGACGACCGGCGTAGCGAACGAGCGCATCGCGGTGTCACTTGCTTCGATTGCCACGTCAACGGGCACACCAATGCCGCAACGCATCTCGTCGGCGACATTCGTCCGCAAGAGTTTCGCCATCGACTCGACGTGCCGTCCCTACGCGGCGTCAACGTGCAACGCCTGTTCGGCTCGCAGCGGGCGCTGCGTTCCATCGAAGACTTCACCGAGTTCGAGCAGCGGGCGGCGTACTTCGACGGCGACCCCGTGGCCGCCACGCGCAAGGGCGTCAACGTCTTGGAGCGCGGCAGTCAGGTGCATTTCATGGCCGAGTTGCAGTCGATTCTCGATTTCCCGCCGGCTCCGAAGTTGAACGTCTTCGGCAAGCTCGACGCGCGGAAGGCTACCGAAGGGGAGAAGCGCGGCCAAGCGCTGTTCTTCGGCAAAGCACAATGTTCGGTCTGCCATCCCGCACCGTACTACACCGACAACACCATGCACAATTTGCAGGTCGAACGCTTTTTCAAACCGCGTTCCATCAACGGACGCATGGCATCGGCGGATGGCCCGATCAAGACGTTCCCCCTGCGCGGCATCAAGGATTCGCCGCCCTACCTGCACGATGGCCGCCTCCTTACTTTGGCCGACACCGTTGAGTTTTTCAATTTGGTACTCGAACTGAATTTGAGCGCGACGGAAAAGAGCGATCTTCTCGCGTTCCTTCTGTGTCTGTGAGAGGTGGAGGCGAGACCGGCGGCAGCGCAAGCAATCCGTGGCCTGTCTCCCAGATTGCACTATTTGCCGAGCAAGGCCGAGAGGCGACTTTGAGAGCGTCACGGATTTGCTCGGCGTTCCATTCGGGATGGCGCGACCAGAGTAGTGCGGCGAGTGCGCCCGCCTGCGGCGCGGCGGCGGACGTACCGGCGAAGGGACGCGAACGCCAGCCGCTCGGAAACGGAACCGTGGCCACAAAGTCGGGCTTGATCGCGCCTCCCTTCGCACCGCAGGAGCTGTAGGTCAGTCTTCGGCCCGAAGTATCGACGGCCCCGACGGCAATCACCTCGGCTCCATCGCCGGGAAAGGGAATGCTTCCAACCGAGCGGGCGTGAAGCAAACTTCCCCCCAAGACAACAAGATGAAACTTCCCTTTCGTCTTCCCCACGGCATGGACGCGCACGCGATATTCACGATCCGTTTCTGGCATGAAAGCCGCCACGGCGCAATTGGCTCCACCGAGACCTCTGCTCGTCGCTCTGGTTACGACCTTCTTCGTCGATGCGTCGAGAACCGATACTTCGTAGCGGTCGCCAAGGAGACAACACAATTCGACGGACACGCGCTCGCGCCCCCACGGTCGAATGACATTTTCGGCGACTGCGATGCCGTCGTCACGTTTCCAGACGTGATACCCCTCGCCGTCGTCCTCGAACGAACCGCTCCAATGCCGCTGCGCCGTGTTGCCCGCACTGGCGAAAAAGAGAGCGTGTCCCTCTCCTCCTGTCGGCGAAAGGAGGCGCGTTAATTCTTCGTGAACGCGGCCGCGCCCCTCGCAATCGCTCCAAGTCGGCATGATGATCGAACAGGAGACGATCCGCGCTCCCTCTCGGCGCGCCCAACGCACGGCGGCGAGAAACTGTTGGGGATGCTCCGGTTCCCAGTTTGCCAATAACAATTCGGCCTCCGGCGCGAGGGAGTGAATGACCTCGGCGCAGAGGATGCCGTGTTGACTGTCCTTCGCTTCGAGATTGCCGTCGAAGCGGAACGAACGAACGGAGAGCGTCTTCGGCAGCGCCTTGCCCAAATGTTCTCGATAGCCGTGAAATCCCGAATCGAGAATCGCAACCTTCATGCCTCGACCGCGCCAGCCGCGCGTATGCCACGAGAGAACCCCCAGTCGCTCGAAGAGCCGCAGCCGCTCCGCCGTCTCGCCTCCCTTCCTCTCGCCGGACGCATCCTGCGCGACCCGTCCGCCTGGACCTGAAGAGAGCGCGACTTGAAACGAAAGAGAACCGAGGGAGGCAACAAGGAGCAGAGCCACCAACGAAAGGGATAAACCGCGGCGAGCCCGATTCCGTGCGGTTCGCCGATCGACGCGAGTCGTTCGCATGTACCACCCGTTGCATCCATCGTTGTTCGTCGAGCTATGGGGTCGGCAAGGCAAAAGTAGTCTACACGCGCGTTCGTGTGTGTTGCGCCGAAAATCCGAAAGACTTTCTCTTTCGATGTTCACCGAGCGAGAAGGTGTGTCGATAAAGCGGTGAATAACGATTCGGCCGCGACGACTCAGATTGCGCGATCGTGACTCGTGCCCCCGAGCGCCCAACCGACGTAGGATGAAACGGTCTCCTTTTTAAGCCCAAACTCAGCCTTTTGCGCATTTCAACGGATTCGAACCCGTCTTGACTTGCCCTGCCCGAAGACAGTAACATCGCCCCACGCCGTAAACTTCCTCCATTTGGCCAAGGCCGATTGGAGGATCGAGCGAGGCGTACGTTTCGTTGTGAAATCGCAAGATCGGCCCCATGTGGTCCGTCGGCAAGGACGTCGAAATTCTCTTGCGGTTTACCCGTCGAAGCGAGGGGTTTCTCGACGATTCGGCCTGCGACACCAGGGAAAGGATGCCATGACATCTCCGACGAACCTTGTTTCTCCGCGTGTTTCCATTCGTTCGCTTCTGCCGGTCCTGCTGGTATCCGTTTGCTTTTTGTGGGCCTTCGGAAGCACACTGGCGGATCTCGTATACGTCTGGCGCACTAACGATCAATATTCGCACGGCTTCTTAGTGCCCGCCTTTGCCGTATTCCTCCTCTGGCTGCGACGCGATCGCTTACGGCACGCCGAACTGCGACCGGGGCTGATAGTCGGTACGCTGTTGTTGGCGTTCGGCCTCGGCATGCGTTTAGCCGGGGTTTACTGGTTCTATCTATCGCTGGATTACTTGGCGATCGTGCCGTGCGTGGCCGGGGCCTTTTGGCTCTTGGGGGGTTGGGCGGCATTTCGGTGGGCATGGCCGACCATCCTCTATTTGGTCTTCATGCTGCCGCTGCCGTATCGCTATTCCACGGCTCTGTCCGCGCCTCTGCAAAGTCTGGCTACGACCGTGGCCACTTTCCTCATGCAGACCATCGGCCTGCCGGCCTTGTCCGAAGGCAATGTCATCGTGCTGAACGAAGCTCGCCTGAACGTCGTGGAGGCGTGCAGCGGGTTGCGTATGCTCATGGTGTTCGCGGCTCTGTCGGCGGCCATGGCTCTGATAGCGCGCCGTCCCTGGCTCGATAAGCTGATTCTGCTCGTGAGTGCCATTCCCATCGCCATCGTCTCGAACATTCTGCGCATCGCGGCGACGGGGATTCTTCACGAGACGACCAATAGCGATACGGCCAATGTCTTTTTTCACGATTTGGGCGGTTGGCTGATGATGCCGTTGGGGCTATTGTTCTTGGCCGTGGAACTGAAAATCTTATCGCATCTGTTCGTCGAGCCGCCGCCGGCGAAGCCCAAAGTGGTGGTCGCTCCCGTGTCGCGGCGGGTCCGCAAAGCGCCGCCGATGCGATCCCGTCAACCGCGTCCGGCGACCTCGCCGCTAGCCGCGAAGCATGGCATCGATCGTCGTTAAACTCCGCAACTATTCGATTGGACACCGGCAAACGGAGTTGCCTAGGCTCTCCCCTGCCGAATGACGCGGGGATGCACTTGCGACCGCGTTGGCCGGGGTATCGCCCGAACGGATTCACCACGATAACGGAGATTCACTCGTGTCACCGATAGATGCTGCTTTCCCCGAACCGGCCAAGAATTCGCCCTCTTCGCGCGGCAGCGCCAAATCCGTAGCCGGACGCATCGAACCTTCGCGCCGCGGCTTGGCCGGCGACTCCCCTCTCTACGCGATGCAGGAGCCGATGGGATCTTCGCCGGATGTGTCAACCTACTTGCATGCCTTGCGCCGCCGATGGATGACGGCCGCCGCGCTGGGCGGAACGCTGGCCGTTCTCACCGGGTTGGCCGCATGGTTTCTGCTCTCGCCGAAGTATATCGCCTTCGGGCGAGTTCGAGTCGCCTTCGAGTCGCCGCGCATCGGCGACAATCCCGGCGGGAATCACGGCGACTTTTTGACCTATCTGAAAACCCAAGCTGCCCAATTGATGAGCCGACCCGTCGTCTCGGCGGCTCTAAAAAAGGATGAAGTGAAAGCGCTCAACCTGGAAGCGCGCACCGGCATGGAACCGGCTCAATACATCGAACAGGAAATGAAGGTCGAGTTTCAGGAGAATCAGGAGCTGGTTACCGTCCTGATGTCATCCAACGATGCGCAAGTCTCGCTGGCCATCGTCAAAGCCATCCTCGATTCGTACATGGACGATGTGGTTTATGCCGAGCAAGCCGCGCGGCGGAAGAAAGTGTCCGAGATGAACACGGCTTTGGCTTCGGCTTCCTCGGCGCTCAAAAACAATCAGGAAAAGCTGGAGAGAATGCGAAAAGAGAGCGGCGATCAGGACTCGCAGACCATTTTGTTCCGCATCGGCGAGTTGCAGGCGAATATCCGCGATGCCAATCGAACGCGCAACGACCTTCGCCTCAAGATCAAGCAAGAAGAAGCGGACCTGGCCAGCCATGTGGCCAAGATGAACGCCATCAAGGAGAACGCCGTCACCCCCGCGATGATTACCGCCGCCGTCAAGACCGATCCCATCGCGCAGAAACTCAAGGCGGAAATGACCAGAATGCAAGAGTTGATCGACGATTTCGAGGAGAAAACGCCGGGGGTTCTCTATCCGTCTCTGGTGTCCAGCAAACGTCGCATGAAGACGGCGCAAGCGAGCTTCGACAAGCGCAAAAAGGAATTGGAAGTCGAACTCGCCGAGGCCGTTTCAACGACCGGAACGGGCGGCAAGGAAGACTTGGAACAGGTCCGCCTGACGAAATCCAATGCCATCAAAGCGATGAAGCAACATTTTGAAGAACTAGGCAAGGACATGGATGCGTTTAATAAGGATTTGAATACCATGAAACTAGCCGATCACGTCGAGCAAGATCGGCTGCGTCAACTCATCGCTCAAGAGCAAAAGTTTGTCGACGATCTTCATCTGAAATTGCGACGCGAAGAACTCGACCTCCAAGCGGGCACGCGCGTCACCAAACTGCAAGACGCCGAACTGCAAAAAAAGGATATGAAGAAACAGATTCTCGGCAGTATCGCCGCCCCGGTCGTCGCGCTCTTGGGAGTGTGCTTGGGCGTGGCGTGGTTGGACGTGCGCCAGCGGCGCATTCGGTCGGCGGGTGAGGTGTCGCGCGGTCTGGGTCTCCGCGTCGTCGGGGCGGTTCCCAGCGTACCCAACCTCGAACATCATCTGGTGGGAGCGGACACCGAAGCGGCCGTGGAAGACCATCACGCTCTCGAATCCATCGATGCCTTGCGCACCCAACTGCTGCGCGACGCCGACGACGTGCATACGCGCATCGTCATGGTTACGAGCGCCACGCAGGGCGAAGGCAAGACGACAGTGGCTTGTCATCTGGCGGGCAGTCTGGCGCGGGCCGGTCGCAAGACGCTGCTGATCGACGGCGATCTACGGCATCCGTCGGCCCATCAACTTTTCGAGCTTTCGATGCAGCCGGGATTTTCCGAGGTGCTACTCGCCGAAGTCGAGATGGCCGACGCGGTGCAACCGACACCGCTCGACGGACTGTCGTTCTTGGCGGCCGGTCAATGGGACCGCGAAGTGTTGCACGCGCTGGCGCGCGACGGAGTCGAGGGCATCTTCGAGAAGCTACAAGAAGAGTTCGATTTCATCGTCATCGACTCGCATCCGGTGTTGTCGGCGACGGATTCGCTGCTGATCGGCCAGCGTGTCGATACCGTGATTCTGTCGGTGTTGCGCGAGGTCAGCCAGATGCCGCGCGTGTATGCGGCCTCGCAGCGGTTGACGACCTTGGGCATCCGCGTCATGGGCGCGGTAATCAACGGCGCGGATCCGGAAGAGGCTCTGGCGGCCACGGCCAGCGCTCGCATGGTGGCCCATTAATCTCGTACAAATCCGCAACGAAGGCGATCGAGCCGTGGCTCGCGCCGCGGAACAGAAAGAAGAAGAAGGAACTCAACAATGACGCGATGGATTGCCGCTCTCATCGGCTCGACTGCCTTGGTGCTTTGCGGTATCGTACACGGTTTTTGGACCGACCGATGGACGCCGCCGATGGAAGCGTCGCAGGCCGCCGAACGGCTCAACGACATCCCGTTGGAACTCGGCGAGTGGGACGGAGAAGCGATGGAAGTGAAGCCCGACGAAGCCGGGGGTGGCGTGGCTGGGTTCCTCAAACGCCGTTACGTTCATCGCAAGTCCGGAACGGTATTGTCGCTCCTCGTCTTCTGCGGTCGTCCCGGCCCGGTGTCCATCCACACGCCGGAAGCCTGCTACGGCGCGCGCGGTTTTCAGATTGGACTTAAGGATCGCTACGAAGCCGGTGGAGGCGATCGCTTCTGGAAGACCGACGCCATCCGTAACAGTGCCACGGACGAGACACGCTTACGCTTGTACTGGGGATGGAGCGACGGAGTGAACTGGAACGCCGCCGATGAAGCGAGACTCCAATTCGCCCGTTGCCCGGTGTTGCACAAGCTGTATGTGGTGCGCGAACTGAGCGGATTGAACGAGTCGAGCCGGAACGAACCGTGCGAAGACTTTCTCAAGCAGTTGTTGCCTGAGCTGCGAAAAAAGCTGTTCGGCGCGAGTTAGCCGCGCGGCGGGATCGATGTCTTCTCCGAAGGATCGGGGAAAGAAGCTATTTTAAGGTCGCCGGAAGAGTTTTTGCATGGAGGCGAGTACCTTGCAGACCAAAACCAATCGCCGCGTCGTCGCCGACGGCACGGATTCTCGATACGAAAGCGCGTTCGCACTCGATTCGATGCGACGCAGGCGTTTGCCGCTCGACCGCGAGCCGGTTCGTCCCCTTAACCATCGCTGGTATCTTTCGAGCAAGTACGTCGCCGACTTCCTCCTGGCCGTACTCTTGATCGTGCCGGCCGTTCCGATCGTCCTCTTGGCTGCGCTATTCGTCAAACTGACCTCGCGCGGCCCGGCTTTCTACTCGCAAACGCGCGTCGGCGAAGACGGTCGGCTTTTTGCGATCTGGAAGATACGTTCGATGATTCACAACTGTGAATCGCTGACTGGGGCGCGGTGGTCGATGCCCGGGGATCCGCGCGTCACGCCCGTCGGTGCCTTTCTTCGCGCCACGCATCTCGACGAATTGCCCCAGCTACTCAATGTTCTGCGCGGTGAAATGAGCCTCATCGGACCCCGTCCCGAACGACCGGAATTTGTCCCAGAGCTGGAACGCGAATTGCCCGGCTACTGGCAGCGGCTCACGGTGCGTCCTGGAGTGACGGGTTTGGCGCAAGTGCAGTTGCCTCCCGATTCCGACCTCATCAGTGTGCGCCGCAAACTCGCCCACGATCTGTTCTATATCCGACACCTCAGCCCCTGGCTCGACGCTCGACTGTTGGTTTGTACGGCTGCCTACTCGCTGGGGTTGCCCTTCGGCATTGCCGGAAAACTTCTCGGAATCCCCGATGGTCCCACGGTGGAAGAGGCGATGCGCGACGTACTAACCGACCTTCCATCGCCGCGCGCTCGCCGTTGTGCTTAAGAGGTCCGGGACTCCCCTTGTCGCCTGAGTTCAGGGGAGGAAAGAGAACCAGAGGGCAAGGGACGATTTCCGCCGCTTGGATAACGGATACAAACGATGAATGAATTAGCACTTGAACGACATCGGCTTCGTCGCGCTCGTTCGCCTCGCACGGTGCCTCCGATTATTTCTGCGATCGTGCCCGTGAGAAACGAAGCGGCTTTTCTCGGTGCGACGCTGCATCAACTCTTGGAACAGCGTTACGACCCGGCCCGCTATGAGATCCTCGTTGCCGATGGGAGATCGACGGACGAGACGCGCGCCGTTGTGACGGCCCTGCAAGCTCGATACGGACAATTGCGCCTTCTGGACAACCCGCGCCGCTGGTCGAGCGCCGGCCGCAACGTGGCCATCCGCGCTTCGCGCGGCGACATTCTGTTGCTGATAGACGGACATTGTGAGTTAAACAATCCTAATTATCTACAGAGTGTCGCCGATGCCTTCGCCGAGAGCGATGCCGACTGCGTGGCTCGTCCGCAACCGCTGGACGCCACGAACGCCAGCAGTCTTCAACGAGCGATTGCAGCGGCGCGGGCATCGCGTCTGGGCCATCATCCCGCCTCGTATATTTACTCCGACCGTCCTGGGTTTATACCTCCGCAGAGCGCGGCCATCGCTTATCGCCGCGGCGTGTTCGAGACGGTCGGACTGTTCGACGAACATTTCGATGCCTGCGAGGATGTCGAGTTCAACCATCGGGTCGCACGGGCCGGCATGACCTGCTGGTTCGCGCCTGAAGCGCGCGTCCATTACCGTGCGCGCGCCTCGCTGTCGGGGCTGTTCAAGCAAATGGTGCGCTATGGCCGAGGTCGAGTTCGGCTGCTCCGCAAACATCCCGATACGTTCTCGTTGC
Organism: Planctomycetota bacterium; assembly: GCA_021807595.1. Classification (GTDB taxonomy): domain Bacteria; phylum Planctomycetota; class Planctomycetia; order Gemmatales; family Gemmataceae; genus JAJPHU01. The sequence goes on along the minus strand of JAKBCS010000071.1, from coordinate 17,558 downwards.
CTGGGTTCGTGCCGGCGGTGTTTCTGGCCGGAGTTGTCGTCGGCCCTCTCTTTGCGTGGTGGAGCGCGGCTGCGGCACTGCTGTATGTCGGAGTCCTCGGCGTCTATGTCGCGGTGGTTCTCCTCGCCAGTCTCGCACTCTGCATCCACGAGCGCGACGGGAAGGTCTTGCCCTGGTTGCCCCTAGTGTTCCCGACCATTCACGCCGGTGCCGCCATCGGAGTGTGGTCCGAGATGTTACTGGGTTGCCAACGACTTCCCGAAGAAGATATCGTTCCGAGCGTGCAATCGAAACGTCGTGCGGCCTAGATGGAAGGAGTCCGCGAATGATAAAGAATCAGCGACTCCCGTGGGTGACAAAGCCCGGCGTGCCGGATACTCCGCGCCCGTTGCTAAACGCGCTGACGATCGATGTGGAAGATTACTATCACGTCTCCGGCTTCGATCATTGCGTCTCGCGCTCGCAATGGGAGATGCTGCCGCCGCGCGTCGGCGATAGCACGCGCCGCCTTCTCGATCTTTTGGCCGAGGCGGGAGTGCGCGGAACCTTTTTCATTCTCGGCTGGGTGGCCGAACGGCAGCCCTCTCTCGTCCGCGCCATTCGCGCCGCGGGCCATGAGATCGGCTGCCACAGCTATGCCCATCGCTTGATTTATCAACAATCGCCGAAGCAATTCCGCGTCGATTTACGACTGGCGCGGTTGGTGCTGGAAGACATTCTCGGCGAGAGTGTCTGTTCGTACCGAGCGCCGAGCTTCTCGATTACCAAGCAGTCGGAGTGGGCGCTCGACGTACTCTTGGAAGAAGGCTTCCTCTTCGATTCCAGCATTTATCCCACGCACCACGACCGCTACGGCATGGCCGATGCCCCGCTGTATCCGCATCGCATCGAACGAACGGGGGGTTGCTTATGGGAGTTTCCGCCTCCCGTTTGGCGTTTGATGCGCTATCCTCTCCCCGTCGGTGGCGGCGGATATTTCCGACTTTACCCCTACGGCATGACGCGCCGTGGACTGCAGGCCATCAACGCGGCGAGCCGCCCCTTTGCCGTCTACTTGCACCCGTGGGAGTTCGATCCGGAGCAGCCGCGTTTGCGCCCCGGTGCTTTGCGCGCCTTTCGCCATTACGTCGGATTGCGAAAAACGGAGACGCGCCTGATTCGACTGTTGAAAGATTTTCGCTTCGCCACGATGTCCGAAGCGCTGGGCGAATGGCTGACCTCAACCGATGCGCTGCAGCGAGCGGCCTAAAGCGGTGCGACCGAGATGAAGGTGAAACTCATGCGCGATACGTTCTCGACAACGGCACTTTTCTCTTCCTCATCTCGTCCAGCGTCCGCGCTGCGTGTGGTGATGGTCGATGAAGAGTTGCCCTATCCACCCACCTCGGGCAAGCGCATACGCACGCTCAATTTGACGCTCCATCTGGCGCAGCGCCACCGCCTCACCTATGTATGCCATCGCAACGCAAACGCCGAGGAAGCCGAGCAAGCAGCGCGATTCTTCGCCGATCGCGGCGTGGAAACCGTTGTCGTCGACCGCGCCGTTCCAGCGAAGTCTGGGCTTGGCTTCTATCTTCGCCTCGGGGCAAATTTGCTCTCGTCGCTGCCCTATTCGGTGGCCACCCACAACAGTCGGGCCTTGCGTCGAGCCTTATCCGACATCGCCCGCCGGCGGCGCGTAGACGTATGGCACTGCGAATGGACTCCTTATGCCGAGTCGCTACGGGGCATCGCGGAGAAGCACCGGGTGGTGGTGGCCCACAACGTCGAATCGGTTATCTGGCAGCGCTATTACGAGACCGAGACCAATCCGCTGCGCCGTTGGTACATCGGGAGACAGTGGCACAAATTTCAGCGTTTTGAGAAACGAATACTCGGTCAAGTTGAGCGTACCGTCGCCGTCAGTACCACAGACGCCCAACGGCTGCGCGAGGATTTCGGCGCGGCGCGTGTGGATATCGTCGAAAACGGCGTCGATACTCAGTATTTTCAGCCGCAGGCCCGCCGTCGCTCGGCGCATCGCTTGCTCTTTCTCGGCAGTCTCGATTGGCGGCCGAATCTCGATGGCGTATCGCTGCTGCTGGAACGCGTGTTTCCTGCCGTCCGCGCGGTCGAGCCGCAGACTCGATTGTGCTTGGTTGGCCGCAATCCTTCCGATACTCTGCGCCGTCGCGTTGACAACATGCCCGGAGTCGAGTTGCACGCCAACGTACCCGACGTGAGACCCTACCTCGCCGATTGCGGCTTGCTCGTCGTGCCCTTGCGCATCGGCGGCGGGTCGCGCCTCAAGATCCTCGAAGCGCTGGCCAGCGGCACGCCGGTCGTCTCGACGCGCGTCGGAGTCGAAGGGTTGCGCTTGGAAGAGGGGCAAGAACTTACGGTAGTTGACGACATCGACGATCTTACAAATGCTATTGTTTCCGCCGTTCGCCATCCGGAGATCGTCCAAGCGCAGGCCGAGAGAGGTCGGGAGAAGGTCCTCGAACAGTACGACTGGGAGCCGTTGGCCGAGCGAATGGAGGACGTGTGGCGACAGTGTGCGGCCGAAGGGAAGATTCGCCGGCGGTAGTTGGGGCTTACCCAGCGGACGGAAGCAGTGGAGCGTCGGGATTTGAACCCGATTTACGGAGGAGAGAAGAGCCGATGAATATCGTTCACCTGACCGCATCGACGTTTCACGGCGGTCCCGAACGGCAGATGTTGGGGTTGGCCCATCATCTGCCAGAGACGCATCAAAGTATCTTCCTGTCGTTTGCCGAAGGGGGTCGGTGTCGATCTTTTTTGAGTACGGCCAGGCACCACGGTTTTGAGGCTGCGGCCCTGAAATACGATACTCCGAGATTGTGGTCGGCGACGCGCGAGATAGCCGGACATCTCGAACGGGTCGGGGCGGACGTTCTGTGTTGCCACGGATATAAGGCCAATCTCCTCGGTCGTCTGGCGGCGCGGCGGCAAAAGATACCTGTCGTCGCCGTGGCGCGCGGCTGGACCGGAGAGAGTTTCAAGGTCCGCCTGTACGAGAGGCTCGACCGCGTCCATTTGCGCTGGATGGATCGGGTTGTCTGCGTGTCGGAGGCTCAGGCGGCTCGGGTTCGGCGAACCGGCGTGCCCTCCGATCGCATCCGTGTGATCTACAACGCCATCGATCCGGGGCGATTCCGCGATCCGGATGCTCGCTATCGGGCCAAGCTGTTGCGTTACTTCCGGCAGCCGCGCACCCATGTCGTCGGCGCGGCGGGACGGCTCAGCCCCGAGAAGGGCTTTGAAGTCTTCGTGGCGGCTGCGGAACGAGTGCTGCGCGAACAGCCTTCCATCGGCTTCGTCCTGTTCGGGGATGGCCCCGAACGCGGGCGCTTGCAAAAACAAATCAACGCGGCCGGCATGGGACAGAACTTCCTGTTGGCCGGCTTTCGAGCCGATCTCGACCGCTTCGTGCCGTACTTCGATTTGCTCGTGCTGCCGTCTTACACCGAGGGCATGCCCAACGTCGTTCTCGAAGCGTTCGGGGCCGGCGTGCCGGTGGTGGGCACTTCCGTGGGAGGGACGCCGGAGATCATTGAAGACGGGGTAAGTGGCTACGTCGTTCCGCCCGGCGATGCCGAGACGATGGCCGATCGTATACTCGCCGCGCTGGAAAACCCAGACGAACTGCCGGAGATGGGACGGCGCGGGCGGTTGTGCGTGCAAGAGAAATTTGGCTTCACCATGCAAGCAGAGTTGTATCGCGAAGCGTTCGCGGAATTGTGTCCCCAGGCCGGCGAAGGCGACGATCGTTCGTCCTCGGCGACGGACGCCCCGGCCTCGAACCCAGACAAGGCGACGTTCTCGCAAGACGACGATCTTATGACGGTGGATTCCTTATGCAATCGATGACCGTGCCCTCGACGATTGGTGTCCCTCGAAAGATGGAGACGACGGCGCGGTACTCGTACCGCTCGGACGATCCGCGGCAGCCGTTGCGCATATGCTTTGTCATCGACGAATTGGCGGCAGCGGGCACCGAGTCACAACTGTTGGCGCTCATCGAGCGTCTGGATCGCCGGCGCATCCGGCCCTACTTGTGTCTGCTTCGCGGTGACAATCCGCTGTCACAAACCTTAGAGCCGGATCGCTGCTCCATTCTTCGTTTGGGAGTCGGGGCGTTGCGCCATCCGCGCACTCTGGTGCAAGCGTATCGATTCGTCCGTTGGCTGCGACGCGAGCGCATCGAAGTGGTACAGGCTTACTTCGCCGACAGCAGTTATTTCAGCATTCCCCTTGCCAAACTGGCGGGAGTGCGGCATCGCTTGCGAACGCGCAACAATTTGGGGCATTGGCTGACTCCGCTCCATTGCCGGCTCGGTCGAATGCTCAACGCCTTGACCACCGGCACCATTGCGAACTGCGAGGCGGCGAAACGGGCGCTGTTGGAAGCCGAGCGACCGAGACCGGAGACGGTGTTGGTGCTGGAGAACGGCGTCGATTTCGAGCGATTTCACGACCTTTCGCCGTTGTCTTCCGAACCGCCCGACGGCAAAATCCTCCGCGTCGGCATTGTTGCCAATTTACGACCCGTAAAAGGGTTAGATGTCTTCGTGGAGGCGGCGGCAAGGGTTCGCGTCGAGCATCCGCGAACCGAGTTCTTCGTTGCGGGGCAGGGCGAGTTGCGGGAGCAACTGGAACGGCAAGCGGCGGCGCTGGGACTGAGCGGCCATTTTCACCTGCTGGGTGGGGTAGCCGACGTGCCGTCGTTCTTGGCCGATCTCGACGTGGCTGTCCTCTGTTCGCACGCCGAGGGCATGTCCAACGCACTCCTGGAATACATGGCTGCCGGACGGGCCATCGTGTCCACGCGCGTCGGAGCCGCCGCCGATTTGATCGAAGACGGCGTTCACGGACTATTGATTCCGCCGGGCGATGCCGGGCGACTTTCCGAGGCGATCGGACGGGTACTGCGAGATCGAAAGCTCGCTTGTCGCTTGGGCGCGGCGGCGCGGAATCGTGCCCAGAATCGATTTAGCCGCGAGGCGATGGTACGACGCTTCACCGATTTCTACGAAAGGATGTTGCATGTCAATCGTATTGACTGACATTCCCGGTAAGCCCGGTCGATTTTGGGGCGACAATACCACCTTCGTCGGTCCTAATAAGCCGCCGACTTGGCTCCTGCGCAGCCTCGGAAATCGTTGGGCGTACAATCTGACCGGCTTGCTCGCCGGCTTGCGCCTGTTCGCACGGCGAAGCCGATGCCACGGCGTTGTTACCGACGGCGGATCGAGCGGCATGCTCTTCGCTTGGCTGCAAGCGCTTTGTCCGTGGGGGCGCAAGCCGCACGTTCTGATCGACTGTCTCTGGGAGATGCCCGCCTCGCCCTGGAAGGCATGGTTCAAGCAGCTGCGCCTGCGCCTGGCGGCGCGCTCGGCGCGCCGCTTCGTCGTCTGGGCCAGTCACGAAGTCGTCGATTTCCCGCGCGCTTTCGGTCTCTCGCCGGATCAATTCGAGTATGTGCCGTTCCATCACACGCTGCACGATTACAGCTATGAAGCGCGCGACGCGGGCTATTTGTTCGCCGGCGGCAATTCCGACCGCGATTATCCTACTTTAATCGAAGCCGCCCGAGAAGTCGATGTCCCCGTCTGGATCGCCTCGACGCGACGCGACTTGTTCTCCGGCGTCGAATTGCCCGCGAACATTCGCGTGGAGGGCACGACGCCGGAAGGATTTCGGCAAGCGATGGCGGGAGCGAGACTGATCGTCGTGCCGATGATGCCGGGGACGCTGCGTTCAGGCGGTCAACAGACGTGTCTGAATGCCATGTTGCTCGGCAAGCCGACGATTGCCGTTGGCCGACGTTGGGCCGTCGACTTTATCCAAGACGGCGTCGATGGACTTATTGTAGATTATACCGATCCCCAAAGTCTTCGTCGTGCCATTCGTTGGGTTTTGGATAACCCCGGAGCGGCGCGGCGGATGGGCGAGCGCGCCCGCCAGCGCGCCGCCTGGTTCACCACGGAACGGTGCATGCGCGCTGTCCGCGATCTCGCGGTCGAAGAGTCTTCTTCGACTGTTCCTTCGCACTGTCGCCTGGAGTCTGTAACCGATGCCTGTACGTCCGGCTCTCTCTCCCGAGGCGCGGCCCGTTGCGGCCAGTGAAGCCATGCGCCGCTGGGCTGCCGCGGAAGATCCGCCTCGCGTCCTCCTGGCGGCACGTTGGCCGATCCGAGGGGTGCGCGCGCACCTGCTCGCCAACGATTTGGCGCTGCGTTCCGTCGGCTTCCGCTTCACGTTCGTCGGTCCCAACGACGAGTCGTTGCGACGGCTGCGCGAGGGCTGCGGCGAGGGCGACGGTTTGGACCTCGTCGGCGCGCCGGTTGAAAACGGTCGCTGCCGATTGTGGCCGGTCTTGCGGCGACTTCTCCGCGAGGGCAGTCATGCGCTGATCCATTCGCACGGATTGACGGCCACGGCGCACGCTTCTCTCGCCAATCTGGGGATCGGCTTGCCCCATGTCGTGACTCTGCACGAGCCGCTGCGGCCCCATCAGTTTCCGGGTTGGCTGGGAGGGATGAAACGATGGACCCTATGCCGATCCCTGGCGCGAGCCGATGCCATCATCATGGCGAGCCGCGCTGCGCGGGCGAATCTCCTCGAACACGTTCCCTCGTTGCGAATTCACGCCGAGCGCGTACTCGTTTGCATTGAAAGCGGCGACACCGATTGCTTGGCCGCCTTGTTGGCGAGGTTCGTTTCGTCGAGTCGTTCCACCGCTGTACCTTCGGAGCCGATCGCGGCTTAACCGCTCTGTGAGGATGCTCCCATGATTTGGCTGCTCGGTGGATACATGTGGCTGTATGTGCATCGCCCCTTCGAGGTTTGGCCGGCACTCGGAGACATGCAGATCGAACGCATTTACATGATCGCCATGCTCGTCGTCTGGTTGTTCTCGCCGAAGTGCTGGAATGCCAATCCCATTCACTACTTCACGGCTCTGTTTTCCGCGACCCTTTTCGTGTCCTGGCTGTCCAGCCCCTACATGGACAAGAAAATCTGCGCCGGAACGGTCGAGGACTTCTTCAAGGTCATCGTCTTCTACTTATTATTTTTAACCTCGGTGCGCGACGAACGGAGCTTGTGGTGGATGATCGTCATGTTCGTCGGTTCGGTCGGCTTGTATATGGCCCATTCGTTTCTGGAATTCTTGAATGGCCGCTACGAGTATCGTATGGGCATCGTGCGCATGAACGGCATCGATTCGTCGTTCGGCGATCCCAACGCCTTCGCCTCCACCTTGCTTTACACGGTTCCGTTGGCCCTGACGCTGTGGATGGCGAAACCTCCGAAGATATTGAAGATATTGTTGGTGCTTCATCTAGCCGGGGCGTGCATGTGCATCTCGCTAACGGGATCGCGGACAGGATTCATCGGCCTGTGTCTATGTGGCACGCTGACTCTGCTCGTGTCGGTGCGGCGCAAGCTGTTGGTCGTCGTACTGGGCGGAATTGGCGGCGCGGCGGCCTTCGCGGTAGCCACCGTGGCGTTACCGGAATCGCTTCAAAATCGCTATCTCACCATCGTCGATTCCAGCTACGGACCTAAAAACGCCAATCAGTCGGCGAACAGCCGTCTCGATGGATTGCTCGACGGCATTCACGCCTGGCAGAACAATCTGTTGATCGGCAACGGCCCGCGCTCGTTCGATTACGCGACCGGACGCATGATGGGTTCTCACAATCTTTACGGACAAACGTTGTGCGAAATGGGCCTGCTCGGCGCGCTCTATCTCATTGGGTATACGGTCTGTTTCGCCCTCAGTTGCCGGACCATTCGCTCCTATTATCGCACGCACCCCGACAAGCCGCGCGATTTCTTGTTCTATCTGTCGCGCAATCTGGGCATTTTGCTCGTTTTGCTTCTGGTTTTAGGGTGGTCCGGACACACCCTTTACCGTTACAACTGGCGTTGGTTTGCCGCTTTCCTGGTCGTCGCCGTTTGTTGCATTCGCCGCCGCGAACGCGAAGATGCCCTGGGAGGACCGCGGCGAAAGCTGCCCTATTTCGTTCGACGGACGGAGACAGCCAAGCAACTCGTGTTGGAACAATGAGCTATCGAAGAGGCCATCGCAGATGATAAGTAGTCGTTCGTTTCTTAAACACGCGGCGATCTATGGGCTGGCCGGAATGCTGGTGCAGGCGGGCGGGTTCGTGCTGCTACCCTTATACACGAGCTGTCTGTCTCCCTCCGACTACGGCGTGCTGGAAATTCTCGGTCGCATGGCGGACACCGTGGGTACTATTTTGATGTTCGGCGGATTTCGTCAGGCACTCTTGACGTTCTATCAGCAGAGCAAGTGTGAGAGCGAACGCCGGCAAGTCGTCGCCACGACGATGAGCCTGTTCGGCACAACGATCCTCATCGGCGGGGGAGTGGTAATGTCTTTTGCGGAACCGCTCGGCCGCCTGCTCAATCACTTCACCCACGCAGAAGACGGACGTATCGGTCCTCAGCTATTCCGTCTGGCCCTGATGGCGATTTTGCTTGAGCCGCTCAGCCAAGTGCCTTTGACGTTGTTGCAAGCCCGAGTCGAATCCGTTCGCTTCGTGACGATCACGATTAGCCAATTTCTACTCCGTATTGTCCTTTGCGTGTTGCTCGTGAAGTATCTGCGCGGAGGTGTGGCGGGGGCGCTGGCATCGTCGGCGGTCGTCGCCGCGGTGTTCGGACTCGGCTTGTGCGGGCGCGAGGCACTGCGTTCGCCGAGTTTGCCGACTCTCCACCATCTGCGCGGCCTGCTTCGTTTTGCTCTGCCGTTGGTTCCCGGCGGTCTATGTTTTTTCATGCTCCACCACGGCGACCGCTTCTTCTTGCTGCGCTGCCGCGACCTCCACGAGGTCGGTACCTATGCCTTGGGGTATAAATTGGCGCTTGGCGTCGTCGTGTTTTCCGTATCGCCGCTGTACATGGTGTGGAGCAGTCAGATGTATCAGGTGGCCGAGCGAGACGACGCAGCCGAGGTGTTCGGAGCGGCCAACACGCGCATCCTGACGGCGTATGTCTCAGTGGCTTTGGCTCTGGCACTGTTTCAGGACGAGATCGTGTTGCTGTTGGGCGGCGCGCCCTATTCGGATGCTGCGGCAGTCGTGGCTCCCGTGTTGCTGGCCTACTTTTTTCAATCGGCCTCCTCGCTCATGGACGCGGGCTTGTATGTACGGCATCGAACGGGGCTGAAGTTGGGCATCACACTGGCAACCACGACCGTCATGCTGTCCATGTATGCGCTACTCATCCCCCGGTACGGTGGAATGGGAGCGGCCCTGGCCACCTTGATCGGCTTCTTCTTCCTCGCCGTCTCCACTTGGGCCGTCTCCCGACGTGTCTTTCCGGTTCGCCACGAATGGAGACGCCTGGCGGCTTTGTTGGGAGTGTCGATCGGATTGTGGTTGCTCTCGCGGTTCCTACCCCAGACGACGTGGGTTTGGCCGATCAAGCTGGGTATGTGGCTAACGTATCCGGTCGTCCTCTGGGCTGCGGGGTTTCTGTCGCGCCGCGAGAAGGAGTTCGTTCGCGCTCTTACCGAGGCGGCCAAGCGACGGTTCGACCGCTTTGCGTGGTCGCGGGGATATCGAGTAGCCAATCTGGCCGCGACCGTCCTCCCCCACGATGGCATAAGAAATCAAACACAACCCGATTCGTTTTGTCCAGTCGCCCTAAACAAGTAGAGGTATCTCCCGAGTTTCATCGGGATCGCAGGAGGTGATCGACGTGAAAATCAACTATTTGGGCGGCATATTCGAGCGCAATCTAATGGACCGTCGAACGACTGTCGGCGTCGGCCTCATCGACGAGGACTGGGGCTGGATGGGAGAGGACGCCGAACTATTTCTCCATGCAACGGGTCCGTGTTGTCGCTTATTCACCTGGGACTCGTTGGCTTTGCTCATCCGAGGGTACGCGCGTCCCAGCGATTCGCGGGATGCGCTCGATCTGGAGCGCGTGGCCGAGGAGATTCGCTGTCACTATCTGGAACGCGGCGAACTGTCCATCGAGTGGTTGGACGGCAGTTTCACACTCGCGCTGTTGGATGGACAGGCGCGGCGGACGCTGCTGTATCGCAATCTTTTCGGATCGGGTTTTACCTATTATCGCCCCTCGCGGGACGGCTTGCTTTTCGGGAGCAATCTCGCGGACCTGGTGGACGCCGCGCCATCCGCCCCGCGCTCGAACCGCGACGTTTTGCCCGCATTCTTCCTCTATCGCTGCGTGCCGGGGCGCGAGACGTTGTTCGACGGATTCTATCGCCTGCTTCCCGGCGAGCAGGTTTGTTGGGATGCGCGCGGCTTCACGCGCGAACAGCGGCAGACGTTCGCCGATCTGCGCGGCGCGACCGTTCCGCCGGGCGAATCGGTCGATCTGCTCGACGAAACGATGGAGCGCGTTCTCCAGGATTGCGCTCAATTGTGTCCGGGTGCCGCCAATCTGCTCTCTGGCGGAGTCGATAGCTCTTTCTTGCAGGCCATCTGGAACCGCCTGACGCCGGGTGAGGATCTGCCGCCGAGTTTCTCCATCGATGTGGATCATCCACACACCTGGGGCGACACCGATTATGCCATGACGGCCAGCCGCGCCTTGGGCAGCCGTCACACCCTGGTGTCCGCCAACGATCCCTATGCCGATTATTTGTTCGAGGCGCTGATCTCGACCGGGGAGCCTCCCAATCACGTCCAGAGCGCTTACTTCGGGCATCTGGCCAGGGCCATGGTCGAGTGCGGAACTACCAGCGGGCTGTGCGGCGAAGGTGCGGACAGCTTGTTCGGTTTGGGCTTGGCCGACGAACTGCACAATGCCGAGACGATGCGTCGATTCGTTCCGTCTGCATGGCTGCGGAGCGGGGGTGCGCTCGTCGCCGATTTCTGTGGTCGAAGGCATTTGGCCTCGGCGCTGCGCTTGGCGAACCACTGCGACGACTGGAACTATCTCTTGCATCCGGTCAATCGCGTGGCGGCGTTCACCGATTGGGAGGCGGTCGAAGCCTGTTTCGGCGCGCGGGCAGCGGCGCGGGCGTCGTCGGATCGGCGATCGTTGCTCGATTGGTACGACGTGCCCGAAAGCCCGCAAGAACGGCTTCATGCCGCCGGCTTCCTCGGCGAGGCGATGGATAGCGCATCCTTGTGGACTACGCTCTTCAATAGCTCTGGTGCCGATCTTCTTTGTCCTTTTCTTGATTCGCGGATCGCTCGTTTGGCCCTTAATCTCGCACCGGAGGCGCGCTTCCACTACCGAAAGCCAAAAGACGTACTGAAGCGTGCCCTAACGCGCTTGGCCCCCGCTGAATTGGCGAAGCGCTCGAAGCTCGGCTTCGGCCAGCCGATTTTCGAGTGGCTCGCGCCGGGCGGCTGCCTGCGCCCTCTCGTTGAGCGCATTGCTCCCCACGAGTTCGTCGATGCCGAGACGTTGGCGCGCCTGAGACGAAAACCGACGTGGTTTCTCTACAGCCTGCTCGTTTACGACCTGTGGCACAAGCTGTTCATCGAGCGTTCGCTACCACGTCCGGCGACGCTGTCGGCCGCCTCGCTTCAAGAAGCGGCGGCGACGCGATGAGCGAAGGTTTCCCGGTTGGCGAAGAACGAGAATTCGTTGCGAGGAGAGAACGACTGTGACTTTATACCCAAAATTGGTCCGCAATGTATTCTACCCTTTGTCTCTGTGGCGCAATGGGGATCTCGAAGAGCTGCGATGCCTGAGCGAGTACGAGCGCACCCAGTTCTTATCGCCCGATGCCATTCGCGATCTCCAATGGCATCGATTGCGCGATTTGCTCGACCGCGCCTACGCTCGATGCCCACTCTACCGCGAGCGTTTCGAGCGCGCCGGATTGACTCCGCAAGATCTACGCGGACTTGACGACTTGCGCGCCTTGCCGATCTTGGAAAAGCGCGACATTCAAGAGCGCGGCGAAGACATGGTGGCGCGGGATTGGCCGCGCGGCGATTTAATCCCCAATCAGACGGGTGGATCGACGGGCACGCCGATCTCGTTCTATTTGAGCAAGGCGCGCAAATGCTCGCGGGCGGCGGCCACTCTGCGCCACAATCGCTGGGCCGGTTGGCGCGTCGGCGACCGCGCCGCGGTACTCTGGGGCGCGCCGCGCGATCGCCCGACCAACACCTGGAAATCCCGTCTTCGCAGTGTTCTTTTGCGCGAACCGATGTGGCTCGACGCCGGCCATCTCACGGAAGCACGCCTCGCCGAGTTTCATACAAATCTACTCCGCTATCGACCGCGTATCCTCCAAGCCTACGCGCGCGCGGCGGTTTTGTTCGCACGCTATTTGCAGGCGGTCGGTGCGACGCCGCATCGCCCTCATTCCATCGTCACCTCGGCGGAAGTGTTGGAAGAGGACGACCGCCGTTTACTCGAAGACACATTTGGCTGTCCCGTATACAATCGCTATGGTTGCCGCGAGGTAAGCGTCATCGCCAGCGAATGTTCTGCTCATTGCGGGCTTCACGTCATGGCGGAAGGGTTGTACCTCGAAATCGAAACGCCCAAAGGCCCCGCCGCGCCCGGCGAGATGGGTTCGATTCTCGTCACCGACCTCCTGAATCATGCAATGCCTTTGATTCGTTATCGCATCGGTGATCTGGGTGCGTGGGCAAACGGCGCGTGTCCGTGTGGACGCGGTTTGCCTCGCCTCAAGTCCGTTTCGGGACGGGTTACCGATTTCCTTGTCGGCGACGACGGGCGGTTGGTTTCCGGCGTCTTTTTAGCCACCTATGTGATCGCCCAACGGCCCAGCTTGGGGCAAGTGCAAATACTACAACAGCGGCGCGGCGCAGTGACGTACCGGATCAAGCCCGGACGCAATTTTAATCCTGTGGAGGATCTTGAATATCTTCAAAATGCGACGCACCGCCACCTCGGCGATGCAACGTCGATAGACAGCGAAGTGGTAAACGAACTGCCGGCCGAACCGTCCGGAAAGTTCTTGTTCAGTCGATCGACCGTGGCGCAAGGATTCTTGTTACAACGACGTGACGAGAGCGCTGCCGTCTTAACCTCGTTGAGTGAAGTAGATCGAGCATGTCTGAGTTTATCCTCGGATTCGACCCTGAGCAAAGTTGCTCGCTTACGAAAGCCCTGACCCAACTGCCCAAACTATTTTACCGAATGTTTCGCTGGAATGCCTTACGAGGCGGATGGTTGATGGATTACATGAGGAAGCATCGCGCCTTCGATCGGCGACTGCTTCCCAACGATCGTCCCATCGACATCATGGTGCTTTGCTCGGACCATTTCGAGCCGGCGCGGCGCTTTGGCGACGCGGCGGCGGTCGATTCGGTGCGCTCCTGGTGTGCCGAGTACGAAGCCCTGGCCGAAAAGCGCCGCGACTCCGACGGACGCCCGCCGCAACACACCTGGTTCTACCGTTACGACTATCCCAATCCTGGTTGCGTTCAGGCGTTGAGCGACTGTGTATTTCGCGGCTTCGGCGAGGTCGAGTTTCACTTGCACCACGGCCACGACACTCACGAATCCATGCTGGACAAGTTGCGAACGGGTCTGGATTGGTTCAATCGTTTCGGAGCGATGCGCACTGCCGAGGCGAGTCCGCGTGGGCTTTACGCTTATGTGGCCGGCAATTCGGCCCTTGACAATGGAGCGGGGGACGACGCTCTGAGCGGATGCGCAACGGAGTTGCAAGCACTGTACGAGACCGGCTGCTACGCGGACTTCACCTTTCCTTCGCTCGGATCGCCGGCTCAGCCCCGGTCAACCAATTGCATCTATTACGCCCATGAAGACGGCAAAGCCAAGTCCTACGATCGCGGCGTTCCCGTTGAGGTCGGAAGCGACAGACGCAGCGGCCTCTTGATGTTTCAAGGCCCCTTAGCCATCGATTGGCACCACGGCTGCTTTGAGGAAGCGGCTGTGGAGAATTCGTCGCCCCCTCATCCGCGGCGTTTGGCCGCCTGGCTTGCGGGCAACGTCCATATACCGGGTAGACCCGAATGGGTTTTCATCAAAATGCAAACCCACGCCATGCAGAATCGGACCAGTTTCCTCAGTGCGGCCAACGACGCGCTGTGGACGGCGATGGAGACGTGGTGGAACCGCCCACCCTTCCGGCTTCATTATGTAACGGCCCGTGAGGCTTATAACATCGTCAAAGCCGCCGAGGCGGGCAAGTCCGGCAATCCGAACGACTACCGCGACTATGAGATACCACCTCCGGCAAACCGCAAGCTGCGCTGCAACCTACCCTGGCGTCTCTTGAGTTACACGCCGGAGCGAGTCTCTGTTGAGATCCTGGAGAAGGGAATAGCGCGATTGGAGTTCGCCGAGGGTAGTTTGGCCTCGGTGACCGGAAACATGCACCGCGTCGAGGCGACTTACCGGGAGGGACATTTACTCGATCTGCGGATTGAGGGGGAAGAACCCTATGAAGTGATCGAACGATCGGCCGGCGTCCACCCGTTGGCGGATTGTTTCGCCTCGGGCTGACGCCGGCCGAGACTATAAATGTAGTTTACTTGTGATCCGCGCTGGCGATGCCGACGACGCCACCGGCAATGCGCGGCCCAGCGTTTCCGGCCGGATCGCTCTTTTCATCGTCCGCTCCGCCGTGAATGATGACGGCGCGGCCGACGATGGAATGCGAACCGCTCAGGGAGATCAGCTTGTCGGTCATATGAAAAGTGGCCTTGCCGGTCTCGTCGGCCGTGATATTGCCGAGATCGCCGACGTGCCGCTGCTCGCTGTGCGGGCCGCCGTGCTTCTTCTTTTCGGGGTTGAAATGTCCGCCGTGGCACTTGGCATCGGCGGAAGAACAATCGCCGAATTCGTGGATGTGGAAGCCGTGCTTGCCAGGGGTCAGACCCGTGATCTCGCCGCGGATGACGACCCCGTCTTCGGTCGCCATGAAACGGACGACGCCTTTGACGTGGCTCTCGCCGAAACCGTGGATTACGGCGACGGCATTTTTAGGACCGGCGTGAGGTGTCTTGTCCTCTTCCTTCGCGCCAAGCAGCACCATCGGGGCCGCCAACATCAGCATTGCGAAGACGAGCTTCTTCATAAAGACTCCTTTTCTCTGTGGACAAACGGGGGGTAAACGGGGCATCGTGCCGTCATGCTACGAGATTGATTGGCGATGTGCAAATAATTCTTCACCCGTCGATTCTTCTGCGTGACGCGGATTCAGGCGGGGGGATGAATGCTCGAAGATGAGGAGGAAGTGCTACCGGGATATAGATCGCTATTGGGCATCAGTTCCAGTTGATCGGGCAGGATGTAGGACGGCTCGCGCGCGGCGGGGGGTGGGGGCGGCTCGACGGAAGGCTGCGCCGACGAGGCGGGGCCGTCCGGTTCGTCGAGCGGCACGGGTTCATCGCTCGCCTCAAGCAGTTCGTCTTCGTTGCTGGCTGGAGGCGAAGGGAGATGCGCTGTCGGTTTGCGTGCCGGAACAGCCGGCGCGGAGGCTGGCAACCCGGCAGCGACATCCCAAGATAAGCGGTAGCGATTATTCCCGATTGTCAACTCGTCGCCTTCGTTCAAACGCCCTTCGTTGACTCGGACGCCGTTGACTCGAATGCCGTTGGTGCTGTTCAGGTCTCGGACCACGAGATAATCGTTGACTTGCGCGATACAACAGTGGCGGCGCGAAATCTTCCGTGAGTCGATTTGTATGTCGCACTCGGGATGGCGACCAATCAGGAGAATCGGCTTATCCAGCAAGATGCTGGCGTTGCTATCCAGAGCCACGAGACGCGCGGGCATGGTTCTAACACCGGCGAAGCCTACCGATCATAAAACATTCTCTTAACTTATAATATACCACCAAGAGAAGAGGAATCCCATCCATTTCGCGCAGCTGAGCCGTTCGATTTGCCCTTAAGCGATGGATTGAGCGGAGCGAAACCGATAGGCTGGCACGCCGGATCTCGCATCGACACCCCTTATGTGGCTCCTGGCGGGATGCCGATACCTGCGGAACTCCCATTCGATGGACGGCATTGACCGCAATCGTCGCACCTTCCCGATTCGATCCGGCCTTGTAGGGTAGCAACACCATGAATACGCCAACGCGCCTTTTTCTCACTGCCTGCACGGTCGTTGCGATTGCCGCCGAACCCTCCGCGCGGCTTCCTCAAGTAAAGCCTTCGGAGGTCGGACTCCGCGCCGACACGCTCGACCGCATCGACGCCGTCGTGAACGCGGAGATCGAGAAGGGCCAACTCCCCGGCGCGGTCGTTCTGGTGGCGCGCCGAGGCAAAATTGTTTTTCGTAGGGCGTATGGACTTCGCGCCAAGCAACCGGCGGAAGAGCGCATGACAGTCGATACGGTGTTCGATCTCGCCTCGCTGACCAAACCGATTGCCACGGCCGCTTCGATCGCCCTCCTGCTGGAAGATGAAAAGATCCGATTGACAGATAAGATCGAGAGTCATTGGCCGGAGTTTGGCAAGGAAGGCAAGGCGGCGATTACCGTCGAACATCTGCTGTTACATACCGGCGGACTAATCGCCGACAATCCACTGGAGGATTATCGAGACGGACGGACGAAAGCGCTGGAACGCATCTGCCAACTAAAACCGCTGGCCGAACCGGGAAAGCAATTCAAATACTCGGATGTCGGCTACATCGTTCTGGGCGAGTTGGTCGAACGTGTCGGCGGCGAGGCGCTCGATGTCTATGCTCGCAAGCATCTCTTTGAACCGCTCGGTCTGCGCGAGACGGGTTTTCGTCCAAATAAGGAGTTAGCCAAGCGAGCCGCTTCCACCGAGAAGCGCGGCGATAATTGGCTGCGCGGCGAAGTCCACGATCCGCGCGCTCATCTCCTTGGAGGCGTTGCTGGCCACGCGGGACTATTCTCCACTGCCGACGATCTCGCCGTCTTCGCGCAGATGCTTCTCAACGAGGGCACCTCTAACGGTCGGCGCGTTCTCAAGGCGCAAACCGTTCGGTCGATGACGATGCCTCGTCGCGTGCCCCACGGACAGCGCACGCTGGGTTGGGACGCGCGAACGGTTTTCTCCTCGAATCGAGGCGAGGGGTTCTCGGAGAACAGCTTCGGCCATACCGGATTTACCGGCACCTCGATCTGGATCGATCCGGAGCAGCAAACGACGGTACTTTTTCTTAGCAATCGGGTCCATCCCAACGGCAAGGGACAAATCAATCGACTGCGAGGCCGAGTGGCTTCGTTGGTCGCCGCGAGCATCGAGAAGACCTCGGAATAATGGACATAAAAGGATAGCTAATGGGGGCAATCATGCAGTTGTGCAAAGTGCGGAGAGCGACGGGCGAGCCGACGGTTGGCCTGCTCCACGAAGGTTCGGTGCGTCTCTTGCGGGCGGGGGATTCGCGGACGTTGAGCGACTTCCTCCATGCCGACGATCCTACTTCGCTCCTTGCCGCTTCTTTCGATGCCGGTGACACCGGCATGTCATTCGATACCGCGCGCTTGCTGCCTCCGTTGGACGAACAAGAGGTGTGGGCGGCAGGGGTGACATACAAGCGCAGCCGCGAAGCGCGCGAACGCGAATCGGCAGGCGCGGCTCGATTCTACGATCTGGTTTACA
>JAKBCS010000070.1 GCA_021807595.1 Planctomycetota bacterium | reverse complement strand
CGGCGGCTTACGCCGCCGGGTTTCACGCCTGACCCGGCGGCTTACGCCGCCGGTTCGCCTGACCCGGCGGCTTACGCCGCCGGTTCGCCTGACCTGGGGGCTTACGCCGCCGGTTCGCCTGGCCCGGGGGCTTACGCCGCCGGTTCGCCTGACCTGGGGGCTTACGCCGCCGGTTCGCCTGACCTGGGGGCTTACGCCGCCGGTTCGCCTGACCCGGGGGCTTACGCCGCCGGTTCGCCTGACCCGGGGGCTTACGCCGCCGGTTCGCCTGGATGCCAGATGCGCAGGTTCAAATAAAACGTCGTCCCCTGTCCCGGTCGGCTTTCGCAACTCACTTGCCCGCCGTGTGCTAGGATGACTTCACGCACAATAGCCAACCCCAAGCCGGTGCCGTGACCGCGGCTTTGATCTGGTACGCGGAAAAACTTCTCGAAGACGTGCGGTAAATGTTCGGCAGGAATTCCGACTCCGGTGTCGGCCACCGATAAGCGTACCGTTTGTTCGTCGAGCGTCTGGGCCGACAACGTGATCCGCCCTCCCGGCTCGGTGTAGGTAATCGCATTATCGAGAAGATTATTCAGTGCGTGGCCGAGACGAACGGCATCGGCGGCTACGGGCGGAACTCCTCCGGCGTCTTCGACGATTACCTCAATGCGCTTGGACTCGGCCCGCGTCCGGATGAGGTTGGCGGCGGATTGCAACAACGTCTGAGGCGATTCCGATTGCAGAATCAGACATTCGCGTCCCTCTTCCAAGCGCGCCAGCGCCAGCAAGTGTTCGATTGTATTCAACAGGCGCTCGGCGTTGTCGCGGGCGTCGATCAATAACTCGGTCTGCTTCGGCGTCAACGGGCCGATGGTCTCCTCCAACAGCAGATGCAGCACGAGTCGAACGCTGGTCAAAGGCGTTTTCAGTTCGTGACTGACCGTGGCCACCAAATCGCTTTTGATGCGATCGAGCAGGCGAAAACGGGTAACGTCGTTGAGAACGACGGCGGCCCCCAAAGTGTTCTTAAAAGGGTCTTTAATGGGAAGAATTTGCGGGAGATACGAGCGTTCTTCGCCGTTGTGGCGGAACGCGAGCGTTTGGTCGAAAGCCTGGGTCAAGAAGAGGCGTTCCTTGTTGAGGGCGTCGGCCAGCGGTTGGCTGAGGGCTGGCGGAGGGATCCAGACGGGAGCCTCGACTCCATCGGCGGGAGGAGCGATTCCCAGGAGACGATGGGCGGCCGGATTGACCATCTCGACCCGGCCATTGGGATCGATGACGACGACCGGATCGGGGAACGAGTCGATGGTGGCCTGGCTGGTGCGCTGCACGCGCAGCAGGTGCGCCGAATGCGATTCCCGATAGGCGCGGAGATGCCGAGCCATGAGATTGAACGCCTCGGCCAAGTGACCGATTTCATCGTGGGAGACGATGGGAACGGCCTGATTGAGATTGCCCGCTCCGATGGCGATAACCGATTGCGTCACGGCTTGGATCGGTTTCAGCACGGCGCGCGTGGTACTCCAGATCACGAATGCGGCGAGTACCACGGTGGCCGTCAGACCGACGGCGAGGCCGATTTGCGAAATCGTCGCCGTTTGTTTCGCTTTGACGCTGGCTCTCTCCATACTCTCTTGATTCAACCTGCGAATCGAATAGGCTACGGCTTTAATGGAGCGGAACAACTCGAACAGACAAGGTTCCTCCGTTCCGTCAAAATAGATGCGCTTGCGCGTCGCTTGGGAAATCTCGGCGGTGAAGAATGTGTCGCCTCGTCGGCGATAGGTGGCCGTAAGCTCCTGCAATTGCTCGACCAACTCGCCTTCTCCCGGCTCGGTGACGTTGTTGATCTCACACGACAGATGTTCCATGTATACGGACCAACTTTTGCTGTATTCCGACCGGGCGTCTTCTTTGCCTTGGAGGGCGAATTGAAACGACGAGTCGATGCGTTCGAGAGCTTCGTTGAGTCCGACCATCGCCTCGACGCTGACGTAGTTTTCGCGGAGAATGTCTTCGATCCGATTGCCGACATTGCGGAGCAATAAAATAGCCGTTGCGCCGATGAGAGCCAACAGACACAGTAAGGGAGCCAGGGCCAACGCAATGCGCCAACGCAGAGTCATCATCCGCCTCAAAATCCGTGGCGTTTCCGTTTGCGATACAGGGTACTGGGATCGATGCCGAGGGTAGCGGAGGCTTCTTCGAGCGAAGCGCTATCGGCCAGGACGCAGCGAATGTGTTCCGCCTCCAACACGTCGAGTGTTACCGCGCCGCCGACCTCGACGCGCGGCGGGGGCGGATTGCCGACCGGACCCGGCAAATGCTCGCGCTCCAACGCTTCGCCCTTCGCCAAGATGACGCCGCGCTCGATGGCGTTGCGCAACTCGCGGATGTTTCCCGGCCAATGGTGGTGCAATAAGGCGTCTTCGGCTTGAGGCGAAAGCGAGCGGACGGCCTTGCCCGTTTGCCGTGTGAAGAACGCCAACAGATGCCTAGCCAACGGGAGAATGTCGGCGGGACGCTGCCGCAGCGAGGGCATCTCGATGTCGATGACGTTCAAGCGATAGTAGAGGTCTTCGCGGAATCGTCCCGCCGCCGCCGCCGCCGAAAGATCGCAGTTGGTGGCCGCGATAATACGGATATTCACACTCCGCGTTTTGGTTTCGCCGACTCGTTCGTAACTTCGATCCTGTAACAGGCGCAGCAATTTAGGTTGCACGGACAACGGCAGATCGCCGATCTCATCGAGAAATAGCGTTCCGCCTTCTGCCGCCGCCGCCTTGCCCTCGGTGTCGCGCACCGCGCCGGTGAACGCGCCCTTGACGTGACCGAACAGATCGCTCTCCAGCAATTCAGCCGATAGGCTGGGGCAGTGGACGACCACAAAGGGACCGCCGGCGCGCGCGCTGCGCTCGTGAATGGCGCGGGCCAGAACGGTTTTGCCGGTGCCGCTTTCGCCGCGTAGCAACACCGTGGCTTCGCTGGAAGCCACCTGAAAGGCAAGATCGAGCGCCTGGCGCACGATCGGTTCCGTCGTCTGCAAATCGACTTCCGGCAGCGCCGCGCGCACCTGTTCTTCGAGGTTGGCCACCTGATTTCGCAAGCGCCGCATCTGCCGCCAGCGCTCCAGAACTAGACGCAATTGATCGGGCGTGAACGGTTTGGGCAGATAGTCGAAAGCTCCCGCCCGCATCGCTTCCACCGCCGAGGCGATGCTGGCATGCGCGGT
Source organism: Planctomycetota bacterium (assembly GCA_021807595.1). GTDB lineage: Bacteria > Planctomycetota > Planctomycetia > Gemmatales > Gemmataceae > JAJPHU01. The sequence continues at coordinate 24,443 of JAKBCS010000070.1, read as the reverse complement.
GATGATGATAACGGCCAATCCCGAGGACTCGCGCAACAGGCGCGGCAGGAACTCGATCCCCTCTTCGCGCCCCAAACGTAGATCGAGGAAGGCGGCATCGAAGCGCTGTTTGCGCAGCCAATCCAAGGCTTGTTCGCTGGAGCCGGCTTCGGCCACGGTATGACGCATGCTCTCCAACGTCGTCCGCAGCGTTCGCCGGAGACTCGCTTCGTCATCGATTAAGAGCAGTTCCATGAACTTTTTCCTTTTGCCGCGCCAACCTCAGCTGCTATTTCCTCACGAAGCCGACCCTCGCATGCCGATGAACCAACGATGTGCGGCATCCCGTAGCGCAACCTGGAGCTTTCCTCATGTTGGATCGTCGCCATTGGCGTCTGTATCTCACCGCCTGCGTTCTCTTCCTCGCGGGCGTCCTGCTGACCCTCGGCACCATCGCCTCCGTCACAACCGGCTCCAAGCCGAAGGGGATCGAATGGCTCGACGGTTCCATTGTATATGAATTACGCCAGGCACTTGGGGCAGCCGCTTACGTCTTTCTTTTCGCATGGATGCTCTTCGCCGTCCGTCTCGCGCTGCGTCGAAGCTGGATGAATTGGACGTTGCGTTCGCTGGGATGGTTCTTGTTAACGTTGACGGCGGCTGCGTTGGCCGAGCGCTGGCCATCACACTCGCTCCGAGGCGCGGAGCCTCCGCTTGGACCCGGCGGCAGCATCGGCGCGTGGCTCGACGCGATCCTGCGAGAGAATCTCCAACCGATGGGGCAAGAAATCCTCTTGGGCGGATGCCTTGCGCTCGGGTTGATTCTGACGCTGGCGGGGCTGTTCCGATTGTCGTATCGATTTTTATGGCGAATGTTCGCGGCGAGAGGAATCGCCAATTCCATACCTCAAGTGCTACCGATGGAAAAAGCGATGCAACCCCGCTCTCCGGCGCGGCGCGGTTCCGCGCCGCCGATGGGGAAGACAACCAAGATTCAGGCGGACGCGGTCGAGCGACCGGAAGCGCCGATCGGCGAGGAGGAATCCTCGACCGCCGCGAAAATCATTCCCATTCACCATCACAACGAAATAGCGCGCCAGGAAGCGCAGGGACCGCACCTGTTCTCCCCTCCGCGCCGCAAGCCGCCGACGGAGGCCGTCTCGGATCGCCAGCGCTTCGCCGACTACGAACTGCCGTCGCTGAAACTGCTCGAAGATGCCAAACCGTTCGACTATAGCGAACACGATCATCAACTGCGCGACCGGGCGGCGCTCTTGGAAAAAACCTTCACCGACTTCGGACTGAATGTCCACGTCGTCGGCATCAACACGGGTCCGGTCGTCACACAGTTCGAGATTGCCTTGGAAACCGGCTTGCGCGTCCATAAAGTGACGCGCTTGGCCGACGACATCGCGCTCAACTTGAAGGTGCCGAGCGTCCGCATCGTCGCGCCGATCCCCGGCAAAAACACCGTCGGCATCGAAGTACCCAACGAGTTCCGCGCCGATGTCCGGCTCAAGGAGGTACTGTTGGCGTCGGCGAAGAAAGTCGCCCAGTCGAAGATTCCGCTGTTTCTCGGCAAGGACAGCGAAGGCCGACCGCTCGTCCACGATCTCGCCGACATGCCGCATCTGCTCATCGCGGGTACGACGGGCACCGGCAAATCGGTGTGTTTGAACACCATCGTCCTCAGCATCCTGATGACGCGACGACCCGACGAAGTGAAGATGATTATGCTCGACCCCAAGGGCGGCGTCGAAATGGAGGTGTACAGTAAGATTCCGCATCTGATGCACCCCATCGTCAGCGACATGAAAAAGTCCGAAGCCATCCTCGCTTGGGCGGTGGACAAAATGGAGGAGCGTTACGATCTGCTCCGTCGCGCCCGCGTCCGCAACATCGCCGGCTACAACGAACTGAAACCCGATGAGATTCTGCGCCGCGTCAAACCGGAGGACGATGAAGAACGCAAGCAAGTGCCGCCGCACATGCCGTACATCGTGATCGTCATCGACGAGATGTCGGACCTGATGTTACAGATGAAAAAGGAAGTCGAAGGTCACATTATCCGCCTGGCGCAGAAATCGCGGGCAGCGGGCATTCATCTGGTCGTGGCCACGCAGAAGCCGACCGTCGATGTGATTACCGGACTCATCAAGTCGAATTTACCGTCGCGTATCTGCTTCAAGGTGACGAACAAATCGGACAGCCGCGTCGTCCTCGATGCGATGGGCGCGGATAAGCTGCTCGGCAAGGGCGACATGCTGTTTTTGCCGCCCGGCACCAGCGACCTGCTCCGCGCTCAGGGGACTTATGCCAGCGATAAAGAAATTCAAGACATCGTTGCCGTGCTGGAAACGGAGCCGTGCTACGCTCCCGAATTGATGGAACTACAAGTCGGCGGCAAAGAAGGCTCCGTCGCCGAGCGTCTCGGCAAGCGTGAGGACGAGTTATACGAACCGGCCATCGAAATCGTTCTGCGCGAGGGTCGCGGCAGCGTGTCGCTGTTGCAGCGGGCGCTGGGCATTGGCTACGGACGTGCGGCGCGATTGATTGATTTCATGGCGGAGGACGGGATCGTCGGCGGTTACAACGGCAGCAATGCGCGCGAAGTGCTGTACACGCCGGAGCAGTGGGCCGCCCTCCGGGGCAGTGCCGCAGAATAAGAGAGAAATTAACGATGAAGAACGGCGACAGTTTTAATAATTACATAAGAGGCTGTAGCCGAATGAGTAGGTGCCGCGAGCCGCGAGCGACACCCACTCAATTTGTTAGTGTCATTAAAGATAAAAGTAAGATGGTGGTGAGTCGCCATATTTGCGGGACCAAATGCCAATGATCCGATTTCATTAAAGTGCAGACAACCGATTCCTTTAATGGAAGCGGGTAGGCGAAAATTTAATTTTCGGACTCGTCCAGCTTAATTCGTATTCGATCTCCACATATAGGTCGTCACCTTTGCCATTTTCAAACACTCCATTTTTGCCAGCAGAAATAACATGAATAATAAAATGCTTATCAGATTGCCGGGCAATATTCCATTTAAACGGCTTGCCCCAGTAATCGCATTTCATGCGTATCAATTGGTATCGCGAAACTAAGGTGCTATCTTTATACTTAGATAGCACATCCTCACAAGACTTAAATTGCCGAACGTCTTCTCCCGCTTCAAATAATGTAGTAAGTGTTTCTCCCCACAATCGCAAACCATAACGGGTTTGCGCTTCATCCTCGTTTTGGTCCGATTCATGATGGCAACCACCGATCCATACAAGTATAGACATAAGGAAGCATAAGAACAGGGTGTTTATTTTACTAAGATTCGCAAATAACATGACAATGTTCCTCTCCTACGATCTGCCATTTTCTCAACCAAACAAATCACCGTGTAAAAGAAATTAAACATGCAATTTGGCTTACATGGGCGGTCTGTGAAGAAACCAAAGTAGAAGCAAGACTTCCATCCTAACTTTTTCCAAAAACTTTTGAATGTGTACGACGACGGTTAGATTCACTAACAAAATAAGCGAGGGGAGGCGTTAGCCGCCTTTTGACAAGGAAAAATAGGGAGCTAACGCCCTTTCGACAGTAGGTTTCTTCGAGTGAATGTGCCGTAAGAGCCAGAGAATCAAGAGAATGGCGCTTACGGTGCCGAAATTTCGGCGCTTTGCGTATCCTCTTATAACTTTGATCGTTACAGCATTCGACTCCCAAAAACCTACCTTTGAAAGGGCTAATGCTCCGGCTATCCAAAAAGTTCGTGCCTCTTAGAAATCTCCTCCCGCACCGCTATAGCCTTGGAAACGATCAGTATGAAGTAGATTATCCCATTCGGCCAGCTTATTAATCACATCATCCATCTCCTGGGCACCATGACCGCCTTCCACTTCCTCGTTGTCATCCAAGAAGAGGAAATACCTGCTAAATTCATGGACAGTCCAATAGGTCATTGTATAACCTGGTCCATCCACTGGCAATGACCAAAAAGTAGTTCGCAATCCAATGTGATCCGCTCGCTCTGTGCCAAAAAGGAGGAAATCCTTTGCGCTCACAGTGAACATTGGGTTGCCTTCGGTATGAGTTTTATTAGTTTTCTCAACTGTGATAACTGTACCCTTTGATCTGACTCCAGCAGCAATCTTTTCAAGACGCTCTTCAAACAATCCGCGATTGTCCGAAATAAGCTTAAAAGTACTCGACTCGATTCGTTTGTTGCCGAGCTTTATATATTGAAAATTCTCTTTAACCTTATCCCAATCTCTGCTGATAGCATTATACGCAGCCTTGACTTCCCAGACAGCGTGCTGGAATGCTGCCAGTGTATCTGCTCTTTCCTGCCGCGTGAAATTGCCGATAAGGACGACCTTTGCATACGAGCCGATATTAGGATTAGGGTTGTCATCAATCACAGGAGCTGAATCGACTCGCTTTCTCTCTGTCCTAGCAAGATGATCTCCATACCAAAACCCTTCGCCCATAGTCTGCAATCCAGTCGGATCAACCGCATTCGTCGGATTGTTCCCGACATAGCGATACAGGTCCGTATCGCCCGCATCGAACCCAATGGGATCCTCAATCAGCCAACGCCCGGTACTCGGATCGTACATCGTCGTCTCTCCTGTTGTTAGGATGTTAAACGTACTGTCATCTTTGTGGGAATATTGTAAGGGCGATAACCCTGTGAGCGCCGCAACGCTTCCCACCACGGCTGATACAGCGGCCTCTTGAGGGTGGATTCCATCGTCTCAATGAGGATGAACCAGTGTTCCATCGCCAATGGGAGCGTATCCGGCCAGCGACGGCGTAACGGGTAGAAAACGGTTATCTCTGGAGCCTGGGGCGGCCGCATCTCCCACACCATTCCTTTCCACGCCGTCATCGTCCGATTGGCCAACAGAGAGTACATCTCATTGTGCGGAACCAGCGACGACGCCCATAAGAACGACTCGGCAGCCTCCCGGAGTCGCTCTTCCTTCAGCAAATGCAAACCCCGTTCCTTGAGGAAACCCGCCAGCTCCATCTTCGGGGTTTTCGACTGGAGGTAACAATACGCCTTCTCTTCCCAAGAGCTGGTTTCATACATTCCCTTCCGATAGTTGTCGTCGGGCGGATCATCAATGCCCGTATCGTTGACCTCAATGTTAAAGCGTTCGCCGCTCGCTTCTTCCCAGCGGCAGATTAGGTGCCCCTTGCAAGACACCAATTTGAGCGGATAGCCCAACCGCCTCCCCACTGCCGCATAGACCACTGGCAGCGAAGCACAAGTGCCGCCATCGCCCACTAGAGCGCCGTGGATGAACTTGTCGGCGGTGTCGAGAGGTACGTCCATAGGCTTCTTGGCCGGATTGTAGCGGATGCCGAATGCATTTTGCAGCAGGGAAATCATACAGACGATGCGGAATTTGGCCTCCGAGCGGTCGTATTTGTCCGCTTGGTCGTGGAAGTCCGGCATCCGCCGCTCCGTATGGTGTCGGACACAGCGGGCGTAATGATTCAGGCGGTCGATGCACTCGGCGTAAGGGACGCTCTCGGCACCAGGCAGCCCCTCGGCGCAGGCGAGGTTGACCTCTGCCACATCGAGCATGGCGAGTTCTTCGACCGTGAGAAGGCAAAGCGACTTCCAATGGAGCATAACCTTGCTCCTGTCCAAGCTCTCAAGAAGGGCGGAAACCTTCCCTTGACCTTGAGCAGAGAGTTTTGGTTTGTCAAGACAATTTCGCGCGGAATTTACGATTTCTCGATTTCTTGTCGCATGTCGGACCTTATGTTGCAGATGAAAAAGGAAGTCGAAGGCCACATTATCCGCCTGGCGCAGAAATCGCGGGCAGCGGGCATTCATCTGGTCGTGGCCACGCAGAAGCCGACCGTCGATGTGATTACCGGACTCATCAAGTCGAATTTGCCGTCGCGCATCTGTTTCAAGGTGACGAACAAATCGGACAGCCGCGTCGTTCTCGACGCGATGAGCGCGGATAAGCTGCTCGGCAAGGGCGACATGCTGTTTTTGCCGCCCGGCACCAGCGACCTGCTCCGCGCTCAGGGGACTTATGCCAGCGATAAAGAAATTCAAGACATCGTTGCCGTGCTGGAAACGGAGCCGTGCTACGCTCCCGAATTGATGGAACTACAAGTCGGCGGCAAAGAAGGCTCCGTCGCCGAGCGTCTCGGCAAGCGTGAGGACGAGTTATACGAACCGGCCATCGAAATCGTTCTGCGCGAGGGTCGCGGCAGCGTATCGCTGTTACAACGCGCACTGGGCATCGGCTACGGACGGGCGGCGCGCTTGATCGACTTCATGGCCGAGGACGGCATCGTCGGCGGTTACAACGGCAGCAACGCGCGCGAGGTGTTGTACACGCCGGAGCAGTGGGCGGGGCTTCGAGGCAACTGCGCGGAAACGTGAGTTGCTGGAACATCGAAGACCGTTTGAATGGAGCGCTCCAACGCGAGGCGGGGGATCACGCCTCTTCCCCGCCGTTGACGCTGCGCATCAGGCCGTATTTCTTCATCTTCTTGTAGAGCGTGACACGGCTGATGCCGAGAGCGTTGGCGGTGTGAACGCGACTGTAGCCGTTGTTTACGAGGGTGCGTTGGATGATATTGCGCTCGACTTGATCCCGGTTGTGCGACAGCGATTCGTTGCCGTTCGAGCGCGTCGAGACGGCAACCCGATTGGATCGAAAATCGCGGATCTGCTGCGGTAAATGTTCCGGAAGCAACTCCGAACCGCTGCTGACGAGGACGGCTTGCTGGATGAAGTTTTCCAGCTGGCGAATGTTCCCCGGCCAACTGTACGATTCGATGGCGTCCAGCGCGGGCAGGCTGATGTCGAATAGTTCTTTGTTAAACTTGGTGTTGAAGCGGGCCACGAGCGCGCGGGTCAGCGGGGCGATGTCTTGAACTCGCTCGCGCAGGGGCGGCAGATGATACGACATGACGTTGAGGCGGTAATAGAGATCTTGGCGGAACTTGTTGACGGACACCGCTTCTTCGAGATCCCAATTGCTGGCGACAATGATGCGCGCGTTGCAATGGCGCGTCTCGTTGCTGCCGACCTGCTCGAATTCGCCGGTTTCGATGACGCGGAGCAGTCCCGCCTGTTGCTCCAGGCCCAAGGTGTCGATTTCATCGAGCAAAATGGTTCCGTGGCCGGCCGCTTCAAACTTGCCGATCTTGGCTTTATCCGCACCGGTGAACGCTCCCTTGGAGTGGCCGAAGAAGGCGCTTTCGATCAGATTGGCGGGCTGAGCGCCGCAGGGAACTGTGAGGAACGGGTGCTGGCGGCGCGGCGAACAATCGTGAATGAGACGGGCCAGATACGTCTTGCCCGTGCCGGTTTCGCCGGTGAGCAACACGGTGACATCGTGGGCGGCGGCCAAGGCGAGGCGCTCGACTAGGGGCAACAGGGACGGCGTTTGCGTCGTCAGCTGCCGACTCATCACTTCTTCAATCGTTTCGTTTTCGTCGGTGGCCAAGAAATCGCGCACCCGCCCCACGCGCTCGCGGATCGCCTTGGTCAGCTGGGCGGCGTCGTGAGGCCAACGAATGAAATGCGCGATGTATTGATCCAGTTCGACCATCGGTCTCGCCGGTTCGCCGGATACGATCAGAATGATCGGCGGTAATTTGCGGATGTAGATTTCCCGAACCAGGCGCAGAATCTGTAGCGAATCGATTTCGGAGGAGGCGGCCAACAGGAGCAAGCCATCGGTCTCCTGACCGAGATGCGTGCGAACCGAGGCGTAATTGCACTGAAAGACCTGCTGTCCCAGGTTCTTCTTCAGGTGAGTTTGAATGGTTCCGGCTAAGTTTTGATCGTCGGTGACCAAGGCTACTCGACTGCTGCTCATTCGTCTGTCTCCCTACCGCAAGGGTGATCGACTTCCCCGAGCGCGCGTCGGCGCAGAACGCCGACTCGCGGATCCCCCACGGTACGGAAACGCCTCCGGGGTTGGTGCCGGTCGGCATTGGCCGGTCGTGGGAACCATCGCATCCAAGCACATCCCTCCCAAAAATCATGGAGCGGAACGTGCCGTCGCGGATGCCCCAATCGAAATACGAGTGGAGGATGTCTCCCCTGGACAACGAAGTCGTAGCAGGGAGCCTCTCCCATGATTCAGCCGGTACGGCGAGAATCGCACCGTGGCATCTCATTCACGCGGCGGCGGAAAGTCTCGTTCCTTTCCGCGCATCGACCGAGAAGATGCAGCGTTCTCTCGTAGTTCGGTTCGCCAGCAATCCTCAAGCGAAATCCGAACGATCCATATGGGTGATAAGCAAGCGAAGACAGACAGGGCTTCGCAGGGAGGGACGCCCTTCCGGTGAGACATCCCACAGACGGGGGAAAGTGCTTCCTTCACGACCCCTAAAGTCGGCAAGCAAGGCCGACTCGTGTTAGAGGAAGTTAACTTTAAGTTAACCTCCGGCAACTGTCAAGAATATATTTTCGAGAATCCGTACTCGTTGGTGGAATTTTTCGGCCTCCTTGGGTTTTATCACTGGTGATGCCTGTGCCACAGAACGCGCTACGGATCGGAGGTCAAACGATCCAACGCGGCTTGACCGTTGAGGTGCGGTCTGTCCTCCGAGCTTTGATTTGCCGGTGAGAAGAGCGATTGGGCGTCGAGTAGATTTCGCGCGATGTCGCGGATGGGGCGGCGTTGGCGGCGCGATTGCAGGCGAAGTCGCTGATAGGCTTCCCGTTCCGAAATGCGCAAGCGCTCGACAAGGACGCCCTTGGCGCGCTCGATGAGGATACGGTCGTTCAAGCGCTGTTGCAGCTGTTCGTGACGGGCTTTCCAGACTCGTTGTCGTTGAAGGTCGGCGGCGACATTGACGAAGGCGAGGTCGATCGCTTCGACGTTGGCAGGCCACAACAACAACTGGATGGGATATTGTTCGGCCCAAGCGCGGTATGCCTCGGTTCGTTGGGCGGGGATGGCCGCGATCAGCCCCACGTCGAGAGCCAAAACCTCTTCCAGCCAGGCAATCGGCGGGCAATATGGTTCGACTACCAGCACCACATCCGGTTTCGGTTCGAACTCCACGATGGTCGCGTTCGGCGACCAGTGCAGAAATTCGACGATCCACGGCCCGATTTCCGGGCGGCTGGACCATTGCCGCAGGAGTGAACTCGAACCGTCGCTTTCGCATCCTCGTTCGTCCAGTACAATCAACGCGCGCATGACTGATCTTCTCCGCTTCGGAAATCGCTCACCACGCCGCGCACAGTGGGCGAATTCCAGGGGAAGAAGAATCGTGGGGAGGAGCGTACATCTGCTCTAGCATTGGTTGCGTTGCCTTCCTTGTCAAGAAACCGCTTGGAAGCGACCTCGATAATAGACGCAGGCGCACGGGATTTGGTTCCCAGAACGAAATCCATCCGGTGGAAAGGGGAGAGAAGTGCTTCGCGGATAGACTCGGAGAGTCCTTCCCAATAGCCCCTCTCCCCTGTACTCAGGGGGAGAGGGGAACTGATGAGACAGTCACGGAGAGGCGATCTCACGAGGGGGATTTCAGAGCAGCGACCGTGAGGGAGCGGTTTTTTGAACCGTGTCGCCCCCGCTTCTCACTGTCGCGGTTCGGACGGAACTACCCTTCCGGGACGGACTCTTACTTGTTTGCGTTCGCCGCCTTGCGCTCTTTCGGCCGGGTCAGGCCTGGGAAATCGTCGGTGCGAAACGGCGAGGCCGGTAGACCGTCCTTATTCCAAAGATTGACGACCGGACAGTTCGCCCAACCGAAGCGGACGGCGACGGGTTCGATCACCTTGTCGCACCACACGAGGATGGTGTCGCCCTGTATCTCAGCCTTGGCGTTGTAAAACTTGCGGTCGTTGCCCGCGATGGTGAAGCCCGTCAGCGGTCCATCCTTGGCCACAAGCCCTTTGCCGATGTGCGCGAAGTGCAAGACGATTTTGCCGTCCTTCTTGGTCATTTTGACATATTGAGGACCGGAATACTCAATTTTTTCTCGGTAGCCCAAAGCGCGAGCGGCCAGCGCGAGGCGGGCACCGACAGGTTCCTTCTTGCGCGGATGAATGTCCTTGGGGTCGCCGACATCGGTGATGACGGCCATGCCGGTGTTCTTGCAGTGCAGGCTGGTGAACAGCTGTGCCTCGCGCAATTCGGCCCAATTGCTCTCTTGCGGCTCGTCGACGATTTTCTGAAACGGAGCCAACTGGACGAACAGGAACGGGAAATCGCCTTGTTTCCACGTCTGCCGCCAGCTTTGAATCATCGTGGGAAACAGCGTGCGATACTGATAGGCGCGTCCGGCGTTCGATTCGCCCTGATACCAAATGGCTCCCTTGATGGCATACGGTTGCAGCGGATGGATCATGGCGTTGTACAACACGCAGGGTCGATTCGGATTGTTATCCGGCGGAGTCGGCTTGCGCGGTGCCGGCGGCGGCGTCTTGCCCTCTTTCTTGGCCTCGGCGACCGCTTGTTTGTGCTTGGCCAGCGCGGTTTCATACCGCTTCATCGCTTGCTCGTAATCCGCCGGTGCGGAGGGACGAGTCGCATCGTACTTTTGCACGATACTCTGCAAATCGGGATCGTGTTCCAAAGCGGAGCGAGTGGTCCAGGCATCGGCGATGGTTCCGCCCCACGAGGTGTGAATCAAACCCACCGGCACGTTGAGTGCCTTCTGCAAATCGCGGCCGAAGAAGTAGCCGACCGCCGAGAAACTGGGAGAGGTCGTCTCATTGCATTCGCTCCACTTCGGATCGCCCTTGAGGGTCTTCAAAGGAGTGTCGGAGGTGTTCTTGGCGACGGTGAACAGGCGGATGTTGGGATTCTTGGAGCGGGCGATAGCCTCTTTGGCGTCGTGCGCGGCGAGCAGAGGCCATTCCATGTTCGATTGGCCGCTGCAAATCCACACCTCGCCGACGTACACCTCCTTCAGGGCAATCGTGTTCTTGCCCTCAATGGTCATGGCATAGGGTCCGCCGGCCAATGCGTCGGCGATTTGCAACTCGACGCGCCAGGCTCCCTTGTCGTCGGCCGTCACCGACGCCTTGATGCCAGCTGCCAGGTTCTCCTTTTCGATCGTCAATTTCACCTTCACTTGTTCGCCGGGGTCGGCCTTGCCCCAAATAGGACACTTCTTGCCGCGCTGTAGCACCAGACCGTCCGAGAAAAGTGCGTGGGGTTTCACGTCGCCGCGGGATTCAGATGCCGCGAGACCGACGACGACCGCCGTGAAAGCGGCCGCGATGCTTCGTTTCATGGTGATTTCCTCACGATGCTAGAACTGCCTCGAAATCCGCGCCTTCCCGGCGAGCCACTCGCCGCGACGCCGATTTCTTCCAATGGGGACGATAGTAACAAATGTCGCATCGTCTTGCACGAAATATCCCAGCCGCCCGGCGAAAAACTCCCGGCGAGCGTGGGCGTCAGCCGACCGAGGCTCGTTCTATCCGTGGGCTGCCCCATCGAGCGTGATTTCAGAGCCGCGACCGTGGGGGAGCGGAGGCGAACGGCTCGAAAAAAGCCGCTCCTCCACGTTGCGGCTCCGGCAGAACTACCCTTACGGAGAGGATGGAGATGCGGATTTCTCTTGCAAGGCGAGCGCGCGCCGCGTATCTTTTACTTGTTACTTATTCCACCATCGGACGTTGTGCCGTGCAAATCTTGACGACGGCAGACGCGCCGTTCGCGGGGGATTGTCAGGAAATAAACCAATCGGCTCTCTTCGCGCCCCCTTGGGCTGCTCAACCTGGAGTGTGGACGACATGGCCAAATCACGAGGCGACTTCACCGACATCTTGGTTCGCCGTCAGATTCTCAGTCCCGATCAACTCGAAGAAGCGAAGGGACTGCAACAGGCGACCGGCGTGAAGTTGCAGGACGCCCTCACCAAGCTCGAATATGCGACGATGGACCAGATTATGACGGCCATCGCCGAGTTTCACGGCTTGCAATTCATCGACCTTACCGATGTGACTATCCCCGCCGCCGTCGTCGAGTTGGTCCCGGAATCGGTGGCCCGCGAAAACGTCGTGCTACCCCTCGCCCAGGAGAACGGCGCGCTCAAGATCATTATGAGCGATCCCAGCGACTTCGACACCGTGCAGAAACTTCAGTTCATCCTGAACAAAGATATACAGCCCGTCCTGGCTCCCCGCGAACAGATCATCGAAGCGATCAACCGGCACTATGGGCAGTCGGAAACCGAATCCGTGGACTCGATGCTCGCCGAGTTCACCGACACGGCCATCGACTTCACCGAAACCGAATCGACCTCCTCGGCTTCCTTTGAGGAAAGCGACGCTCCCGTCGTCAAATTGTGCAATCTCATCATTCAAGAAGCCGTCAGTCTGCGGGCCAGCGACATTCACATTGAGCCGTTCGCCGACCGCGTGCGCATCCGCTACCGCATCGACGGCATTCTGGTGGAGCGCGACAGTCCGCCCCGCCGTCTGTTGGCTCCTATGTTGTCGCGGTTGAAGATCATGGGCAACATCGACATCGCCGAGAAACGCCGCCCTCAAGACGGGCGCATCAAGATGAGCATCGGTGGCAAACACTTCGACCTGCGCGTCAGTCTCTTGCCGACCAACATGGGCCAAAGTTGCGTCATGCGCATCTTGGACCGAGCCAGCATCCAGGTGAGCATTAAAGATCTGGGTTTTGCTGAGGACGACTATCGCCGTTTCCAAACGATCATCAAACGGCCCAACGGCATCTTTCTCGTGACCGGGCCGACGGGTTCGGGTAAGACGACGACACTGTACGCCGCCCTGAACGAACTGAACCGGCCGGATCGCAAGATCATCACGGCGGAAGACCCGGTTGAATACTACCTTCCCGGCGTCAATCAGGTCGAGGTGAAACATAAGATTGGGCTCGACTTCGCGCGCATCATTCGGGCCATGTTGCGTCAAGCCCCGAACATCATCCTCGTCGGCGAGATCCGCGACCGTGAGACGGCGGAGATCGCCGTACAGGCTTCTTTAACGGGACACTTGGTTTTCAGCACACTCCATACGAACGATGCGCCCAGTGCTATTACACGTCTGATCGATATCGGCGTCCAGCCGTTCCTCGTGGCCTCCTCGGTTATCGCCATCATGGCCCAGCGTTTGGTGCGCATCGTGTGTCCCAAATGCAAGGCATCGGACGAGCCTTCCTCGGCCGAGTTGAAGGCCAGTGGGTTGACAGCCGATCAGATCAAGAACGCCACCTTCATGCGAGGCCGTGGGTGCGGCCACTGCAACCACACCGGCTACCGTGGGCGCAAGGGCATCTTTGAAATGATGCGCCTCAACTCCACCATCCGCGAGATGACGTTCAAACGCGCGCCGACGCAAACCATTCGCCGGCAAGCGCGCCTTCTCGGAATGCGAACCTTGCTGGAAGACGGTTTGAATAAAGCACTTACGGGAATAACGACCTTGGATGAAGTGCTGTCCTCCTGTCATCACGATTCATCGCTGTAAGACGAGAAGCCCAATCTGAGCCGGAAGCGTTAGCGACGGATGCCCAATCGAAAAACCGTTGCCGACAGTTCCGGCTCCGAAAGGCCCAAGCGGACCCGGAGGCGTTCGCGACGGTGCGCGATTCATCGAAAATAACCGTCGCCGACGCTATCGGTTGCGAAAGGCCCAAGCTGAGCTGGAAGCGTTAGCGACGGAAACCGATTCGAGCGACCGTCGCCCACACCTGAAGCTCCGAAGCGCGTTGGAAGTTTTTTTTCCCAATAGATTGATCCTTCACCATTCGCATGGGATAATGCGGGTAAGGAGATTGAACCCGTCCTGCTCGTTTTCTGAGCGGTTGTCCCTTTCTGGGGACGCGCGCCCAAGGCTTGCGGTTTTCGAGTGCCCCTTCCTTGCAGAAGGGGACCTTTCGATCTGCGCGCATCGTTCGCCTTGGATCGACAATCTTCCGTCCGTTTTAGGAGAGTAGAGTGGCTGCCAATACTCCATTGATCGACAAGCTGTTGGCCACGGTCATTCAGCTCAAGGCGAGCGACTTGCACATCACTGTCGGCCAACCGCCCGTCATTCGCCACAGCGGACGTATGCGCCGGCTCGATACCAAGAGCCTGGAACCGGAGGATACGACTTCGTTGATGAAATCGATCACTCCGGATCGCTGCCAACAAGAATTGCAAGAGAAGGGCGGCTCCGACTTCGCCATCGAGTTCACGGACGGCTACCGTTTCCGCGTCGCCGTCTTCAAACAGCGCGGGAACATCGGCTTGGTGTTGCGCCGCATCCCCAGTATGTTTCTGACCTTCGATCAGCTGCGTATGCCCGACGCCATAAAGCGTCTCATCACCCGCCCGCGCGGGCTGCTGCTCGTCACCGGCCCGACCGGCTCCGGTAAGACGACCAGTTTGGCCAGTATGATGAACTTCATCAACGACAACTACGATCGCCACATGATCACGCTCGAAGATCCGATCGAGTATTATCACAAACATAAGAAATGCACGGTCAATCAGCGCGAGATTGGCGTCGATGTGCCCGATTTCAAGGAAGGCATCCGCCGGGCGCTGCGTATGGACCCCGACATCATCCTCGTCGGTGAAATGCGCGACTTGGCCACTATCCATGCTGCCATTGAAGCGGCGGAAACCGGCCACGTCGTCTTCGGCACGCTGCACACCAGCGGCGCGTCGAGTACCATCAACCGTATTATCGACGTGTTTCCGAAGGAGCAGCAGGATCAGATCCGCACCCAGCTGTCCACGGCGTTGATCGGCGTGCTGTCGCAAGCGCTGCTGCCGAAAAAGCCCGAAGGCGTCATTGCCGCCTACGAAATGATGGTAGTGACCCCGGCCATTCAGAACCTGATCCGCGAAAACAAGACCTATCGCATCGACTCCAGCATTCAGACGGGCCGCAAGCACGGCATGTTCCTGCTCGACGAGAGCCTTTTCAAACTGTGGAAAGACGGATTGGTCGAGAAGGAAGAGGCGCTGCTGCGGGCGGCCAAACCGGCCGATCTCGCCGCCAAGATCGCGCAGGCGGAACGCGGCGAATTCGATGAAGAAGACGACGAATACGAAGACGAGGACGAGGATTTCGAGGACGACGACGGGGACGACGACGAAGAAGAAGATCGTCGTTCGGGCAAATATCGCCGTCGATAAAGAATGATTTCATCGTGGGTATCCCTTGTTTGACCTCAGGAGCGTTTCGCATGGCGACGCCGAACGATCCCGTTCCACCCAAGAAACCGATTCCTCCGGGCGGAAAACCTCCCGCTCCTGGAGCGAAGCCGCCGTCTGCCGGTGCGAAGCCGCAAGCCGGTGCCGGCGCGAAGCCTCCGGCTCCCGGCGCGAAGCCGCAAGCGATTCAGGGGAAGCCCGTCGCCAAGCCGACCGTCGCGGCCAACAAGGCGGGTAACGGCAAGCCGCTCGCCAAGCCCGCCAAGAAGATCGGTGGCGGGAAAGCCGCGCCCGTCGGAGGCAAACGACGCTTCGGACAGGTTCTCGTCGATCTCGGCTTTTGCGACGAAGATCAGCTGTGGGAAGTTCTCGAAGAGGCCAAGAACACGGCGCAGCCGGTCGGCCAGGTGGCCGTGGCGCGCGGCCTCATCAACGAAGAGCAACTCCTGCAAGCCCTCGGCGAACAGCATGGCCTCAAGGTCGTCAATCTGCAAGAGGCCAAGCCGTCGCCGGAAGTTCTGCAACTCGTACCGGAGACGATGGCCAGCGTCTACAAAGTGGTCCCCATCTCGTTTAAGGACAAGGTGTTGACCATCGCCATCGGCGACCCGAACAACCTCGCGGCCATCGACGATCTGCGCAACCTGCTGAACATCAATGAAGTGCAGGCGCAATTGGCCACGCCGCAGGCCATCTCCGACACGCTGACGCGCATCTATGCCGGCAAGGAAGAAAGCATCATCGATATCATTACCGAGATTGAGAACAATCCCGAACTGGGCAAGCGCCGAGCCGAGACCAGCATCGATCTCGAAGACATGATGGAAATGGCCAACGAGGCACCCGTTCGCAAACTCATCAACATGGTGTTCCTGCTCGGTATCAAGGACCATGCCAGCGACATACATTTTGAGCCGTTCGAGGACGAGTATAAGATGCGCTATCGCTGCGACGGCGTGCTGTACGAAATGGTGCCGCCGCCGCGCCATCTCGCCAACGCCATCTCCAGCCGCATCAAGGTCATGTCCAATCTCGACATTGCCGAACGCCGGCTGCCCCAGGACGGACGCATCGAACTGAACGTCGGCGGCAACCCCGTCGATATGCGCGTCAGCATCTTGCCGACCATGTTCGGCGAGAGCGTCGTTATTCGCGTTCTCGACCGCACCGTCGTCTCGCTCGATCTCAACAAGGTCGGCATACCCGTGGAGATGCTCGCCGAGTTCCGCCAACTGATCGCCAAGCCCAATGGCATCATCCTCGTCACCGGGCCTACCGGCGCGGGCAAAACGACCACGCTGTACTCCGCCCTCAACGAGTTGAACGTCATTAGCGACAAGATCATCACCACCGAAGATCCGGTCGAGTACGACATCGATGGCATCGTGCAGTGCCAGATCAACCACGAAATCGACCTGACGTTCGCCAGCGCCCTACGCAGCATCTTGCGGCAAGACCCGGACAAGATTCTCGTCGGCGAGATTCGCGATCTGGAAACGGCGCAAATCGCCGTGCAAGCGTCGCTGACCGGACACATCGTCTTCAGCACGCTGCACACCAACGACGCGCCCAGCGCCATCACCCGCTTGCGCGACATGGGTTTGGAGCCTTACCTCATCACGGCCACCATCGAAGGCATCATGGCTCAGCGCTTGGTGCGCAAGATCTGCGAGGACTGCCGCACCGAGTTCGAACCGTCCGCCGAGATGCTCATGGAGTTGGGGCTGCGCCCCGAGGAAGTGCGCGGCAAGAAATTCTATTATGGACGCGGGTGCGATCGCTGCAACAACACCGGACACCGCGGCCGCACGGGAATCTACGAGCTTGTCATCATCAACGACGACCTCCGCGACATGATTTCCAGCGGTTCCTCGACCGACGACCTGCGTGCCGCTTGTCTGCGCAACGGCATGGTAGGCCTCCGCGAATCGGGCCTCCGCGCCATTTACAACGGCGTCACCACCATCGAGGAAGTGGTGCGCGAAACCGTATTGGACGACGAGGCGTGATACTGGGCGAGCGTGGGGCACACGTCCCCCGATTTTCGCCGCGATCGGGGAGCTTACACTCTCCGCTCTCAAAAAGATTCGGAGACATCGAACTATGCCGACATTCAAGTACGAGGCGATGGATACCAGCGGCGGGGAAGTTAAAGACTCCGTCGATGCGATGAGCGAGGATGAAGCGCAACAAAAGATTCGCCAGATGGGCTACTTCGTGACCAAGATCACCGAAGTGGCCGGCAGCACCAAGAAGGGCAAGGGCAAGAAGGCCGGCAAACGCAAAAAAGGCCAAACCTTCACCATCGGCGGTGTCTCCAGCAAGATGCTCTGCACTTTCACGCGCCAATTCTCCACGCTCCAAGACGCCGGCCTGCCGGTGCTGCGCAGCCTGCGCATTCTCGAAGGACAAATGAGGCCGGGCGTCCTCAAAAATGCGCTCATCGACGTGGTGGACGATGTCGAATCCGGCAGCACGCTCTCCGAGGCGTTCGCCAAGCATCCCAAATGTTTCGACCGCCTCTACGTCAACATGGTCAAGGCGGGCGAGGCCGGCGGCGCGCTCGAAGTCATTCTCAAACGTCTCGCCGACTTCAAAGAAAAATCGCAGAGCCTCAAACGCCGCATCACCGGCGCGATGGTGTACCCCGTGGTGGTCATCCTCACCGCCGTCGCCATCTTGACGTTCATCATGTTGTACATCATTCCGAAGTTCGAGAAGATCTTCAAAGATTTCAACATGAAGCTGCCCGACCTGACCGAGATGCTGATGGCCACCTCGCGCTGGTTTGCCAAATTCTGGTATACCCTGCCGATGTTCCCCTTGGGTTGGTGGCTGATGATTAAACTCATCCGCCTCAATCGCACCGGAAACTATGCCATCGACCGCATCTATTTGTGGATACCCATCGTCGGGAAATTGATCGAGAAAACCATCGTCGCCCGCACCATGCGCACCTTGGGAACGCTGGTGGCTTCCGGCGTACCGATTCTCGAAGCGCTCAGCATCGTCCGCGAGACGTGTACCAACGCCGTCTTCGAGCGCATGTATCAGCGCGTTTACGAGTCGATCCGCGAGGGCGATACCATCTCGCAGCCGTTGAAAGAAAGCCGCCTGGTCGATGACATGGTCGTCAACATGGTCGATGTCGGCGAGGAGACCGGCGATCTCGATACCATGCTGTACAAGGTCGCCGACGTCTACGATGAGGAAGTCGATGTCATGGTCGAGAGCCTCATCAGCTTGTTGGAACCGTTGATGATCGTGGTCTTGGGTTTCATCATCGGTACCATCGTCATCGCCTTGTTTATGCCGTTGATCAAACTGCTGGAAGGCTTGAGCAAGTAAGGGCGCGTCCACGAATAATTTCGGTTAGCCGCGACGCGCAGCGGAGCGCGAGGGCAAATCGCTCCGCTGCGCGTCGCGGCTAACCTTGCTAAACGAAGGAGACAGCGATGATTCGGATTCGTTCGCACAAAGAAATGCGGTCGGCGTTTACGCTAATCGAATTGCTGGTGGTGATCGCCATTATCGCCATCCTGGTCAGCCTCACCGCTGCCGCCGTGATGAAGGTGCTGGGCAAAATCCCCGAAGTGACGACGCGCACGGAGATCTCACAGCTTGAGACCGCCCTGGCGGATTTCGTATCGACGTACAGTCTCAGCAAGCCGCCTCCCAGCTATTTAATTCTTCACGAAGACGGTGCGTGGAATTTAAGCAATCCCGCCGAATTGGCGTCTCTGAACTTCCTTAAACAATGTTTCGGTAAAAACTTTGCCTGGAATAGCCCCACCGATTGGAACGGCGATGGGACCATTACCTCGGGAGGTATTCACTTGCAAGGACAGCATTGTTTGGTTTTCTATTTGGGAGGCATCCCCGCGCCGCTAACTTCTCCCAATGGATGTCTGGGCTTCTCGACCAGCCCCATTAAGCCGGCGCTGGCAGGCGGCGACCGCAAAGGGCCTTTCTACGAGTTTAAAACGACTCGCCTGGTCCGCGATCCAACAAATAACTTCTTCGTTTACCTCGATGCCTGGCAAGCGAAACCCAGTCCAAAACCTTATGCCTTTTTCAGCACGCAAGGCATTATGAACGGCTACAACCTTTACACGGCGGCCGCCGGAGGCGATTGTGTGGGTATCGGCGCTTCCCCTTATTTGGATGGTCTCAACACCGCCACGAAAACGCCGATTTATACCTACAACACCAAATATCAAATTATCTCGGCGGGGCAGGACGGCCACTTCGGCAGCGGTGGCTGGACGAGCGGCGCGGCGGGGGCCGGGGCCGACGATCAGGCCAACTTCGCGCCCTCGCTCTTAAAGGCTGGACAGCGTTAAGAGGCGATCGAAGAAGCCCCTCTCCCCCGGTATTCGGGGAGGAGAGAGGCTTTGCGGAAAGTCTCTAAACAAGGGAGCATTCGATATGGCACGGACAACGCGCGAGACACCTCGCCGCGCTTTCACGCTGATTGAGTTGTTGGTGGTTATAGCCATCATCGCCGCCCTGTTGGCGCTGTCGGCGGCGGCGATCATCCGCTTCATCGGTACGCAACAGGCGAACAACACCAAATCGGAGTTGAGTCGCACCCAGGCCCAACTCAATCGACTGTATAGCGCGGTAAAGGATACGGCTTACAAGAATCCTCAGTGGAAAACGGAGATGGTGCCGGGAACGTCGACGACGGTTGAATCCTTCATCCTCTCCAATTTGGCAGGTACGGATGCCAACGCCAAGGCGCGTGCATTGGTGATTTACGTCAAATTGAAGTTGCGCCAGGCTTTCCCCATGAACTTCAACGAGGCGATCAATCCGTATCCACTGCCCCCCTTGCCCGCATATAAGCTCTATTTGAACAGCCTGGGCGTTACCAACAGTACAGGAGCGGTCCACGAGTCGTCGGCATGTCTGTTGATGGCCTTGCAGCGCGCCGTCAGCAATCAAGGAATTGATTTGGCCGACCTCGGCGGCGGTTCCGTGGTCGCGCAGTTTGCGACGCCCAACGCCACTATCCCAGCGCTGGTCGACGCCTGGGGCACGCCGTTGGCGTTCACCCGCGCGCCCACGGGCAGCATCGTCCTCAATCCCAGCGGCTCACAACCCGGCCCGAACGATCCCGTCGATCCCCAAGGCCTGTTAAATAGCGGCGCTTGGCAACCAACTAGCATGCGAACCGCATTTTTCAATCTGATTTTGCAGCAACAGGCGGTGGGTACGGGAAATTCGTTCAAAATCGCCCCGATGGTTGCCTCGGCGGGGCCGGATCGAAAGTGGCAGATCGACCCGATTTCCTTCACACCGTTGACGGTGGGCGCGAGCGGCGACGATTTATTCAGCAACCCATGAGCGAATGAGGCTCTTAACGGGGAGAAATACGAGTCATGTCCGTAAAACGACCGACGAGCCGACGGGTCGGATACACGCTGATCGAATTGCTGGTGGCCATCGCCATCATGCTCGCCCTGGCGGCGTTGGCGGCGGCGTTTCTGCCGCGCATCAACGGCAATCAGAGTCTGATTCGGTCGATGGATCAACTGGAACAGTGGCTGCTCACGGCCAAGATGCGCGCCAAACGCGACGGCTTGCCGACGGGACTGCGCTTCAACCCCGATCCCAACAATCCCGGCATGTTCTCCGAGGCGCAGTACATCCAGCAACCCGACGCGCTTTCGGGCGGCAGCTTGTCGGCCGCGCAAACGCCCGGCTCGATCGTTTACAGTGCCGGTCCTCCCCCGTTGTACCTCAGCGGCGGCATCATGCTCTCGGCGATCAGCAGCACTGTGACCTTCGGCAATGTCGATTTCACGAACGGCCAACCCGGTATCTTCGCCGATTATCTCGTCCAGCCCGGCGATTCTTTGGAGATACGCGGCGGGGGCGGCGTGCATCTGATTGGCGGAGTCCCCACCAGCCCGACGACCCTGATGCTCGGCGGGTTACCTTACGATAGCAGTCTGGTTGTCGCCGCACCGACGACCAATTATCGTATCCTGCGCCAGCCGCGCTTGATGACCGGCGAGTCGCCGTTGGAATTGCCCAATAATTTCTTTATCGATGGAACCAATTCCGCCGTCTCCAATATCCCCTTTCGTCCCGTCGTCGGCACGCCCAACGGCGGCTATTTCGAGATCTTATTTTCGCCTTCGGGTTCGGTCGTCGGTCACGGTGCCAGCCACGGTAAGATTTACTTCTACGTCCACGAATTAAATCAAACCGACCCCAATCAAGCCGGCATCATCGCCGTGCAAACGCGCACTGGATTCATCGGTGCCTACAACGTCGCGCCGGGCACGGACCCTCTGTCGTATGCGGAAGAGGGACGTAATTCGGGACTGTAAACGCTGTCTTGTAAGCCCCTCTCCCCCTGTACTCAGGGGGAGAGGGGTTGGGGTGAGGGGGCGAGAATCTTCGGAAACCTTACCCCTCACCCTCAGCCCCTCTCCCCTGTACTCAGGGGGAGAGGGGAGCAGAATAGATGGACTGTAAACGCGCAACGCGATAGGAGACATCCACCATGAAACGCCGACCGGCCGCCACGCTGATGGAAGTGTTGATTGCCATGTTCATCATGTCCATCGGCATGTTGGCGTTGTTGGCGCTGTTTCCCATCGGCGCTGTCAGCATGGCTCAGGCGCTCAAGGACGACCGTTGCGCCGCCTCCGCGTCGATGGCGGAACAGATGGCCATCGCGAATAATCTCCGGCACGATCGTTTAGTGGAGAAGAGCTTCAACAAATATCCGGGGCAGCCCGTCTACGTCGATCCGTATTATTCCGCCTCCATTCCCATGCTTGGCTCCGTCGTTCCTCGCACGTCCTTGAGTTTCATTACAATTGCGCAGTTAGCGGATCGCTGGTTCACTCTCCCCGACGACATCGCATTTGCGGGCAACGGCTTGCCGGATGTTAGCAGCGGACTATTGGACCGAGGCCGCCGCTACAGTTGGGCTTATCTGCTGCGCCAGGCACAAGCGGGCAACGATCAAGCGGTGAATCTCCATGTCGTTGTCTACGCCGGTCGGCCCACCGATATTCCGCAACCAGAGCCGACCTACGCGGCGATTCCGCAAGTGCCCAACGGCGTCTCCATCCCCAGCATCGTCGATATTCGCCGAGGCAATTGGATTCTCGATACCACGCCCAATGCGGCGGGGATTATTCACGGCGATTTCTATCGCGTCACGAATGTGCAAGACATCGTCGGCAATACCTTGCTCGAAGTGCAACCCAATTTGTTGCCGCATGCCGCTTTTGCATCGAGCCTGAATATTACGATTTTGCCCGATGCCGTCGAAGTGTTCGACAAGGGCACGAGCTGGAGACCGTAAAGATCGGTTAGCCGCGACGTTCAGCGGAGCGTGAGACCGACGCGCTCCGCTGCGCGTCGCGGCTAACCAACAAGAACGATGCGGGAGCAAAAACTATGAGACGCCGACAAGGTTTTACCATCGTCGAATTACTCGTGGCGATGGCGCTGATTATTTTTATCATGTCCATTTTGTCGAATGCCTTCATTCAGGCTACCAACACTTTTCGCAACCTGAAGGCGTTGGGCGATTTGGCCGAACGGCTTCGCTCCACGACGCAGGGTTTGCAGCGCGATCTCACCGACGATCATTTTGAAGGCAAGAAGCGACTGAGCGACCCGAACTTCTGGAGCAACGGCCCGCCGTCGCAAGGATACTTCCGCATTTGGCAAGGCAGCGCCGGAATCCCCGAGGGCGCGGGGCTCGACAGTATCGAATCCTATCGCAGCCACGATCACGCTCTGGCCTTCACCGTCCGGCGACGCGGCGATCAGTTGGGCGACTTCCTTTCCGCCGGCGGCGGTATGGCGACTTTAAGTCTCACGCCCACGGGCGTTTCACCCAATTTCTTCGGACCGGCCGAAGCACGCTATCAAACCAATGCCCCTAATACTTATAACTATCAATGGGGCGAGGTCGCTTGGTTCCTGCAGCCGCAGTTCGATCCCCAAACGGGGGTGCAGGACGTGGCCGTCGATCAAACGGGATTGCTCACGCCGACGCCCTTGTACACTCTCTTTCGCCGGCAACGCCTTCTTGTCCCCGACAATACCGCCGTCACCGGCCCTGTCCCGGCGACTCTGATGAGCCAGTTTCTGGAGATCAGTTGTTGGAAGAATGGCGGCAACATTTATTTCAATGGACCGATCGATACTACCGTGCCCACGCGCCGCTTTGGGATGCTGCGCACGTCTCCAGCGGGGATTCCGAATGTCCCGGGGTATCCGACCAGTATGAATCCTTACCCCAATGTAGGCTATCCATCGATCTCCCAACAATTGCCGACTCCCACCCTGAACGGTTCGGATATTCAATT
Organism: Planctomycetota bacterium; assembly: GCA_021807595.1. GTDB lineage: Bacteria > Planctomycetota > Planctomycetia > Gemmatales > Gemmataceae > JAJPHU01. The sequence goes on along the minus strand of JAKBCS010000070.1, from coordinate 996 downwards.
GACCGATGTGATTTCCTTCGATGTGCGCATCCTGACGCCTGGAGTCACCAATGGAATCGATCCGTTCGTGACCTTGTGGCAAGCGCCGTTCACGACCCCCTCCACAAGCGGGGGTATAAACAATGGAAATCCAGCCTTCTACCCCATGCTCCCCACCGCACCCATGGTATTCGATACCTGGAGCAATCTTGAAGATGGTTTGGCCAACTACTCGGAATGGAATATCCCCGGTCAAGCGTCGAGTATTCCCCTGTGGAACGGCACGTCGGGGCCGTTGATCCAAGCGATTCAAATATCCATTCGCATTTGGGACGCGAAAACGAATCAAACGCGACAAGTGACCATCGTCCAAGCGATGTAACATTTTCTCCCCTCTCCCCCTGTACTCAGGGGAGAGGGGGGAAGACGGCTCCCCTCTCCCCTGTACTCAGGGGAGAGGGGTCGGGGGTGAGGGGTTTGGGTTTGGGGTGAGATGTGAGAGGATTGAGGTGAGGAATGAGAGCGCAGCAACTATGCCACGCGATCCAGACCGACGACAAAAAGCGCGCCAACTCCGCCGCGACCTCACACCCGCCGAAAGCATTCTATGGCGTGAGGTGCGCAATCGCCGTTTTGCAGGCTTTAAATTTCGTCGCCAACATTCCATTGGTCCGTTCTTCGCGGATCTCGCCTGCCACGAATGCAAGTTGGTTGTGGAATTGGATGGCGAAACGCATCTTGGTAAGGAAGACCGGGATGAGGAGCGGACAAGATTTCTGCAAACACAAGGATGGCTGGTTCTGCGTTTTTGGAATACTCAGATTTACGAAGAGTTAGAGGATGTTTTAGAGGCCATATACCGGGTGTGTGTTGGGCGGAAGCCGCCCCCTCACCCCCAACCCCTCTCCCCCTGAGTACAGGGGGAGAGGGGAGAAAACGGCTCCCCTCTCCCTCTGAGTACAGGGGGAGAGGGGAGAAAACGGCTCCCCTCTCCCTCTGAGTACAGGGGGAGAGGGG
>JAKBCS010000069.1 GCA_021807595.1 Planctomycetota bacterium | reverse complement strand
AGCCGCGACGCGCCAGCGGAGCGCGTTGGGTAGCGAACGCGCTCCGCTGGCGCGTCGCGGCTAACCGGGGAACCGGGGGTACTCACCTTTTTTCGCGCCGGTCGACGCAATCGCTATAATCGCTTCAAGCTCCGATTTCTGGATTTTCGAAAGGTTGAACATGGGCGCGCAGCTAAAGGCGTTGTTGGCTGAGGATCGTGTCATCAAGGTGTTCGCGTTGGGCCAGTTGTGCCATCCCAAACTCGTCGAGATGGCGGCGTGGTCCGGCGGATTCGACGCGGTGTGGCTCGATCAAGAACACGCGGGGCTGACGGTGCAACAGATCGAAGAAGCGGCGCGTGCCGCGCGCGGCTGCGGCCTCGACAGCTTCGTCCGCCTGACCGCCACGGATTACGCCACCGTGATGCGCGCTCTGGAAGCCGGCGCGGGGGGAGTGATGGCCGCGATGGTGCGAAGCGTTCGGCAGGTCGAAGATTTGATGGCGTGGGCGAAGTTTCATCCGCGCGGCATGCGCGGCGTCAACGGCAGCGGCGTCGATGGCCGCTACGGCGCGACGCCCGCCGCCGAGTATTACCGCCAAGCCAACGCCGAAACCGTCGTCGCCGTGCAAATCGAACACATCGACGCCGTCGAAGCGGTTGAGAAAATAGCAGCTATTGCCGATCTCGATTTTCTCTTTATTGGACCGGCCGATCTCAGCCAGTCGATGGGAATTCCAGGGCAGTGGGACCATCCGCGCATGTGGCAGGCGGTGGAGAGGGTGGCTCAGGCTTGCCGCGCCCATCGCCTCCCTTGGGCCATTCTGCCGCGCGACGCCGAATACGCGCGCCGTTGCGTCGATCTCGGCTGCCGCATTCTGTCGCTCGGCATCGACTCGTGGTTCTTCAACCTTGGCGTAAAAGCCTTCAAAGATCGCTTCGCCGGGTTTTTCCCCCCAAGCTGATGGAACGAGGGCGTCGCTCCGGTCCTCGGTGGGTATCGGCTGGTCCGATCGGCGGAGGTTTATCGCCGACGGTCGGCTTTCACGCAGGCTTGTTCGGCTCGCTGAATCGCGGACTGTAGCTCGTCGCGGACGGCATCGAAATGGTCCAACCCCTTCAGTTCTGCGCTGAGTTTCTGCAAATCGGTCGCGGCGGTACAGGGCAAGGTATCCAAGCGGAGGTCGGCACTGGAGATGGCCTCATCGACCGTTCGACGCAGCCATGCCGCCTCGCCCGATTTTACCTCGGCAGCAAAGGAGGGAAATGCTTCGACGAGGCGATGTCGATCCGCCGCGCCGCGCAGGAACTCGTCCACTTCGCCGGGCTGCATCTCCCGCAGATCCTCGACTTGTCTATAGGCGGACCAAAGATTGATACCGCTCAGAGTCGGTACGAACCAAGCGGACAGTCCAGCCAGAGCCAAACCGCAGGTCATCCACCGCAGTCGAACGTGCCACGATTTTTCGGCACTCGGCGAGAGACCGAAGCTGAAACCGACGAAGACGGCAAAGAGCGTAACGAAGACACGGAAATAATGCGTCCCGCCGAAGCAACTGAACCCGGCGAGGATGAGCGTTCCCAGCAGCAGAAAGAGGATGGGGAGAATACGAGACCGCTTCGGTTCGCCCACCCGTTCGCGATCGATTGATGGTTGGGTCTTTTTCGCTTTACGCGCCGCGCATTTTTTCTTCCCGCAACAGCGCTGTTTTCGTTTCCTCGCTGGGGGATCGACCGACTCGGCCAAAGGAATAGCCTCCTCTGACGCGGGGCGAAGCGGCGGGGATGGCCGCCACGGTCGGCCGGCGTTCAGAGGCGTGGGGATCGGTAAGTCAATCGGACGCCACGGTTCGAAGGGGTTCACGATGGCTTTCATGGTCCGCGCTCCCTCAACGGTTCATCTCGAAGTCGTCTTCGGTGTCGCTGACAGAACCAGCGCAGAGTGCGAACTCGTCGGAGCAGCCGCACCCAACAAGTATTTATCGTATCCGATGCGCGAGATGGAGTACAGCTTGGCAGGTAAGAAAAATCATCTCGGGGCGCACGACATGGTTTGCAAGATGGTTGCTCGGCTTCTAAAATAGGACCAGGTTGTCCATCCTCCGCCGTTGCGCAACTGTCGAAAGGAGTTCGACATGGAAAAAAGACTTCACCCGCGGAGATTCCGGCCCATCTCAGGCCCATCCTATAGGCCGCTGCCAAAAACTTGCTTCACCATCTCTATGGACCCCAAGGACCACCGTGGGGAACATCCTTGGACGACATCGAACAAACCATCGTCTTGCTCAGCGAATACCTCGGCTGCGAACTCCTGCAACGCCAAGCGCAACAACCCTGCCGCCGCCGCTGCAAACCTGTCCCTCCTGCGGACGACCCGTACAGCCCGAAGACCCAGAACCACGCAGCCCTCAGACCACGCCGCTGCCGAGTGCGATCGGGCTAAAGTCGCCGAAGATCGTCTCCGCGAACTCGAAGAGGAGTTGCGCCGTCTACGCGAATCATCTTGAAACCGTCGTTCACCGTCGAGGACACCGGACATTTCCAGAACTTCAAGCCGCGCACCATCGGTCGAGTAAAACTCGACACCCCGGGGCGTTAGACTCTGACGGTGAAGGCGACGAAGAAAGCCGTCGCCACATGAGACAGCCAGTTCTTACCAGCTGCTGTCGAAAACGAGTCCATCCGCCGGTTGCAAGGCAATGTTCCAGCTATAGGAGCTGACCCCGGAACTGACCGAGCGAACGCTGCCGTCCATCAAGGCGACCATTATGAGATTGGGGTGAAAGCCGGCGGCCGCTGCGGGGTCGTAGGCATTCGGGCCGCTGGTGGCACTGGGGCTGGGGTTGAACATAACGAGATAGGGCGGCGGAGCCAGGGGCGGTGCGGAGGGATAGAACGGAGCGCCGCCATCGACAAGGCCGGGCACGGTAACAACGGTCAACGGATATGCCCACCAGTTGTAACCCGGAGGTGCATTCGGAGGACTGGAGAGTTGCTCCACGAAGCCGATCGTATTCGAGGTACCGTCCGAGATGGTATTCAGTGTGTACGAACTCCCGCCCCCCGGCAGTGAGCCGGTGTTCCCCGGAGCAAAGACGCATGCATTGATCGAATAGCTCGTCAATCCCTCGCCTCCCGCCGTGCCGTTGCCCACCGTTGCGTCGGACGGACATTGAAGGAGCTTCAACGGCGTCGCTCCCGCTCCCAAGTAACCCTGGCCGTTCCGATCGTAAATAGCGAACAGATTACCTTGCTCCAGATCGGGTAAGAGGGCGAAATAAGTCGATCCCTGAGCACCTGTTTGCCGATTCAAATAGTTTGCGGGCGGCAACCGGGCATCATTGGTGCCGGCGAAATTGTGGACGGCCAAGATTTGCTGCTTGAGATTATTGGTGCATTTGATGCGATTGGCCGCCTCGCGCACTTTCTGCACTGCGGGCAGCAGCAGACCAATCAGGACAGCAATAATAGCAATTACTACCAGCAATTCGATCAAGGTGAAGCCGTGCCGACTCAGACGGCCTCGCGCCGGCAACGCGATCGTGATTTTCACAAACATTCGATTCCCCCGCTGTCAAATAAGACTCCACCCCGTCACGAAATTACCCTGACGGAGAGAGCGGCGATCGCGATCCGGTAGGGTAAACCGGAGCAGACCCATCGGTTCCGCGATCGCTCGCTGTTCCAACTGCGAAACAATGCCGCACACCGAAGCAACTGACGTGCCGTCGCCGATTTAACCATTCATAGTGTCGCAACTTTCTGTTGTGGTGTGGTTTACGTTCTGAGAATCCGAAGCGCGATTTTCGCAGACGGATGGAGAAGTGGCGATGGAGTGTTCGGGGTCGCTTATTCCGTACTCAGATCGGTATTCCAGGAGAAGTGGGCGGCCACGAGGGGAATGCAAGAGAGACGAGTTCAAGAACGAGGCGGCGTCTCTCATTTCAACGCGGGCAGATTATCGAATCGAAGTGTTGCCGCAGCGATCGACAGGGCCGCGACGAACATACTCCCCAGGCGACGCGACATCGTCTCGTCCTTCGGAGAACCTTCGTATTGGTTGGAAAGGACGGTACCGTAGCCAAATCGCTCGGCGAATGCAAGAACCTCTGAAAAGTCGGCGCTGTCGGGATTAACGCGAGGGGGAAGGTTCAGCCACCAGGATACATCCCGCCAACCGCGCGCCTTGTTGTGGGATCAAGCGCAGCAGCGCATCGGTCTGCGGCGTGTCGGCTTCGTTTTCGGGGACAACCAGTAATACAGAATCGCAGGCGGCGGCGAGGGTCATAACGTCCGGCTTGCTGTCCCAGCGCGGGCCATCGACGAAAACCAGCGGATAGCGCTGGCGCAGTTGTCTCAGCAACGAGCGGAGCGACTCGGCGACAAAACGCACGCCGCCGCTCTCGCGTATTCCAGCCGTCAACGCCAACAGGTTTTCTTGCTCCGTCGTCTGGATGGCCTCATCGAGCGCGATGGTTCCGGCCATGACTTCGCGCAGTCCCGGAGCGGCGGGCAAGCCGAGCCTATCGGCAACGGCGGGACGGCGAAAGTGGGCATCGACGACGACGGTTCGCTGACGATCTCGGCGCGCGGCGGTGATGGCGAGATTGAGCAGGGTCGTGGTAGCGCCGCAAGAGGGTAGAACTGAGGTGAAGAGCAAAACCGAGCCGCGATGGGATATCGCCGAAGCAGTGGATAAGGCGTCCAGCACATCGCGGAATTGACGCGCGGCGAGTTGTTCGGGAGCATGAAAAGCCACCAACTCGGCGGCGAACGACGAACGAGCCAAGGTTCGAGGGGACAAAGGACGAAACTGCACGCCGCGAGGGGCGGAGTGGTTCGGCAATGGTTCGGCGCGTTCGTCGGGCGGCGGGGCAATCGAGAGATGCGGAAGGTTGGCCGGCGGCGAACAGGCGAGAACGCTGGGAGATGCCTCCATGCTTTTGCATGGGCCAACTTCGATAAACGGTATCTCGTCCGGCGCGACGAGCATCGGCTCCGCGTCGGCAATCGGCACCAGTGCGGGCATCGTTGAGCGGGTTTGCTCCGTTTCGCTCGGAACACCGTCGGTGCGTCGCAGAGCGTCCAGCATTCGACCCATGAGAGCCACCTCCTCGCCTTGTCTCGATTCGTAGGACGACTATTCCGGCACGACCCCGTTTTACTCCGCCTGTCCCGACGCCAACACCAGACGACAAGACACATCATCGCTCTCAAAGGGTGCCAGATCGACCGCGTCTTTCGTTTCCGAATCGGAACCTATTTCAGAAGTGTCGAGGGTGGGCATCGGCAGGTTGGCTTGCTCGGACTCTTCGGCCAAACCCAATTGTGCCAGTGCCTCCAGAGCCGCCTCGGCATCGACTTGAGAGGCGTCGGATTCGACCGTCAAGTTGAGCGCCAGATGGGCGGCCTGATTGAGCAAGCGCGGCACGCCGCCGGTCTGTCGAGACAGCAGTTCCAGCGCTTCGTCGGCAAAGAGACGTTCCGGCCTGCCTCCGGCGATGCGGACGTGATGGAGCAGATAATCGGCGGCCTCTTGCAGCGGCAACGGCTCGAGTTCGACGCGAATGGACACGCGCTGGCGCAACGCCGACAATTCTGGACGACGCAATGTTTCCACAAGTGCCGGTTGACCGACCAAGATTACCTGCAGCGCCTTGCCGGAGCGTGCTTCCAGATTGCCCAAAAGACGCACTTCCTCCAGCAAATCCGGCGTGAGATGCTGGGCTTCATCGAGGATAAGGATGCTGCTCCCTCCCGACTCGTAGCCGTGCAAGAGACGATCCGTTAGCGCCAAGCGCAACTCTTGTTCGCCGCGCCCCTCGTAGGGGAGCGATAAATCGTACAGGATCGCCTGCAACAGACCGGCGCGCGAACCGACGTGGCTATTGGTCAAAAAGGCGACGTTGGCGCGCGGGTCGAGACGTTCGAGGAGACAGTGGCAAAGCAGGGTCTTGCCGGTACCCGGCGCTCCCGTGAGAGCCAGAACACCCTCGCCGTCTTCCAATCCGTGCAGCAGCCGAGCGATGGCGCGTTCGTGACAGGTGGCGGGATAGTAACGGGCTGGGTCCGGCGTGGCCGGAAACGGCCGTTGCCGCAGTTGAAAGTGCGTCGGATACATCGTGTCCCCGTTCTTCGCGCAGCCGCCGCCGGCATCCTCACCCGCGCATCCGAGTCCCCGTCCATTCGCTACGGCGCTGTTATCGAAATCATCGTCGGTTCGCCAACGGAACTTGAATGCGAGTCTCATCAATTCCTCCGATGTACCGCCGCGCTCCGCTCGGCATCGCGACGAAACGAACGGAAAACGCCCCAAGGAGCGAAATCCTATAATGGACCTCACTGCGAATGGGCGGCATAAACGGGAGACTCTCGAACGATGACCATTGCGATTGGCGGCATCTTCTACGAAATCGAAAGCGGCCATGTGGTGATGCGGGCGATGCCGCTGTTGCTGGGCGCACTCTGCTGTTTGGCCATCGCCTACCGCTATTACAGCGCGTTTCTGGCGGCGAAGGTGGCGATGCTCGACGATGCCCGGCTCACCCCGGCGCATCGCTTCAAGGACGGCCACAACTATCATCCGACCAGTAAATGGGTGCTGTTCGGCCATCACTTTGCCGCCATCTCCGGGGCGGGGCCGCTCATCGGTCCCGTGTTAGCAATTCAATATGGCTATATGCCGGGCTTGCTGTGGCTGGTGATCGGCGTCTGTCTGGCGGGAGCAGTGCAAGACATGCTCGTGCTGGCGGCGTCGGTGCGGCGCGGCGGCAAATCGTTGGCCGAGATCGCCCGCAGCGAACTGGGGCCGTGGGCCAATCTCGTCGTGTCGGCGGCGATTCTGTTTATCGTCGTCATCGCTTTGGCTGGACTGGGTGTTGTGGTGGTGAAGGCGTTGGGCGGCGACGAGATTAAGCTGCCCGAAGGAATGACCATCGCTCGGCCCGCGCACCTTAATCTGTTCGAATCGACGCCGTGGGGCAAAAAGTTGCCTCCGCGCTGCATCATTCGCTACAGCCCCGATCAACCGCCCGAAACGCGGCCGGAAGCGTTTACCATCCACTTCGAGTCGCCGGACAGCATCACCGTGGAGGGACAGACGGTTCGCGTGGGCAAGGGTTGCGTGCAGCACATACCCGGTTCGTCGTGGGGCGTCTTCACCATCGCCTGCACCATCCCCATCGCCTTGCTCGTCGGCTGGTATATGTATCGCTTTCGTCCGGGGCATACCGTCGAGGCATCGTTGATCGGGGCGGCGCTGACGTTGGCCGCCGTCGTCGCCGGCAATTGGATTCCCGGTTCACCGTGGGAGAACTATTTCGCACTCGGCAAGGGGCAGACCATCTTTGCTCTCTGTGCTTATGGGTTCGTCGCCTCGGTTCTGCCGGTGTGGCTATTGCTCGCCCCGCGCGACTATCTGTCCAGTTTTCTGAAGATCGGCACCATCGCCCTGCTCGTCGTCGGCGTCTTCTGGGCCAATCCGAAACTGCCGAGTCCGGCGTACAATCCCATCTTCGTCAACGGTGGACCGACGTTTCCGGGACACTTGTTCCCCTATGTGTTCATCTGCATCATGTGCGGAGCCATCTCCGGCTTTCACGCGCTTGTCTCCTCCGGCACGACGCCGAAAATGGTGGACAAAGAGAGTCACGTTCGGCCGATCGGCTACGGTGCGATGCTGATGGAAGGCTTGGTCGGCATCATGGCCTTGATCGCGGCGGCCTCGCTCGATCCGAAAATCTATTACGACATCAACGTACCGCTCGATCAGGCTCAGAAATGGCAACAACCACTCGACAAGATGTACGTCGAATTGGGCAACGTCGATGGTCTGGAGCATCTGAACTTGGCACAGGTGGAACAAAGCGTCGGCGGCGAGTCGCTGCGGGGCCGCACCGGCGGCGCGGTGACGTTGGCCGTCGGCATGTCGCATATCCTGACTAAACCACTCTCGCAACTCGGTCTTCCGTTCGACGTGCTGATGAAATACTGGTATCACTTCGCCATCATGTTCGAGGCTCTGTTCATCCTCACCACCATCGACGCCGGTACGCGCATCGGTCGCTTTTTGGTGCAAGAGGCGTTGGGGTGCATCCACCCCAAGTTCGCGCAGACCGATTGGTGGCCGAGCGCGATCCTCGCTACCTTCCTGGTTACAGCGGGATGGGGAGTGTTAGTGGCGACCAACTCGGTGGCGACGATATGGCCCATGTTCGGCATCGCCAATCAGCTTTTGGCCGTTCTCGCCCTGGCGCTGGTCACGACGATGCTCTTCAACAGCGGTCGCGGCAAATACGCTCCGGTGACGATCTTGCCCATGCTGTTCGTCATCTCGACGACCATGACGGCGGGCGTGCAGATGTGCAGCGGCAGGTTCATCGACCTCATGCGGCAGGGACAAGTGCTGACCGGGGCCCTGAGTTTAGCGATGACCGTGTTCGTGATGACGTGTGTGGCCACGCTGTTGATCATGGCGGTCAGTCGCTGGATCATGGTGGCCAAAGGGATCGCAGTCAGCCGCGATCCGAAGGGGAGCGCGTAAAAAACGCCTCGCTCTGCTCCGCGTCGCGGCTTACCGAAAGACCAACTTATTGCTTCGCGGGCGGCTGCCGGAACGGCGAGAAGTCGTGTCGGCGGATGAAGACGTTGGTTTTGCCTTCGGTGCGCACGCCCATGGTGTAGACGCCGAATTTCCCGGTGGAGGTCTCGGCCAGGTAGAGTGCCGATTGTCCTTGAGAGATTTGGCCGGTGGTCATCAGGAAATGCACGTTCTGGCGCGGCGGGAGATTGAACTCCGCGACGAGATCGAGTTCCGCCCAGCCGACGATTTTCCCGACGGCGCGATCGACGACGGTTCCCAACAGCTTGCCGGCCCGATAGTCGAGCAACCAAACGCCGTCGGTCGGGGCTTTGGGATTGCTGGCGACAGCTCCGGTACAGAGGACGTAATCGTCGTAACGATCGTTGCTACCGGCCAGCGCGCGCGACTGTTGACTGGAGTACCAGATCGCGCCTACCGCGCCCAGAAGCAATCCCGCGCCCAGCCAAAACCATCGCCGCCTGTCGTTCATCGTCTCGTCTCCTTTTCAACCACTCCAACGAGGGCGGCACTATACCAACCGAACCAACGAGGGCAAGAGCAGTTTTTCCCCGGCCGCCGAGGCGACTACGACCTGGCAAGGGTTCGATCGGAGTGTGAGACGATGCGCCTATTCACCGTTCTGAAACAATCTCGATAGCTGTTGGCTGCGATAGGCGAAGACCCGCTCCAATTCGCGTTGAACGGCTTTGACGGTAAGGACCAGGCCCAGGAGGCCGCCGGGCGTCTCATAGTCGATGCTATCCATAATCCGCGTGCCGCCGTCGGGCAGCGTCTCGAAGGCGTGGGTATGCCGCCACTTTTTGAACGGCCCCTGGTGTTGGGCATCGATGAAATGGGAACCGGGTTCCCAGACGATCACTTCATTCACGATTCGCTGTACGATGCCCCATCGCCGGCCTTGCAGCGTGAAACGCGAACCGAGCGTCAGGATTTCGGGACCTTCGAGTAGTTGGAAATGGAGTTCGGGAGGCGAGATTTTGAGGAGATTGGCGGGTCGGCTGAAAAAATCGAAGACGCGCTCCACCGGCACGGTAAGTTTTTCGGTCGTCTCAAATCGCGGCATCAATCCGGTTCCTCATTGGGCAAAAAACAACGGCGAAACTCTACCTTCATTGTAGTTCGACGCAAGCCAAGCGAGTCAAGGTGCCCGCGCCGAATCTCCAATCTCCTTATTCCAAGCGTCCTCGGCTGCGCTCGCGCGCCTGGCGCAGCGCATCGACCATGGCCGTGTCCGACCGCACGGTCTCGCGCACCTCGTCGCGTCGGGCGGGCGGAGGTTCGGGTTTCTTGGCCGGGAGCGTGAGCTTCGGTTGACGGCGGAAGAAAGCCCAACTCGTTTTCTCGCGCGGAATCGCTGCTTTCTCCACTCCGACCCGACGAGGACGAGAGATCAGTCCGCTACGGCGCTCGAACACTTCCAACAGCAGCAAGATCACCGCGGCCAAAAGCAACCAAGGCACGAGAGAAACCAAGCGAGTATGGCGCGGCAATTCCTTCCACATGCCGGGGAGTTCCAGACGTTCCATGCCTCCGGTGGAGCGGGCGAGTTGTTCCAACGTCGCCGAGCCGCGTCCCGGCGTGGGCGGCTGAAACTCCGGCGAGTACGGCAAACATACCGGGGGCAGCGCCACAGGCTCGCGGCCCGGCACGGTCACCGTGGCCAAAATCGTCTCGCGGCCTTGCAGCGCGATTTCACGATCCAATGAGTCCGCGCCCGTCCACGTCAGCGTCGTTTTCTCGATGGCCGGTGCTTGACCGATGCGCGAGCGCAGCAGGGTCACTCTCGGCGCTTCGGTAAATGGATCGCCCTCGCGCTCCGGATCGAGATGCAGGCGAACGCGATGCAGGCCGTCTTTTACCTCTTGTGTCAGCGCCATTTCGGGAGGCAAGCGATTGATCGGCCCCGCCGTCCAGCGCACCAGGCTGGTATACCAATCGCCGATCTCTTTCCACTTGACGATGGGGCCGGCATACTTGCCGTCGGCCTCGCCGGTGTAGCAAAGGACGCGGCCCGAACCGGAATGCCAGGCGGCCACCACGGGAGCGCGATACTCGTCCAGGGTGCGCGTGGCCAGGGTCGCGCCTTCGCGGAGGTAACAGAGGTTGTAGCCGCCCAGCGTTTGTTTCAGATCGAATGCTCGGCCCGCCAGCAGCGACAGGCCCGCCGTGCCTTCGATGGGCGTGCGTTCGTCGAGGAAGGTGTTGCGGGCGACGACGAAAGTATCCTGGGCGAAAAGGCGAGGTAAATCTTCCGGTTTATCCGTAAAGAAGATACGGCCATTTCCGCGTTTGGCGATGTCGCGCAACAAGTCGGCATCCTTGTCTTTCTCGGTGCCCAGGCCGATAACGCTGACGGTGATCCCCGCCTTCTGGCACTTCTCGATCAACTCACGGTAGGCACCTGGCTCTTCCGAATCGTTGGCGTCGGCAAACAGGAGAATGTGCTTCGTGCCCGCCTTGGCCTTCGCAAGCATCTCCGCCGCCGCCTCTAAGGCCACGAAAATGAAGATACCGCCGCCCATGGAACGAATGCTCAGGATGTCGCGTTTGACGGGATCCTTGTCCTTGACGGGTGCGAGGTTGGCGATGATGTGCGGCTCGGAATCGATGGCCACAACGCCGAATTCGTCCATCGGACCGAGCATTTCCAGAACCTGCGCCGCGCCTTCGTCGGCCAGATCCATCTTCGCTTTGCCGCCGCCTACGGGAATGGCCATGCTGCCGGAACGATCCAGGGCCACCACCATCGCCACCGCCAACTTGCGATGTTCGTTGCGCAGTTCCATCGACACGGGCAGGATGGGATCGAGCGGCGACTTGAAATAGCCGCCGGTGCCATAGGAATTGCGTCCGCCGGTCAGCATCAAACCCGACCCGGTCTCGCGCACCCATATGGCCAGATTCTCCATGCCGGCCACGCCGATCTTATCCGCCGGTACGTTCTCAATTAGCACGGCGGAATACTTCGACAGTTGTTCCAACGACCACTCGCACGCTTCGGGCGGCTTGACATCCAAGGGTAACGATCCCGCTTTGAGCAGACGCGCCAGCCCTGAAGATTTGGCCTCGGTGACGTGCAAGATCGGCTTCGGCCCCTGGACCCCGACGAGCAACCGCGCGCGATTGTTTTCCGGCACGGGGTCGTCGCCGTTCCCGTTGACGGTCAGCATGTAAGAAAGCGTGCCCGGATCGCCGGCGCGGTCGCGGAAGGTAAGGCGATTGAGACCGGTGGACAGGTGTTCTTCCCCAGAGCTAAGGCGCTGCTCGCCGCGTCGCAACTCGAACGACACGGTTTGCGGCGTCGGGGCCAACACCCAGGCGGCGATCAAAAACGATTCTCCCGGTGCGACGGCGGGAGGCGCTTCGAGGCGTGCGATGGCCAAATCGTTCGCCATCGAACGCTGTAAGGATCGGTAATCGACGGCGAGATTGCGCGAGGAAGCGCGCGCGGCGGCAACGGAGGGATCGCGTCCGGTCCAGCGTCCGTCGGACAATACCAATACTTTTCCGGGCGCGTCGCGCGGGATCAACGTCAATGCCGTCTCGACCGCATCGGAAAGGTTCGAGGCATCGTCGCCAACCTCACGAGTGAATCCGGGAAACGGAGTGACGGCGGGCGATTGCTCGACGGCGACGGTGTGGCCAAAGGAGACGACGCCGAGACGGTCGTTCGGTCCCATCGCCTTGTGCAACAGGTCGATGACTTCTTTCTGGGAGGCGGCGCTTTCGGGCGGCATCGATTGGCTGCGGTCGGCCACAACCACCACGACGCCCGCCTGGCTGGGCAAACGCAGCACCGCCCCGCACAAGGACAACAACAACAGGGTCAGCGTCAGACATCGCAGCACCATCAACAAACGCGACGGCAAACGCCAGAGCCACAACGACAAGAGCAACGGAATGGCGAGAAACAGATAAATCGGATGAAGCAACATCACGACTACACTCTCCTCGGCCCTCGTGCCGCCAGATACAGATGGAGCATCGCGATGGCCAATACGAGAAGCAACAGAATCCAGACGATATTCTGATATTCTAACCGCAGCGACGTTTCGTCCAACCAATCTCCCCATCGCCCTGTGACGCAGCCGCCCAGGTCCGACTCATCGGCGGCCAGCGCGTTGACCGCGAACGACGCCGATTCTTCTCCCGCTTCGATGGACCAGGCCCCGACTTCTTCTGGCCTCTCCACGAGCCGACGATCCTGCACCGGAGTTGCGGCGCGCGTGCCGTCGGGGCGAACCACGACGACCGAATCGCGCGGCTCGGCAAAGGTCATCGCCACCTGTTCGCCCAGCCGATAGTTGACGCGATGCAGACCCGGCTTGTCCGCGGCGCGCCACTGGAGCATGTTCCACACCAGAATGGGCCAGCCAGGCGCATCGGTCAAAGTGGACGAATCGGGACGCAGCCGCAGACGCAATTCGTGGCCGTGCGTCCGCGTTTCGGTATCGGTCAACAGTGGAACGCTCCCGGCCAAGATCACGGGCGATCCCGGCAACTCGCGCTCCTTGCCCGCGCCCCAGACGACGCCGCGCAAAGACAACCCCTCGGTAAGTGGATGAGCGCGATCCAGCACGAATGGCCCCGTATAGGACACGGCATCGCGCTCGGAGAGCATTCGCACGATCCAGGCGTCGCCGTCCTCCTCGCGTTGATCCCTGGCATCGGTAAAGACGATTTCGGGCTGCTTTTCCACTCGTTCGGCGTGGCGCGTGGCCTTCAGGGCTTTTTCGAGCGACGCCCGCAGCGACTTGTCTTCGAGGCGAACCAGAGTGCGAACGGGCGGGACCGATGCCGGCAACAGAGTCGCTCGATTGTCGATGGGTAGCTCGTCCTCGTCGATGCGAACGCGGAGCAACGGCGTTTCTTCGGGCAGCGTGAGAACGACGCGGCGCGTTTCCCTCGGAGGAAGGCGCAGCGTCGAGCGCCGCCACTCCATCGCCGGTTCGCCGGTTTCGAGAATCAACGTCGCTTCGTCCTCGCGTTCGGAATAGTTGGCGACTTCGATCAGACATCGCTCACCGGTTTCGTGGGGGGTGCGCGTGGCGTTGACGATGGCGCGATTGGCGCGCGGCTGACCGAACGACCACCACTGCACCCGGCCCTTTTGCAACTCCATCGGCGGTTCACGATCGGTGAGTACGAGCAACAGGGGTAGCTCGCCGCCCAGTTCCCCAGCGAAGGCGAGCGCTTCTTCGAGTCGGCTCGTGGCTCCGCGACAATGCCACTCGTCCAGCCGATCCAGCGCTTCCACGGTGCTATGCGCGGGTTCGCCCAGAGCCTGCGTCCGATTTCCCGCCAACAGAAATCGCACCGTCGGACGCGGCTGCCGTTTTAGCTCCTCTTCGAGTGCCGCCATTGCTTGGTGGCGCGGAGAGTTCGGATCTCCCGCCTGCATCGAAAACGAATCGTCGAGAACGACGATGAGCGGGCGCACGCTTTGGCGCAAAGGCAAGCGCGGCTCGGCGGCGGCGAGTACCAAGAGCGAAAGCATGAGGAGTTCGAGGAAGAACAACAGCGGGGTGCGCAGCCGGTCGATGCGCGTGCCGCCCAACGGCGATTCGCGCGGCTCGATCCACAGCATGAGGCTCGAGACCGGCAGCCGCCGATGCCGTGTCCGCAGCCAATAGATGCCGACGAGAATCGGCAGGGCGAGAAAGCCCCAAAAGGCCAACGGTGTGGTGAAGAGAGGGTGCATATTTATTTAGGTCTGCCGGATCTCGCACCGAGCAGTCCGAACCACCGCGTCCAAAGGGGATACGATTTCATCGACTGCTTGCCATGAAGCATGAGGCAGATCGCTTTCTCGACGGAGGCGGAGAGCGGCATCTCTCGATCAGTTTAACCGCGACCGCGGCGCTTGCAAGCTAAGATTCTGTTCCAGAAGCGTGTTTCTGTCCGAGCCGCGACCGTGAGGAAGCGATTTTTCGAGCCGTTTCGCCCCCGCTCCCTCCCGATCGCCGCTCCGAAGTCCCGCTCCTCAGGACGCAGGGGTTTCACTTTACAGACGACCGAGGATCGCTCAGGATGAGGACAGAAGGGTCGAAGAAATTCGGCCGAATGGGGTTCACTTTACTCTTCGACGTCGGCTCTTGCCGTCGGAAGCACGGCAATCGCGAATCTTTGGGCCTGGCACCCTTACCACGAGGGGAATCGCTCGGTGGATCGAAGTCATTTTGCCGGAGCGTTCGCACACTACGAGCGCTGTCTCGTCGTGTGGTGCCGGAGCGATTCCCTCCACTTTCGTGCTGCTCGGAGCGCGCCGCGCCGGGCTTTTGGAGGCGGCTCAACGCCATCTCGATGCCTGTGGGAACGAGTGGAAATCCGCCGATGCCTCGCTCCCACTGGCATTGGAACATCTGCTGCTCCAAGCCGAGTCCGGATCCATCACCGAGGTCGAGCGGCCGCTCTGAAACTACGTCGAAAGGGATCGAGCGGACACGCCGTTGATTTTAGAGGGCATGGCGCAACGAAGGCAGCGGCGCGGGAGAACCGAGGATTTAGGAGGAGTTTTTCGCCTTGGAATGCGTTCGAGGACGCGCCCGTTTCCGAAACATCGGTTACAGTGAGCCTTCGAGCAGCCCCGCGTCGCCGTCGTCCGATGCTTGTCGCCGTTTGTTGTGGAGCAAATCCGCCACTTTCTCGACTTCCACGCCCAATCGGTTGGCGTCGCGCAGGACGGAGTGCGGATCGCTTTTGATGCGCTGATTCATCCCGCGCGCCTCGGCGGCGACTTCGGCAAGTCGCTCCTCAAGGTCGGTGCGTCGCTTCTCGCGCACCTGCTTCCACACCGATGAGAGATAAGCGCGAAAGCGTTCGACTTCACTGCGTGCCTCTTCTTCCGGGGGACGGCTCGGACGCGGGGGACGCGGCAAGGTGTCGCTCACTAACTGTTTCAGATAGCCGGCGTATTTCTCTAAATTGTCGTTGCATTCGCGGTAGAGCGCTTGGTTGTGTTCCTCGTGGGCTTGTTCGGCGTAGCGTTCCTGCGCGCGGATGTGTTCGCAGAGTTCGTCGAGATCGCGTCCGGTTTTGTCGGCGACCTCGGAGGCGAGACGAAGGCCGATCTGTACCAGCTGAGCGAACAGCGGCCAGGGCGGGTCGAGCATTTGGCCGCGACTCGTTTCCAACTGTTGCAGCAATTCGCGGAGTTCGGCCATGCGCTGGATCGCCTTCGGTTCGTCGTCGTAGCGCAACGCCTCGAATAAATCTTGCCGTATTTGCATCGTTTTTGTGCGCAAACGGGCGCGGAATCGACCGCTGAATTGAGGCAATAAATCCTCGATCCGTTGTTGGACCTCGTCGATCTCGGCGCAGGTGGGGCGGTTCGCCGGTGGAGGAGCGGCGAGCGTCGCGGTCTCACAGCGTTCGATGGAATCGCCCTCTCCGGGGATGCGGAGGCGCAAGCGTACTTCAATCGTGTGTCTCGCGTCGATGGCGAACTCCACCTCGACCGGCGATCCGAGCGGGAGAGATGGATCGAGATCTTCGATGGTCATTTGCTTGACGACGCGGTTCTCCTCGAAGATCGGCACGACGATGCGCCCGCTCCGATCGTGGGTGCGGCAGGTGCAGTGAAAGACTCCGGGCAGGGTAGCGCCGACCGGGGCGACGGTCTGCTTCATGCGTTGGCCGCTCCGCGACAGCACCTCGATTTGCAACGGTTTGGTGATGAGTTGCGTGGGCAGTACGCCTTGACCCAATGGGCGCGCTTCGCTCTGATGCCGTACCACGGCGACGACGCGCGCCATCTCTTGGCCCGCTCCATCGCAAACGGTGAACTCCAGGACGTTGTCCGTTTCCGGCTGCAATTCCAGATCTTGTGCGAACGTGCCGCGCTCGTCGAGAAAGGCTTCGTCCATCAATCCCGTGGCCAACGAACGAATGCGCACCGATCCGCCATCGAGAGAAGAAGGACGAGCCGAATCGGAGAGGGGGAGACCGGGGTTCTGACGGACGATTCCCGTCGCTCGATAGGCTACGTCCCGCGCGTTGACTGGCCCTGTCAGACGCAATTCCAAAACCGAGTCGCGCTGCCCTTCACCTTGGCTTTCCTCAATGCCCGAGAAGACATATCGGGTACCGTGCAGGGCGGCGCGCAGGGCCGCTCCGTAGGCGACGCACAGGTCCGGCTCGTGCAGCAGCGGCTCAAGAATGCGGCAATGCTCGGCGAGATCGGCATTGCAGAATGCGGCGCGCACGGTGTCGCGCACCAGGGGCAATCGACTCGATCCACCGACGAGAATGACGTAGTCGATGTCGCTCAGATTCAAGCCGTTGCGTTCTCGAGAGCGGGCAAGCGCTTCGCGGCAGCAATCGATGGTGCGATCCACTTTATCGCGGATCAGGCGATGGAACGCGCCGCGCTCCACCGTGGCTTCCAAGGTCAGCGCACGGCCTGTTTCATCGTGAATCCAGTCGGGCAGATAGCGTTCGACACGTTCGGCTTGGGACAGGTCGATTTTGATGCTTTCCGCGACGCGCACCAGTTGTGCGAAGCGATAAGCACCCGCTGGGGTCGAGAGATCGAACAGCGATTGCAGAACCTCGGTTGCGATCGTCCGCGACGGGTCGCTTTCGGACGCGACGGTCCAGCTTCCACTTTCCACCAAATGCGTGGCTAAGAGGCGGTCGAAGTCATCGCCGCCGAGGAAAGGATCGCCGCTGACCGCCAGCACTTCGTAATCGTCGAGGCGGCGGCGCACGATCGACACGTCGAATGTGCCGCCTCCGAGATCGTAAACCAGATAGGTCGCGTCGCCGTGGTGGCCGAGCCAGGCATAATAGATGGCTGCGGCGGTCGGTTCGTGGAGCAGTTCGACCACCTCGAACCCGGCCAACTCACCGGCTTGCCGCGTCGCCTCGATCTGATTGTGATTGAAGTACGCCGGCATCGTGATGATGGCCGAATCGATTCCTTGACGCGGATCGTTGAGCGTGTGCGCCATCGTCTCGCGCAACAAATGTAAGACGCACGCCGATGCCTCCGGCGGTGTCAGCTGTTTGGGACCCAAGGTGAAGTTGCGCGGCAGCCCCATGAATCGCTTGACGGAAGCGAGCGGCAAGACCGAATCGGTAGCCGATAAGGCAGGCCGACCAACGCCCTTGCCTTTCTCCGTCGAAGGATCGGACGCCTCGGCCCTCTCCGCGGCGGAATAGCCGGCGACGAGGCATCGGCGTTTGTCGTCCCAAGCGATTAAGGAAGGAAACGTGCGGCGGCTTCGCTCGTCTTGTCCGGTGAGCAGCGTGCTGTCGGTGGCGTCGAGGACGGCGATAACGCTGTTGGTGGTTCCGAGGTCGATGCCAACGGTTTTGTAGAGACGGAAGGTGAAATGCGAAGCGGTCGCAAGGCGCATAAGAGGACTCGCTCGAATCGTCTGCCGATGGAAAAAGGAAACCCGCGGCCCGGCTGGATCGAGAGGTAACGTATCGGTTCCGCTGAGGTGTGTAACACCTATCGGCTTGAGAGCAAGCCGCGCTCAGCACCGTATTAGCCGAAGTCCAGCGAGGCAACGGGTTTCGCAAAGACCATGTTGCGTCTCGACTGTTGCACCTCCTGTGAAACTCGGCCTGGAGTCCGCTTGCATGAGCATCGGTTCGGAGACACTAAACAAGTGTCAATAATTCGGGGAGATGTTGCCATCGTCGGCCCGAAAACAAGCCGCAACCTCCCAAGCAAACATTCTCGTTGTTGTCCTCCTCGCGGTCCCGATAACACGCGAGGCTTTCCGACCCACAGGCCGCAAAACGAGACGAAGAGACGGCCAAGAGGTCGGACCGTTTGGATGTGTTGATACTACAGTTTTAGTTTACTCGGTCTCGCGCACTCTGTCAATCGGCGGCAGCAATTTTTTCGGGAGGGCGGAAACGCGGCTCCCCTCACGCCATGAAACGCTGGCCGAGGGGAGTCGTTGATCGCGGTGGTTCCGTCGATGGGCAGTCGCGCCGTTACAATTTGAGATTGAGCATGGAGCTGAGAAAATACGCGGCAATTCCAGCAAGGACGGCCAACAGAACGATGCCAACCGAGCCGATACGTTGAATCAAGGGGGTTCGCGGTGCTGCCGGTGTCTCCGCTCCGCGTTTCTCAAGTTGAGGAACGGCTGCCGGGATGCCGGCCGGTTCGGGGCGAGCTGGCTTGGCTGCCGCGGCAGCGGGGCGAGGTGGAGCCATCCGCTCGTCGCGCGGGCGCGATGTCGAGGGAGCGACGGGCAGCGAGGGAGATTCCGGGCGAGCCAATCGCACGCGCGGCATGGCCATCGTCGAGCGCCGCATCGGCGTCGCGTTGGCACCGACGAACGGACGCAGCGCCTCGATCAGTTCGCCGCAGTCGCCGTAGCGCTCATTGGGAGCTTTTTTCATCAGCCGTTCGACCACCGCGATCAATCCGTCCGGCGCGTCGGGATTTAGCTCCTTGATCGAAGTCGGCTGCTTGTGCTGATGGGCCATCATCTTCTCGACCGCCGTGCCGTCTGGGAACGGATAACGGCCGGTCAAACAGTAATACATGACGCAGCCCAAACTGTACTGATCGCCGATCGGCGTCAGATTTGTTGGGTCCATGATACTTTCGGGACTAGCACAATCCAGACCGCTATTGACGGAATTGGCCGTGGACATGGTGTCCACCAGCGATTCCCCCTCGGTCTCGGCCAACAGACAGCCGATGCCGAAGTCGAGAATGCGCACTTGTCCATCGACGCCGACCATGAGATTGGACGGTTTGAGCAAGCCGTGGAATAGCCCCTGCTTGTGGCTCAATTCCAACCCCTCGGCCGTTTGAAGCGAGTAGGAGGCCGTCCGCTCCGCGCTGAATCTCCCCTCGCGTTCCACGACTTTATCGAGCGACTCGCCCTCGACGAGCGGCCAAGCCAGATAGTGCATGCCGCCGGACGTGCCCACATCGACGAACGGCACGACCGCCGCATGTTTGCACTGCTCGAAGGCGCGCACTTTTCGCCGCGCGATGCGAACGTTCCACATGCTGCGCCGCGGCAAGACTTTGACGGCATACCATTTGTTGTCTGTCTTCGATTGCGCTTTGTAGACCGTGCCCATGCTCCCGCTACCCAGCGCATCCATCAGCGTGAAGGGGCCGAGGACGAAACCTTGCGTCTTGCCTTGGAGCAGGCGTTCGGATTGGAACTCCGTCAGAATGCCTTGGCCGACAAGATATTGAGCCAAGGCGGGAGGTTCGGCTCCCGGGTGTTTATTGAGGAACTCCCCGATGACTTGATCGAGCTGGCCGCGATCGATCAAGTTGCTCCGACGCAAGTCCCAAACGAACCATTCGCAAGCTCCCAGATCCGTTGTCATCATGGCGGCGTCCTTTATGGCAATAGGGGGATCGGCGCGGCAAAACGATCGACGCCGAGCATCTAGCCGAAACATGGGATACAAAATCGCCGCTGTCAACCGAATGAGAAGTGGAGTTAAGTCGGCATCAGGTACGGCACGTCGAATCCGCGCGTCTGTCGATGGATGAGAATAGGGCGAGCCACCCACCCGGTTGTTATCTTGTTATCCACAAACAGGTTACTAAGATAAAGCCGCTTTGTCTGGCCAAGTTACTGGAAGCAACGACCGCGGAGAAAGGTTCTGCAACGCCACGAGGCGATCCCCAGGAACTAAAGGATCTCGCGCGGAAACGGATGTGAGGCGGTACCCCCGCTGGGTCGAAGGCGGGGCGGCGCGGGAAGAAGGGATCGGGCTTTTTTCGCTAGAACTCTTATGGTGAAGAAGCCGACTGGACAAGGAAGATTCAAGCGATCCTCCAAATTGCTACTCGTCCCGCTTTCGCAAAGGCTCGTTCGTCATGCTCACCGGAAAAATGGTTGCCGTCAAATATGCTCGCGATCGCATCGTGCCGCGGTACCTCGATGCAAGCGATCCCGCCTGGCTCGAAGTGACCGAGCAGTTGCTGTCTTTGTTTCGCGGTCAAGAGGGGCGGACGCGCGGCGAACTGGAAGACGAGCGGCTCGAGCTGTTCGGCGACGATCCCAGCCAGATCGTCCATCAAGGGTTGGCGAAGCTGCTGGAAGATCGCTGCGAGTTTGAGACCGTCTCCGGCCATCCGCCCGAAGCGATTCGCGCCGCCGTGTTTGGAGCCGCCGCCCGCCAACGTCTGAAAACAGACGATGCCGCCGCGGATACGGGGTTCGACCGCGACGGGGCGTTGTGCGAAGCGGCCCAAGAGTTGGGCTTGGCGGTGGAGACGGTGGAACACGGACTTTTTGCCGATCTGAAAAGTGAACAAAGACTCGTTTCGTTCGAGGACATCACTGCCGAACATCTGTTGCAGCGCTACAACGTGGCCTTGGCTCAGGCGGTGTTGTATCGCTGTACTTGCATGCACGTCACCATTCGCAACGAACCGCCGCAACGCTATCGCCAACTGCTGCGCCGCGTGAAGTTTCATCGTCTCCTGTGCGCGATGGAGCGCGTAGGCGAGAACGGCTGGCGTTTGCATCTCGATGGACCGCTCAGTCTCTTCTCGGCGACGCAGAAATACGGCTTGCAACTGGCTCTGTTCTTCCCCGCCGTACTGCTGTGCCGCGATTTCGAGGTGCGCGCTGAGTTGAGTTGGGGACCGCAGCGCAAACCGAAAGTCTTTCTGGCTTCTCCCAGCGACGGCTTGGAATCGCACTATGCCGACAGCGGTACTTACATCCCGCCGGAGTTGGGACTGTTTGCCGAACTGTTTCGCAAGCGTGTGATGGAGTGGGATCTCGTCGAGGAGACGGAGGTTTTTCCACTCGGCAGCGCCGGGTTCTGGGTGCCGGATTTTCGCCTCGTCCACAAGGCATCGGGCCGGCGCGTGCTATTTGAGGTACTCGGCTTCTGGCGTCGCGGCAGCGCCGAGCAACACCTGGCCCGGCTGCGAGAGCATGTGAAGGAGCCGTTTCTGTTGGCGGTATCCGATCAGCTGCACATCGAAGACGCCGAACTCGAGGGACTGCCGGCCGAGATCCATCGCTTCCGCAACATGCCCCTGCCGGACGAAGTGGTCCGGCTGGCGGGTGAGGTGCTTAAAGTCTGATTTGGCAAATCGGCGTCGTGGGAAGGCAATGGAACGGGGGTCAGGTCTGAGCCTCGGCCAGTACCGCCGCCGCGGTTCGAGTATGGTATCGGTTCCGTTTCTCGAGATCCAACGCGGAAGTCCGGCGACCCGGCGTCGAGATAAGAGGGCGAGCATGGTATCATAGTTGGGATGAGTCCATCTCCCATACAGTATCATCGGCTTGCGGAGGGAGGCGATCATGTCTGCGGTTGCGACCTTGGAATTATCGGCGACAGTCGCCGAGCCAGCTAAAGAGGAACCACTCTACGAGGTAGTCAACGGCCAAAAAGTGGAGTTGCCGCCAATGAGTATCTATGCCAGTTGGATTGCCTCGCGATTGCAAAGTCGGATCGGACCGTTCGCGGAAACGCACGGCCTTGGGACGGTTGTTACGGAAGCGCTTTTCATCCTTGACCCGGTCAAGAATCTCCGCCGGCGGCCGGATGTGGCTTACGTCTCGGCGGAGAAATGGCCGCTCGATCGCCCCATGCCGGAAACCGGCGATTGGGAGTTAATTCCCGATCTCACCGTTGAGGTCGTCAGCCCCAACGATGTCTTCCAAGACGTACTCGCCAAAATGCGCGAATATTTTCGCCTGGGCGTCAAGCAAGTCTGGATCGTCTTGCCCGTGGACCGGGAGATATACGTTTACGATTCGCCGAAGGATCTGCGCATCTTGACGGCCGGCGATGAGTTGGAGGGGGGCGCGCTTCTCCCCAGCTTGCGTCTGCCGGTCGGTTCCCTCTTCCAGCGCCAACCCCAGACCGCGACTTGAGAGGACGCGAAAAGAAGGAGGGATGAACCGATTCATCCTTTCTCGTTCGTCCCTCATCATCAGAGCGGAGAGGACAGGACGGCAATTGAAATTTTAATCGCCAGGGTGAGGGGCTGGGAATCAGGGATTCGGCGGCAGGTAGAGGGTGGTTAACCCTTCTGGCTCGCAAAACCGTCCAGAAAGCTCCCCGAGGCGGTCGCAACTCGATTCACGCTTCGTTGAACGTGAAGCCTTACAAATTAAGATGTTACGTCGAAACGCAGTCGTGGCGCTCTTGCCGTGGAACGGTTCCATCGAGCAAGAACCGAACGCCACGCCTGTTCCTTGCGAAAGACGCGACCCGCTCAAGCTCGTCCGATATAATCAGTCGCTGCTGGACTCTGGCTAATCTGACGGTCGGGCGGCTCGCCCGCTACTTCGGCGTCAGCCGGGCCAGGGTGACGCAGGTGCTGTGGCGACTCTGCAGTTCGCCGGGCAGATGAAAGCTGTTGGAGGCGCTGCTTGCTCCGAACGCAGAGAAGGCATTCTGGAAGTTGGCGAAGTAATACGGGCACATCGTGCGCCGCATCACGAACCACGGCAGGATGTTTGTCTTCCCGATTTCAGATCTTGCTACGAAATAGACCGGACGCTTCGATGACCATCTGGATAAGGTGGCTATGCCACTTCTCAATCTGCTCCCATGGAACGGGAGCGTCCGGGTGGTTCAGCACGAGTTGTCCGATGTCGTCGCCGCACTCCTTCGACAGGCAACGGTAGTCGAACCCTTCGGTGTTGTCCAGCGTGCGCACGGTGGGCGGGGCCAGACTTGACTCGTTAAGCACCGTGAAGTAATTGCCGTGGGTGAGGCGGAAGCCGAAGGATCTCATTGCATAGAAATTCATCAGCTTGTTCTTCGGCACATCTTTGCCAGATCCGGCATCTCCCTTCAGCTGTGCCGGCGTCCCCTTGGCGACCTCCGCGTGATGACCTATGGTGAACTCCATGAGGCAGACGGCGTGCTTCTTCAGGTAAGCTTCCCACGTTCCTGCCGGCGGCTCTTTCACGTTCTTCAGGTCTGGCCCCGGCTCGTAGAGCATAAGATCAATCTCGTTGAACACGATCGGGACGTTCGGCTGCGCGTGGGCGAATCCCATGACGACGCCGGATTTTTCCATCGCGTACCAGAGGAGTGTCTCCTCAAGGAGTTTGCCGAGGTCGAGGTTCTTCGGCTCGATGCCCGTCAAGTACTTTTCCAGGAACGAGAATGGTAGTCGTATCGGATAGCAATGCCCGCCGACCATCGGCCCGTAGACCTCGGGGGCGGCGAGGATTGTGTCGTGCAGGTATTCCCAGAGCTTTACCTTCTTCGACTCGCAACAATACTGCGTTTTGTGAGGCTCCTTGAGCCCATCGACGCTCCGATCCGGGCGGGCGTGGGCGAGGTTGTAGCGCAGCTTGTTAACCACTGGGCAAAGGTGCCTCTGCGTCTCCGAGAGATCCTTTCCTCCGGAGCGGTCGAGTGGGCAGACAAAATAGTCTGAATCAAACAGCTCGCTGATAGCCCGAGACGGCGAGGCGAGGTGGGTTGTCGGGTCGTAGAGCACGAGCACGGACGACTCACGATTCGAACCGAACGGGAGAAGTGAGACTTGGATCAGGTCTTTCGAGCGGTTCAAGATGCTGGTGAAGAGCCAGCCGGTGAAGAAGATGAATGAGAGATCACGGAGACCAGCGGCATTTAGGATCTTCAGAGGGGTTGGCGGCTTGTCGTTGAACGATGGCGACTGGATGAGGCCGGCCATCTGTGCGACCGGCCACCGTTGCTTGTAGTCCTCGCTGTGGTCGATGTCGAGCATCTCTTCCCCGCACGTTAGAACAGATGCTCACCAAACTTCTTTTCTGTAAATGTCGCATCCCCGTACACGTGCTCCAGAAGTTCCCGAAGCGGACGGCTTCCCCAGCGGCTTCCGATGTTGTCGAGCAGGTTCACGAACTCCGGGTCGAGCTGTACATGCGACAGGCGGGTGCTCTCTCCGGAACTGTAGCGGAACGTGTTGCCGCCGTCCCACGGGATGTTCGACGCCACGAGTTCAATCCCGTCCATCCACTCAAGGGCGCGCAGCACCTCGCGGGAGAACGGCCCGTGGTTCCAGCGGTAGTAGTTGGCCTCGGTGTACGGTGCATTGCCGTGCTTCCTCGCCCATTCTAGGTCGGCGAGGTAGATCAGCTTCATGAAGCGGGTGCGGCCCTCTACCGGTCCCCATCGATCGACGAGGTATTCAAGTGACTTGCAGAGTTTTGGGATAGGAGCCACCGTTTCATACCTCCCGACGCCCGCCTCCTAGCACACCTCGCCCTCCGAAAGGCATTTTGCCTTCCTCATCCAAATACCAATTATACGATGCGGGTGCAGGATCTGCCAGCGAAGGTCAGCCGATTCGTCGTCCGTCTCGGATTTGATTTGTAACGGCAATGCGAATCACGCAAAAACGCGCGGAAATGGCGGCTAGGCAAGGAGTTGCGAACAAATCCAGCGAATCGAGTTGAGACGAAACCTGGGTCAAGCTCCCCGAAGCGGACTGAAACCAAATCAGCTGGGGCAAAAGTAGCGACGGGATTTGAACCGTGTAAAAAAATATTTGATAAGGATTTGCGGCGAACTTAGACATTCGCGACACGATTGGGCCGAGCCGTTTGAACCTGGAAACCTCGGTAAATCAAGCCAAATCGCAAAGTCTCAAAACGAGCGGAGAGGACAAGACACCAATTGAACTTTTTATTGACGGGTTTCGGGGTTGGGAGGTCGACCTAAAGCGTTTTCTCTTTGAAGGTTAAGCGAAATCACGTTCGCCATCTGAACTTTCGGGCGACTCGCCTCGGACTTCGCTTGTTCCCGGATTTGATTGTTGACACCTCCGCAATCCGCCGATATAGTTTCCTAGGAAACTGCTTGAGGAAATGAACAGCATGAAACCGACAAGCACACTGGAAGCTCACGCGGGATACTGGCTACGGTATGTGTCGAACCACGTCTCGCATGCATTCGCGAAAAATGTCGAGGCTCAAGGCGTCACGGTTGCGGAGTGGGTTCTCCTGCGGCAGATGTTTGACACGGGAGCGGCCAACCCCAGCCAGCTTGCGGAGGCCATCGGCATCACGCGCGGAGCAGTTTCCAAGCTGATCGAACGGCTGTGCCAAAAGGAGCTAGCGATGCGTTCGGCATCAGAAGGCGACAGACGCTACCAAACGGTCGAACTCACGTTGGTCGGAACGCGGCTCGTGCCGGTCCTGGCTCAGCTTGCCGACGAGAATGATCGTGAATTCTTTGGCCATCTGAAGCCAGATGAAAGAACCAAGCTGGTGAACCTGCTCCAGGACATCGTCCGCCGGCACGGTTGGAAAGACCTGCCAGTGAATTGAATAGAGTCTCACGAACCACAAGGGAGCAATCATGAACGCCGAGGGAATACAGGTGATTCAAGGGTGCGCGCAAGGGGCATTGACCGGAGAGATTGCCTTTCCGGAAATCGTCGGCCGACTCGCCCTAGTCGGCGTGGAGCGGTATCACGCGGACTACAGCCGTCGTGAAATTGCCTATTACATGGCCGATGGCGACTCGCTGGTTGTCGTCACGCCCCATCCCTCCCACGCAATTGCTGTCAAGTTTGCAGCGTCGGCCGTAGAAGCCGCCGTTCATCAGAGCCAGCGGAACGAGCACACCTATCTGGACTTCATTCGGAAGACGATGGCTGCCGGTTGTGTGGGTTACTTCGCGCAGATCACAGGTCGTCGCGTTATCTATTTTGGGCGCAACGGTGAGATGCACATCGAATACTTCCCGACTGCCAATAGCTAAAAAGCCGCCATGCAGATCAACGGCATTCTGGAGACGGCACTGTATGTGGCTGATCCGGCACTCGCGGCAGCATTCTACCGCCGATTGTTCGGGTTTGCCAAACTCCTGGAGTCCGAACGGTTGGTAGCACTCGACGTGGCTGGCAAAAACGTGCTGCTCCTGTTCTGCATTGGCGCGACGGGTGAAGGAAATGACACCGGCAAAGGAATCATCCCTGGCCACGCGGGCGGACCACCGGCGAACTTCGCATTCTCGATTTCCTCCGGAGACGTCGAGCCGTGGAGAACGAAGCTGGAGTCGGAAGGCATTGTCGTCGAGAGCATCGTGACTTGGCCGCGAGGCGCGTAGAGCATCTACTTCCGCGATCCGGACGGCAACTTGGCCGAACTCATCAGCCCAGGCTTTTGGGCGACATACTGATGGGGCCGAACGGGTCGAATCAACCCGACTTCGACGCGAATAGACTTGGGTTACACGTCGAAGTGCCGAAGAGATACTCTATGCACTCTGCCAACTCGGCTTGGTCGGCCGCAATGCAGCGATCGTACATCCATTGGCCTGATGCGGGCAAAGCTCCACGCGCGGGCTAAATTGGCGCGAGCTTTACACCCGGCCGCGCTTGCACTGTGCCAGAGCTTTTCCCTGGGCTGACCCAATCTTCGGCCTTGGCAAAGTACCCATATTTGCCAATGACAAGGTAGAGGTCGAGGCCGCAGAGCGGGCAAACCCCAGAGAACTCCCCGCCCGCAAGTTGATGCAGCTTATGTCCCCAAAACTCGTCGCGGTCGAAAGAGCGGGCCGCCTGGAGCAGGTAGATGAAATCCACTTTGTCTAGGCCGCATTGGGCGAGGCTCTCCTGACCAAGTTCTTGAAACCGACGGACGACGGAGCGGTTCTCCTGGAAAAACACCTCCACTAGGTTTCGCCCATCATTGTCACGGCAATCTGCCGATGCGAGGATGCTGCCGGCAAGCGCAAGCGGCTGCAAGCGTTGTTCCGGTTGCCAGCGGGATGCGGCATCCGCCAGTACAGGAAGTGCGGCGAAGCTGGCAGAGTAAACCGAGCCGTGATGGCATATCCGCGACCAGAGTTCTCCCCAGACTTCATTCGCCGGGTCAGATGTCAGCTTGTTGAGCAATGCTGGAACGTCGCTGGCTGCTCCGCATGCGTGGCAGAGGCTCGACCATTGTCCTCCTCGCAAAAGCCACCTGCAAAGTGTATCAATCGATCGCGATGAAATTCGCAACAAGGCCGAAACAGAGTGTGGGATTTGAACTGCGGATCGTCAGTCCTCGAAACGAATTGCGTCAAATCATACGGAATTGCGAAACATCTCGTTCGATCATTGAACTCAATGGACGAATCGCAAATCTCGGCGTAACAGCGAGAAAGCCCTTCGACGTCCTTGTCCAAGGGCGGTTTCCAAAAACAA
>JAKBCS010000211.1 GCA_021807595.1 Planctomycetota bacterium | reverse complement strand
GCGCGCGCAGGCCCTATCGCCGACGGGCGCGCTCGTCGACGACTTTCACCTCGTCAAAGCGCAGCGTATGATCCACGTCCTCAATGCTCCGTCCCCCGCCGCTACCGCCTCGCTCCGCATCGCCCAACACATCGTCGATGCGGCAGGCGACCTCGACGTTTGAGTCAGCCGCGGTCTTGCCGCATCCTTTATGGAAACCGTGAAGCGGCTCCTTCCTCACACGCCCACCAAAGACTCTTTCAGCGGTCTCCCTGTACACAGGGGAAGAGGAGTGATTTTTCCGAGTATGTTCGCCCCTCACCCCGACCCCTCTCCCCTGAGTACAGGGGCGAGGGGGGTGCGGGTGATACTCTGCGTGACGTTGCCAAAAACGTCTTGAGATGAGTCCGGCTCAACGATGAGGTCACTTGGCGATGGCCATCGACAGGGACCAAGTCGAGCGTGTGAGCGCTTATTCAGGAGTCTCCCTTGAGGATCGAGGCGGCGGTCGATGGCGGACGGCGCTTCTTTTTCCCCACTTTGCCTTTCCCTCGATTGTCGTCTTCGCCCTCGACTTGCCGGCGCGCGGACAAGAACAGGAACACGCTGGCTGCCGCGAATATCACGAACGCCGCCAGCGACAGCACGATCCACTTCCATCGACCGTCGCCGGTGGGAACAGGATCTGAAGTCGCGGAAGATGGCGCGGGTTTGTTCAACAGCGGGGGGCTGGGCGTTTCGGTTTCCTTCGCCACGACGGGTGGTTTTTTCGGAAGCTCCGCCTTCTTCTCGACAGACTTCTCGTTCGTTCGCAAGATGCTGTTGTTGAGTTCCTCCGCCTGGAAAGGCAGTTTGGCGGTCAGATCCTTGACGAGATTGGCGCGTTTGAGGAACAGCAACGCCAAGCAGGTGTCGAGGACCGGGCTGCTGCCGTGGTACTGCCCGCCGGTCCAGTTGCCCGGCTTTTGCTGATTGACGACCAGGATTTGCGCGCCCCAACGATACCAGTCTCGGTCGCCGATTTTGGGCATGTTATAAAGGACGGCGACGCGCTCGACAGACCATAGGAAGTACAGATTCCGCATGGGTTGTTCGACGATGTCCTCGGCGGGAGTGCCAATGTTTTTGCTCAATGCGATCAAGCCGTTGACGAGGCGCGGATCTTGGACGCGTTGACCGGCGGGTTGCGGCTGGGCCAGGCCGTGCCCGACCGCCAAGCCGATCAATCCCACGCAGGTCATGGCCTCCCGTTCCGGATCGCCGCCGCCGAAAAAGTAGTGATAGCCCCAACTCCCGTCGGCGTTCTGACTGGTGAGGAATCGACGAACCACCAGATTTAGCGTCCGGTTCATCGGGATACCGTGCCGTCGTGCCGTCCACAGCGCGAGAATTGCGAACTGCGTGTTCGAGTTGTCGGTCGTAGTCAAAATCAGATCGTGAGCCTTGTCCTTGGGATCCTGCAAAAGGTGCAGATTCGGGTCTTGAATGACGGGAAAGATCGCCAATTGATCGGGCAGAACATACGGTTTCTCGGATCTTGGCTTGCTCGGTTTGTCGGTGGGTTTACCCTTCTTGGCCTCATTCTTGACGGGAGCGGGAGGGGGCTTGTTCTCTCGATCCGAGCGCTTGGGAGTATCTTTGTCGGTCAAACTTTCGGTCGTGGAACCGGCGGACGAAGCCGCTGGGCTGGAGCCGTCGGAGGTGCCGCCGAGCGAACCGTCGCGCTCTCGGGAGATCGATCCCAACGGCGGCTGCTTGTCCGGCGCGCGGGCAATCGGATTCAACTCCTCTGGCTTCTTGGCGACTCCTCCAACGATCCCCGGCTGTCCAGGGCGTTTGTTCGCCAACAGCGGCATGTCTTCTTTAGGCGGGTCGATGTGCCGCAAGGCGATGAGAAGATCTTTTTGAAGCCCCGATTGCATGAGCAGACATTTGTAACCCCAGCCTCCGGTCGCGCTCTGGCCGGCGATCAGACGCAACGCGAACGTCTGAATCAGTTTCTCGTCTTTCGCTTCACCGAGGCGGTCTAAAAAGAGGATGCCCAACGACAATTCGTAAGTGGTGTCGAGCGTGGAACCGCGCGTCCGGAGATACTCCGCCGCCTTTTTAACCAGCGGGTCTTTGGGCGAAACGCCGCATTCGAGCAGAGTCAGAGCCGGCAAGACGGCATAGCCGACCATATGATTTTCCGTCGCCTTGGCCCAAGTTCCCTTCTTTTGCTGAGATTGCTTCAGGTAATCGACACCGCGATCGATGGCCTTGTTGACGGCTTTTTGCTCTTCCTCCGGCAAAGGCAATCGCTGCGCCGACGCCGATACGGTCCACGCCAGAAGAACCGCGAGCCCCAACGGGACCGCGCCGCAGTGCGACATCTTTGATTTTTGCGGGCAACGAAGGGCGACTCGCTTCGTACCAACCATTGATCGGATTCCTCTTCGTGTCCAATACGAATGCCAATTCCGCGAATTGATGGGTGTATCTTAATGGAACGACAAGAGCATTGCGAGAATAAAATGACGTTCCCGCAGTGTTTTTTTCCTCAAGTCCAGAAGCGAGGTTGGCCGTGCATCGCAACCATCGAATCGGTCCCATTCCCTCGCTTCGGCGGATCCAGCTCGACGTGAGAGATATAGAGACACACAGGATCGTTTAGCGCCTTTTATCCTCGGTCGGAGCGTTCGGCAAGACATGGACTCGTTTGGCCCATATCTGCCATTTCGCGGCCAGGTCTTTCACCGCGTCCTGGCGTTTATCGGCCAGATCGTGCATTTCCACGCGGTCGGCCTCCATGTCGTACAACTCCCAGCGGCCCTGGTGCGTCGCGGCGGCCTTCCATCGACCGGCGCGGATCGCCTTGTTCCCTTCGTGCTCCCAGGCGAGAAAGGAGCGTTCGATCGGACGATCCGCGAAGGCCGGCGTCAGGCTCTTGCCCTCGGCCGGCGTGATGGCGTTCTCGCCGATGCGCGCGGGATACTCGGCTCCGGCCACATCGACGCAGGTGGCCATGATGTCGATCACATGGCCGACCTGTTTGCGCATCTCGCCGCGCGCCTTGAATCCGTTGGGCCAATGGACGATCAACGGCGTACTGATGCCGCCTTCGTGCGCCCAGTGCTTGTACAGCCGAAACGGCGTGTTACAGGCGTTCGCCCAGCCGGAGCCGTAACTGTGATAGCTGTCGGGGCCGCCCATGCGTTCGAGGTCGGCTCCCGTGTGCAAAATGTTCTTCGGCCCGGAGCCGCCGTCGAACCCGAACGGATCCCACTCGGCGCAAGCTCCGTTATCCGACAGGAAGAAGATCAAGGTATTGTCGAGTTGGCCGTGCGCGCGGAGGTCGGCCAACACGCGGCCGATATTGCGATCCATGCGATCCACCATGGCGGCGTAGACGGCCATGCGGCGCGCGAGGTCGGCGCGGCGGTCGGCGTCGAGAGTGTCCCAGGCGGGATTCTCGCCGGTGCGGAAGAAGTCGCGCCGCGTCTCGAAACCGGAACGCGGCGTCAGCGGCCAACGGGGATCGATCAGTCCCATCTTCTTCTGCCGGGCATAGCGTTCTTCACGCAGTTTGTCCCATCCCTTGGCGTACACGTCCTTGTAGCGAGCGATGTCTTCTTTCCTGGCGTGCAAGGGGAAGTGCGCGGCGTTGAACGCCAGATACAGAAAGAAAGGCTTGTCGCCGGCCTTTCGCGCGTCGGCCAAGAAATCGAGCGCGTAATCGCCGAACACGTCGGTCGAATAGAACTTGTCGGCGGCGTATTCGCGGCGCGGCCGATCGTTGGGCCGGCGGGTGTAGAAGGGGTTCTCCTGGAAGCACGAATTGAACCCCTCGATCATACCGTAGAACTCGTCGAAGCCGCGCTCTGTCGGCCCGGGTTTGCCGGTCAGATGCCATTTGCCAACCATGTAAGTGCGGTAATCGGCCGATTTCAACACTTGGGCCAGGGTGACGCAGTTCGGCTGAAGCCGGCCGCGATAGCCCGGCAGCTTCCGATCGTTCGTCATATCGCCGACTCCGGCTTGATGCGGATACAGGCCGGTCAGCAAGGAAGCCCGCGTCGGACAACAGCGAGCGCAATTGTAGAATTGCGTGAAGCGCAACCCGCCTTGCGACAGAGCATCGAGGTTCGGCGTGCGAATCTCGCTGCCGTAGCAACCCAGGTCCGACCAGCCCATGTCGTCGCCCAGGATGAGCAAGATATTCGGGCGAGCGCCGGCCGCCGATGCGGGAGCCGGCCACAGGGCGAGGACGGTCGAGAGCAAGACTATTCGGATCATGGCCGCGCTTTCGTATTGGGAGCCTACCGAGTTGTTGATTCGTGCCATGCGGCTTTTAATAGAAGAGTCTCACGAGCGAGACAATCGAGTAGTTTCTATTTGGCGAATCCGCAATATAATCTCATCGAATGGGACGCCCCCGCGCGGCTCACAGAGTCTGTCTCCTAAGCTCCCCTGTACTCAGGGGAGAGGGGAGCTTAGGAGACAGACTCTCAAACCTTTCGAAGGCGCACAATAAAGGAGATTCAGCAATTTTTAATCTTACATCGGTACAATCGGCTCTGCAAGCGGCGAAACTCGACGGCTGGCTGCTCTACGACTTTCGCGGCCTCAATGTGCTGGCCCGCCGCGTCCTCCGCATCCCTTCCGACGCCATTCTCTCGCGGCGCTGGTTCTATTTCGTGCCGGCCAA
Organism: Planctomycetota bacterium; assembly: GCA_021807595.1. GTDB lineage: Bacteria > Planctomycetota > Planctomycetia > Gemmatales > Gemmataceae > JAJPHU01. The sequence continues at coordinate 2,179 of JAKBCS010000211.1, read as the reverse complement.
CGGCGAACCGCGCAAACTGGTGCATCAGATCGAACCGCACGCCTTGGATTGCGTCCCGGGGACGGCACAACGCTACCTCCGCTGGCAAGAGCTGGAAGCGGGCGTGCAAACGCTGGTGAAGGGATGCCGCCGCGTGGCGATGGAGTACGTCCCGCGCAACGCCAATCCTTATGTCTCGCGCGTCGACGCCGGGACGATCGAGCTGGTCCGCTCCTTCGGCGTCGAGATCGTCTCGTCCGGCGACCTGATCCAGCAGTTCGAGGCGTGCTGGGACGACGAGCAATGGGCCATGCACCTGGAAGCGGCCAAGCACACGCGCTCGGCCTACGACGCTGCCTTCGCCTTCATCGCCGAGCGCGTGCGCACTGCCGGTTCCGTGCGCGAAACCGAAGTGCAACAACGCATTCTCGATCACTTCGCCGCCCACGGGCTCATCACCGATCATCCGCCCATCGTCGGCGTCGGCCCGCACAGCGGCGATCCGCACTACGCTCCCGGACCCGACAGCGACAGTCCCATCCGCGAAGGCGATTTCGTCCTCATCGACCTGTGGGCCAAGCTCGACAAACCGCGTTCCGTCTACAGCGATCTGACGTGGACCGGCTTCGTCGGCACCCAGGTGCCCGAGAAGTACGAAGCGATCTTTCAAATCGTGGCCCGCGCTCGCGACGCCGCCATCGAGCGCGTCCGCTCCGCCTTCGCCGCCGGCGAAACCCTTCACGGCTGGCAAGTCGATCGAGCGGCACGCGACGTCATCGAACGGGCCGGCTACGGCTCGGCCTTCTGCCATCGTACCGGCCACTCCATCGGCCAAGAAACGCACGGCAACGGTGCCAACATGGACGATCTGGAAACGCACGAAGAACGCCAAGTCCTGCCCCGCAGCTGCTTCTCCGTCGAACCCGGCATCTACCTCCCCGATTTCGGCGTCCGCAGCGAGGTCAACGTCTTCATCGACGCCAACCGCCAAGTCCACGTCACCGGCGGCACCCTCCAAACCACCGTCGTGCCGATCCTGAAGGCGTATTGACCGTGCGAGCGATAGGGCGCGAGGAATCGTAGTCGTTTTGGTTTATTTCGATCTCCCTCAAACACGATCGCGACTTATAAAACTTAAAGAATAATAGAGCGATTTTAGGCGGGTGAACATACCGCGAGCGAACTCCCCAACGGGGTACCAGCCCATAAGAGTGCGAGCTACTGACAAGGTGCATCATGAGCCATGACATCGCTACCAAGATCGAGGAATGGCGGACACAATTGCTCGATACGACCAAGCGCAATCCGCTCATTAACTTCAAAATCGGTAGCGCTGGCGGCATCGCGCTTGTCCATCCAGAACCTTGCGACATCTGGGATCGTCTCGTAGTCAAGAGCGATAATCTCACGTTTGTATGGAAGCGCGACCTGGTAGGGCAGCCGACTGCCGAGGTGGAAACCAGCGAGGGCAGTTCTCCTGGCGATGCTGACCATTCCGAGGCGGCAAAAAAAGAGTCTAATCAAGTCATTGTCGATAAGTGTCGCCTCTCGCCGCGCCTCCGACCCGACCATCTGCTCACTGACTTTCCCGACGAGAAGTTGTCAGCCCGACTAAAGCGCTTGGCAATGAACTCCCGCGAAGCACTGGCCGAGCAAGGTGTCGCCACACTCTACATCGTGTTCGGTTTCTTGCGCTGGTTCGAGTCGCCGGACAGCCAGGTAGAAATTCGCTCGCCGCTCCTACTCGTTCCCGTGCGGCTAGAGCGCGACAATGTAGAGGCTCCGTGGAAACTGCTGGCGGAAGACGAGGAGACCCTCCCAAACCACTCGCTGGCTCAATTACTTTCCAATGATTTCCGACTCAACTTGCCCGTCCCTGAAGACGACCCAGCAGATGCCGACGACCCAAATGTGCGCACCCGCTACTTCGGGGAGATCCAGCAATGTATCCGCGACCTACCGCGTTGGGAGGTGTTGGATGAGGTGGATCTTGGGACATTCGGTCTCCAGAAACTCGCCATGTGGGTCGATCTGGGAAAAAACCGCGACCGCATCGCGTGCCACGACCTGTGCCGGGCCGTCGCCAGCGACCCTACGCTCGAGTCGCGCCAACCGAAAGACCTTCCAGAAGACGGTGAACTCGATCAACGAACGCATCCGTCTAAGACACTCCATATTCTGGACGCAGACAGCAGCCAAC
>JAKBCS010000068.1 GCA_021807595.1 Planctomycetota bacterium | reverse complement strand
CGGCAGCAGTCGCGCATCGTCGAATTGCTCGCCGCCGGTGTGCGTCCGTGTCTGCCGCGTCAGACGATTGCGTTGGCCGAGGGTGTGGACATGACGTTCGCCTGGATTGCTCCCGGCACGTTCCTGATGGGCAGTCCGATGGGGGAGCCGGGGCGAGAAGACTTCGAAACGCTGCATGAGGTGAAGCTGCCCCAGGGATTTTACTTGGGGATTCATGCGGTGACGCAGGCACAGTGGCAGGTGGTGATGGGGGACAATCCCAGCCTTTCCAAGGGAGAGAATCGCCCCGTGGAGCAGGTATCTTGGAATGAGTGCCAAGAGTTCTGCGCCAAGCTGAGCGAGAGGGACGGCAAGCGTTACGGTTTGCCGTCCGAAGCGGAGTGGGAACATGCCTGTCGCGCTGGGACGACGACGCCCTTTCACTTCGGGGATACGATCTCCACGAGGCAGGCCAATTACAATTGCAATTATCCCGTCAACGATGGCACGGGAGAGTATCGACGGCAGACAACGTCGGTCGGTAGTTTTTCGCCGAATGCCTGGGGTTTGTTCGACATGCACGGCAACGTCTCGGAGTGGTGTCAGGATGAGTATAGACCCTATGAAGAGCCGCAGAATAAAGACACATTAGAGACAAAAAATGTGGGCGAAATCATCCGTGTTTTGCGCGGCGGCTCCTGGTTCTGCGGTGCGAGGAGCTGCCGCGCCGCCCACCGCACCAGTTACGGGCAGTCGTGGCGCCTGGACTTGAACGGCTTCCGCGCCGCTTTCCGTCTGGACTAATTTACACTGTACTCTTTTACACGGTTACTCTTTTTCTTTCTTTACCTCGCGAGCGAAACATTTTGAAGGAGCCGTTTTCCCACGCGATACAGAATACATTGTTGGTTAGCCGCGACGCGGAGCGGAGCGCGTTGCCGTCGCGCTCCGCTCCGCGTCGCGGCTAACCACTCTTTAAACCGCTCAGAATCTGCGCGGCAGTCTGCGTGCCGCATGAACGACCGCGACAACGTCTACCTGCTGCTCCAAAATGCGATAGAGGAGGCGATACCGATCTTCAAAAAGCTCGCGCAGAGCCTCATCATTGGTTTCCGGAACCATTGCACCCAAGTAAGGCTGATCCGCCAGCTGTTCCCTTGGTGTGAAGATTCGCTCGACCAAGTTCAGAGCGTAGCGTGCGGAACGCCTTGAGACGAAGGCTTCGACGGCGTGCAGATCGGCTAACGCGGCTTACGTTCAGTGGACATTCACGGCTCTCCCAATCCAAACGGAGAACGAGGAGAAGGGGGGATCTTCCTCTTTCTCATAAAATCGCATCCAGCGCGGTTCGGCTTCCGTCCGTGATTCCTTCGATTCTCTGACATCCCCCTCGGGGTCGCGATTCTGAAAGACGGTCTCAGAAGCCCCTCTCTCCCCCTGAGTCCAGGGGGAGAGAGGGGCTTCTCGGATCGCTTCAGAGATAACCCGTCTGCGATAGTCGCTAACTATCTCGCAGCTTAAACGAGACGTATTTCGTTTCCAGATACGCTTCGAGTCCTTCGTGAGCCAACTCGCGGCCTAGACCCGATTCCTTCATGCCTCCAAAGGGGCATTGCGGCGTGGCGGGAACTGGGTCGTTGATGCCAATGATACCGGCTTCCAAGCCCTCCGCCATGCGCCAGGCCACCGTCAGATCGTTCGTAAACACATAGGCGGCGAGACCGTAGCGCGTGTTGTTCGCCTCCCGAATCACGTCGTCGAGTCGGCTAAAATCCAAGAGCGGCATCACTGGGGCGAACGGTTCCTCGGTCATCATGCGCACTTCGCCGGAGACGTTCGTTAACACGGTCGGCTCGAAGAAGTAGCCCTTGTCGAAGCGATCGGAGCGCTTGCCACCCGTGAGAATCTTCGCGCCGCGCTGGCGCGCGTCCTCGACGAGATCGAGCGTTTGTTGCATCGCTTTCTTCTCGAACATCGGGCCGATTTCGACGCCATTCTCTAGTCCGTTGCCGAGTTTCAAGGCGCGGGCGTACTCGACGGCGGCCTCGGTGAATTTCTTCTGCACGTCCTTGTGAACGTAGAAACGGCTGGGCGCGATGCACACTTGGCCGTTGTTGCGGAACTTGCCGGTGACGGCGATCTTGGCACCGATCTCCGGGTCGGCGTCGGGGAAGACGATGAACGGGGCGTGGCCTCCCAATTCCAGGCTGACGCGCTTCACCTGTTCGGCGCAGCCGCGCATGATCTGCTTTCCGACCTCCGTCGATCCGGTAAAGCTGATCTTGCGGCAGATCGGATTCTCAAGGAACTCGTCGCCGATGTCCTGCGCGGGACCAACGACGAGATTGGCCACCCCCGCGGGCAAACCGGCATCGACCATGCACTCGAATACTTGAATGAGGCACAAGGGAGTCTGGCTGGCGGGTTTGCAGACGATGGTGCAACCGGCAGCCAAGGCCGGAGCAATTTTGCGAGCTTGCAGCGTGACGGGGAAATTCCACGGACTGATCGCCGCCACTACGCCAACCGGATGCTTGACGGTGACGTGCCGTTTCCCGGCGACCGAGGGAGGAATCACGTCCCCATAGGCGCGCTTGCCCTCTTCCGCAAACCACTCGAAGGTGTCGGCAGAGTGGAGTACCTCGGCTTTCGCTTCGGCCAGTGGTTTGCCTTGTTCCATCGTAAGGGTGCGGGCGATGGCATCGGCGCGCTCGCGCATCAATTCGGCAGTCTTTTTGAGGATTTTGCCGCGCTCCCAAGCCGTCTGTCTCATCCACGCGGGCATGGCGCGCTGAGCGGCTTCCAAGGCGCGGCGGGCTTCCGCGCGTCCGCCGAACGCCACTTCGGCGACGACTTCTTCGGTTGCGGGGTTGATGACGCCGAGCGTGCGCTCATTGTCGGCCTCGCACCATTTCCCGTCGATATACATCTGAGATTGTGTCTTGCGCGCGGCTGCGGTGGTCATAGAGATCTCCTGAAGAACGAGAAGTAGTGTCAAGGAAAGCAGCCCGAAGTGCAAGCGAAGAGACGGATTCGCCTCGTTTGCGCTTCGGGCTGGTCATTATAGGAATACAATTCGAGTTACGGATTGAATCCCACGGTCGTCAACGAAGTCAACCCTTTGTCGTAATCCACCAGAGCCCGATGCAGTACGGTGTAGTACGATTCATCGCCGGAGACGGCGGGACCAAACTTCAAGCCTTGCGAGGTCATCTGTTTGATGAGATCGGCGACGGTAGAGCCTTGCGGCGTCCACTCGCTGCGGAAATACTTGGCCACATCGCTTTGCTGCAGCACTTTGGCCGAATCTTTGAGTTCGCGCACATAGCGCGACGCTTCGATGAACTGAGACGAAGACAGTTCGCCGGAAGCCCCGGCATCGACGCTTTGCTCCAATTCCTTAATCGCCGCGTTGATCTGATTGAGCGTATCGACGTCAACTTCTCCCGACCGCGCTTGCTTGACGGCTTGCGGCACGAGTTGATTGAGTTGCTTGCGTGGGTCTTGGAACATGGATTGTCGCAAGACGAATGGCCAAGCCAATTTGCCGTCGTCGCGGAGCAAACCGACGCCGCCCCTGGTCTTGCCGGTAGAGACGTTGATGTGCTTGATGACTTCGGGAGACAAAGAAATATCGGGGCCTTTGGAGCTGGTGCCTTGCGCCGTTTGGATTCCGCGCAACAAATCGTTGAGGGCATCTCCGGACCAGATCTCGGTGATCGGTGGATTGCGGAGAGCGCGCTCCAGGCTTCTCGTCAGCTTTTTTTGACGTTCGACTTCTGGATCGGGCAACTGTGAGAGTTCCCATTGTCGTTCGAGGATGGCGTCGTGGCGCGTCTTCAATGAGGAGCGACGCGCCTCTTCGCGCGTGATGCGGGCCTGTTGAATGGTCTGTTGATATTGGGCGTTTGCCGTGGTCACATCGGCCGCCCCCTGGAGGTAACCTTGATAGGGATTCTGCATCCACTGCGTGCCAAAACCGCCGTAGCCGAGCCCCGCGCCGAAGCCGACGCCCGCGCCGAGACCGCCGCCGAAATTCATCAGAGGCGAAGGAAAGGCTTGAGGAGCGACGAGTCCCCCCACGCCGGCGAACTGCGCGCCGGCGGGCCGAATGAGAAGGGCGATGGCTCCCGCCGCGATCCACGGAGCCAAACGAATGGGCTTGCGTGACATGCTGACTACTCCTGATATTCAAGGACACATCGGATCGTTTATCATCGCGGAACCAACGCTCCGCATCTCGGTCGAGCTTCCTCGCCAAAGTCTTCACTCGTTTGGGCGACATCACTTCGACGACGGCTCTTTGGGAGGCAGCACGCCCTTAGCGATTTTATCCTCCACAAGTTTTTTCCACTGAGCGATGGCCTTGTCGCGCGCTTCCTTGTCCGCCAACGGATCGAAATGAAGCTCGCGTCCGTCTGGAACGAGGCGAACGAGTTGCCAATAGGCCAAGCCGCGAATACCGAGCCGGTCGTTGTCGAGAAAGCGGACCAACATCCGGTACACTTCCGGATGGGCGAGATCCTCCTCGCTGAAGCTATGCAAGAGTTGGAGGATCGTTTCCGCCTGCGCGGGCTTGACACCGCGTTTTTCAACGAGATAGCGATAGAGAATTTGATCCTGTCCAGCACGACGGCCCAGCCAGTGGCGCGTCACCACGACCGCCAAATCCCAGGTATCCGGATGCCGACTTGAGGTGAGAACCTCGCCCAAGCCGGCCTTGTCGTCCATCGCGCCCATGAAAATCACAGCGAGCGCGCGTTTGGAGGAATCGTCGGACTTGACGAATTCGTGAAGCACTTCGAGGGGACTAGACTTCACTGCTTCCTTGCGAAACGCCTCCAGCGTCTCTTGAATGCGTTTGGCGCGCTCGGATGTGTAGGTTTCCGAAGCCCATGCGGGTAGTTTTTCGAGTTTATGCGGCGTATCGGGGTGGGCGTCGCCGCTCTCCCAATGCAGGAGAGCCGGGCCAGGCGGCGCGGACAGAGCGTGCAGACAGAGTTCGTGCTGCACTTCGACGGCTCCCTTGCGAACGAGCAAAGTTAGGTCGGCGGCGGGTTCGTCCTTCGGCCCGGGGTTGGTCGTGAAGCGAGTCCCCTTGGCCCAGCGGCCGTACAACTCGATCAGGATGCTGGAGCCGGGGTTCTCCAAGGTGGCTTGCCAATCGTGATTGCGAAAGCGAAGACCCACGCGGACCGCGCCCTTGTCTTTGATGTTCGTCAGGTCGATGCGCCCGCGATCGAGTTCTACTTCTACCGCACGATCCTTGCCCGATCGAAGTACGACGGCTGGCTCCAATATCCGATTCGGTGAGTTCTTATCGAGATCGCCGAGAAAAGTAAGGCGAATCGTTCCCTTGCTGGTTTCGACGACCGCGCCGGGAAGCCCGAGAAGCAGGTGATCGGCGTATACCGCTCCCTTTTCTGGAACGACCTGCCAGGCTCCGCCCGGTTCGGCCCGTTGAAACACGGTCCCAGGCAGCGATACGAGTTTACCGATCGGTTGGGGTTCGGCGGCGGAGGCGAGACCCGCGAACGATAGAGCCACAAACGCCGCCGCTTGGATGCGTGAAATCATGGTGTTCATCTCCTTCTGATCGGGAAAAGGCTCGTCGGCTGTTGTAGAATGGGTCGAGCGAAGCGAGCCTCCTTGAGATGCGCGGTGGGCCTGGCTGCGCTCGACCTACCCTACAATGGCCGAACCTTGCCTCGATTCCCTGTTATTCTTTCACCGAGGATATGACGATCAGCGGCATGGCGAAGCGGGCCTTTTTCCCGCTCAATTGGTCGGTCGCCGTGATCTCCACGGTGAACTTGCCAGCTCGATTGAGCGAAAGGGGAAACGCCATCGGCACATGCTTCTTATTGGCGGGGATGTCTTTGTTGACTTTCTGCACCATCGGTTTGGTCGCGGTCGGCTTGCCGCTCTCATCGAGAATGCGCACCTCGAAATCGAGATCGGGCTGTTGGTCGGCACCCTTCCGGTCATAAACGACGGCGTTGCAGTGAACCCACGCGCCTTGTCCGCACAGCAGAATCGAAGCGGGATATTCGGCTTCGGTGTCGCGGCTAACGGTCACGCGCACCAAGGCGAAGCCGCGCGGCAAAACTTTGATGGCGCGCGTAAGACTTTGTTGCTTGCCGGTCGCTAAATCCTTGACGGTGACTTTGAATTGATAGTCCCCTTCCGGCGTATCCAATCCAATGGAAAGCTTGGCGTATGCGGGGACGGTGGTGCCGCCGAGGGAAACCGTGGACTCGGTGTCCTTGGGCATTTGACTGAAGACGACTCGACCGCTGGCATCCTTGGTTTCAATCTGCAAGCTGTAGCGCACTTTGCCCCCATCTTCGACGGTGATGCCATCAATGTCGAAGCAGAGGAAATACACGTCGCCCGGCGCGACTGTTTCGCTCTTGCGCTCGGGACCGAGTAATCCGTGCGTCGAGCGAACGTGCGTCAGCGATAGACCCGTCTCGGCCGGCGTACAGGCGAGAGCGGTCAGCAATGCGAGATTGGCCCACATCTGGAGAAACCCCTTCCCAAAAAACACATGCTAGGACATCGAGTAACGACAAACGAGAGAGGAAATTGCAATTTACTCCAACTCCTGAGATACTGTGTAATGTAACGCCTCGATTGCACTTCAGCAATCCCCCCGCAACTCGATTCGTGCGGTTTTTTTCAAGAATGGCTACAATGAAAATCGATATAGAATCCCCTGCTTGCCGGCCGAGGACGAAAATCGGGCGAGGAGGCGAAGTCGCGGCGCGAGCCGAGAGAGGAGCGAGGCGGGATCGTGCTTACTTCCCGAGCCTGTTGGTTTCTGTTCAGCTGTCTGTTGATGCTGGGGCTGGGGGTTCTTCGTCCCTCCCTGCCGTTGACGCTGCTCGGTTTGACACTGTTGCTGTGGTTCGCCGCGCAATGGTTGTGGTTCGTCGTCTGTCTGTCGAGCGTGCGTCGCTTGCGGGTGTTGCGCGAAGTGCGCGACGATCGTTCACCGGTTGCTGTCTTGTGGGCGGGGCAGTCTTTCGAGGCGCATGTGTGGCTGCTTCACGATGTAAAGCTGCCTACTCCCCACATCACGGCGGTCGATTTTGTACCCTTCGCCGTTCGGGTGGAGGGTCTGGGTGCCGATGCCACCACGGCCATCGCTCAGGGGCTGGTATCGACCGAGGAACCGCTGGAATGGACGTACCGTTTCCGCTGCGGCTCGGCGGGAGTGGCTCGCTTCGAGGGGGTGCGTCTCCACCTCGCCGATTGGCAAGGGTTTTTCTACTCCGTGCATTTTGTCCATGCCGTCGTCGAGCTGCCGATCTTGCCGGTGCTGTCGTCGCGCGCTTCCCCATCGGCTTCGAAGAAACGCAACAATCTCCTATTACCGCCCGGCGTTCATCGTTTGCGTCGTCCGGGTTCGGGAAGCGAGCTACTCGATCTGCGCGATTATCTGCCCGGCGATCCGCCCAAAACCATCGCCTGGAAAGTGTCGGCGCGGCGGGATCGGCTCATCACCAAAGAGTTCGAGAGTGAGGTCCCGGTTCGCTGCACTCTGTTCGTCGATGCCTCGAATTCGGTGCGTGTGCCGGCGTCCTTCGGGGTCGGTACGCGCCGTCTTCGCTACGACAAGGCGCTGGATCGTCTGATCGAAATAGCCGCTGGCGTCTTGCAAGCGAACGAGGCCGTCCGCGATCCAACGGGATTGTGTCTGTTCGATGAGCGGAGTTCGCGGGGTATCGCGCCCAATCGCGGCGACGCGCATCGCTCGGCGTGCTTGCGTCTGTTGTCGGAGGCCGCCGCGCACCGGCCCCTTCCCTGGCCGTCTGGGTCGGGTGGAACGGAAGCGCTCGATCAGCTGTTGCCCTCCGCGTATGGTTTGGCCTCGGAAGTGTATCCGGAGTTGCTTCGCCCCGCCGTCAACGCCGTACCCTGGTCGACGACTTGGTTGGAAGGCTATTCCACCTACTCGAGCGGTCGGAGGCAGGGATGGTTCGAGTTGTTGCACCGTCGCAAGGACGCGCTACGGCGCTGGTGTTGGTGGGCATCGTTTTGGTCGTTGCTCGTGCCGATTCTACTGTTCGCGGCGCGCTGGACGTTTCGTGCGCCGCAATTGAACGGGGTTCTGGTCTCCTCGCTCTTTGTGGGTCCGCTGGCGACGATGGCGCTGTGGAGCGGTACGGCGTTCTTGTTCGGAGTCGATGCTCTGGCGGGGTGGAGAAGACGGCGGCGCAATCGCTGGCGCAAGCAAATGTCGGCCCTTCTGTCGGCACGCTATGGCCTCGCCCCGGGAGGATTGGCCACATTGCTTGAGGACGACGACTCGCTCTCGTTGTTGTTGCAGCGATTTCTCAACGAACATCAGATGCCCTATGCTCTGCCTTTGTACACTGCGGAAGGGCGCTATGCCTTCGCCGCGCCCGAAAAGGTTTCCGTCTTGGCTCAAGCGCTGCTGCGGGCGGTGAACAAGGGGCGCGACAACGAACTCTTCGTACTCTTGGTCGATCTGTTGGAACTCGATGAAGCGCTCGATCCCCTGTTGTCCGCCGTGCGCGTCGCGCTGAGTCGGCATCATCAAGTGATTCTCTTCTGTCCGTGGCCGCTGGGATTGGACTTGCCCGCTCTCGAAAAGCGACCGTTCAGAGCTTCTGTGGCGGAGAAGCCCGCTCCGAATGCGGAGACCGATGGACTTCAATCCGAGAGCGGATTGTGGAATCGCTTGACGGCGCGGCGCTATCGGCGCGCCTACCATCGACTCCGGTTGGCGTTCGCTCGGATGGGCGTCGCCGTCCTCTGTGTCACCGGCGAAGAACCGGTACCGTTAATTCTCAACCGTTTGGAGCGGCTACGAGGAATGGGGAGGCCTCATTCGTGACCAAATCCGCACTTTCGAGGACCGTGATTCAGACCGCGAAGCGAAGGGCGTTTCGAGAGATGCGGGCCGATCCCGCCGTGCGCAATTATGTGTTGATCTGCCTGGCCGCCTTATTTTTGTTATTGGTATGCTTGTCGGATCGTGGCTTGGAGTGGTGGAGTTTCGCCCCGCCGGCCATCGGTTGTCTCACCTTGTTAGCGCGCTGGAGTCACGGCCCGACGTTGGTGTTGCTGTCGTTGACGGGTCTGTTGGGTTTGTCGGGCCTCCGGAGCGTCCGAGGATATTCGTATGGACTGGGACAGCGCACGCCGAGTTCGATGGATCTCATCTTGTGCGTCGCCGTGCTGGCTTACGCTGTCGGCCACTATCGGGTTTTATCGCTGACGCGCCGCCTCTTGCCGTCGGAATTGCCGCAGCGCGGCTCCTCTGGGGTCGATCCTCGCTCCGTGCGACGCTCCGCCGATCTCGTCGCTCCTTGGGAAATGGTTTTGTTCGGTCTCTCTCTGCTAATCTGGTCGTCGTTGGCGCTGCTGCTTTGGAGCTGGCTGATGGAAGGAAAGCCTCCGATGGATATTCCCGATCCACTATGGAGGTTTCTGCAAATCGTCTGGGCGTCGTTGGCGCTGTTGGCGACGGCCGGCGTGTCGGCCAGCTATCTACGCTTGACCTCGGCAACGCCGGAAGAGAGTCTACTGTATCTGCAGGACGAAGTGTGGCGGCAAACGCGGCGCGAACAGGGCGTTCTCAATCGTTGGTTGGCATGGGCGCGAACGCGGCGAAGAAAGGAGAGGCCATGAAATTCTGGTGGCGCGAACTGTCCGGCTGGCTGTTGATCGGCTTGGCGATGGTCGGATTCGTCCTCGTATACGAATTCTGCAACGGCCACTTTCTCACCGAGGCGTGGGTAATCGCCATTATTGCCCTGGTCGTCTTTTGGGGAGGCATTCAATTGCTGAAAGTGGCCATCGCCGCGCGCGTCTGCCAACAGGCGCAAGAGCGCCTCTACCCCGCGAAAGAGGTTAAAGAGCGAAAGTGACAAACTCTGTCGCTTGAGGGAGGGACGAAAGGGTCGTTGGCAGAAAGAGCGGGATACGGGAGTCGAACCCGTCTTGCTAGCTTGGGAAGCTAGTGCCCAACCGATAGGCCAATCCCGCAGCGTGCATTATCTTACTCGAATGCGGCGGCCTCTCGCAAGAGGCGATGCCATTTTTTCTCTCGGTAGCGGCGAAAGCTCGTTCGCGGTTCAGTCGTCGCCGAGTTGTTCGAGCCAAACGCGGATGTCGTTTTCGTACTCGCTGGCCAAATCGCCTTTGACGAGTTGTCGATGAAAGTCGGCTGCGCCTTTGCGGTCGAGGTCGGCGGCCTGCGCGCTGGCAAACCGACGCTCTGGATCTGCGGTGACGAGCCGTCGGCACAAATGCAGAAGGAGATCGTTGCAGGCAACCTCCGGCGGCAGCATGTGCATCAATCGCCTATCGAGATCCTTTTTAGCGTCGATCAGTTCTCGATAGGTCGTCAAGCCCTCGAAGGCGGGGAGACCGGACAGCATCTCGATGAGGACGTATCCGAGAGTGGCCAGGTCGGCTTGGGGCGAGTTCGGCCCGCCTTCCAACACTTCGGGGGCGGCATAAGCAGGCGACCACATGCGCCGGGCGGCGGCGGCGTGGAGGTCGATCGCCGAGCCGATGTCGATTACCTTCGTATCGCCGGTGCGCTTGAGCATGATGTTTGCCGGCTTCAGATCGCCGTGAACGATCCCCTCTCGATGCAGCGCCGCCAAACCGGCGAGACACTCGCGCAGCACCTGAATCGCCACGCCGGGCTTGAGGCGCGGCTGTACCGGGCCTTGCGTCAGAATCACGTTGTTGACGTATTTCCAATGGCGGATGCTCACGCGCTCGCGCGTTCGCTCGAACATGCGCTGCGTCAGCACCTGGCGCAAATCGTAGCCGTCCACCCATTCCATCTCCATGACGCGCAAACCGTCTTGAGCGATGAAATCGTGGATGTCGAGGAGGTTGTCGTGTTGGATCAAGGCCACGCGGGCGGCGACGGCGGCGATGCGGGCCATGTCCTCTTCGTAGGCCTGGGCGTCGCGGTACGATTCAGGCGAAAAGACCTTCAGAGCGACGGGCAAGCGAAATTGATCGGCACCTTGCCGTTCGCCAAGAAACACGACGCCCTGTCCGCCGCTTCCCAACTGGCGCAGCTTGCGATAGCGCCGCTCCCAGTCCAGACTTTGAGCGCTGAGGACGCTCTGATAGCGCGCAAGCAACCCATCTTCGCGTTGCGCGGACGGTTGTTCGTCCCTTGAGGAGGCAGGATGATACGACACCGTTGACGTCATCGGCTCTCCATGGCGGGGTTGGGATCAGGCTAAACAGATATTTTAGCAATTGTCTTCTACGGTGGTAGGCCAGCATGTGGAGAATCGATCGAGAGGGGTGCCTCGCTGCTCGGAGGGAATCGTCGTGCGATCCCCTTCCCGACGAGGTCACGATGCCTCTCTCGCCTCCGCCGGGTTCTCGTCGTCGGGCCAATCCTCGAAGCGAACGGCGATGCGCCGCGAGATGCCGGACTCTTGCATCGTGATGCCGTAAAGCACATCGGCGCAGGCCATCGTTCGCTTCGAGTGCGTGACGATGATGAATTGCGAGCGATCGAGAAAATCTTTCAAGACGGCCGTGAATCGACTGATATTCGCCTCGTCGAGTGCCGCGTCCACTTCGTCGAGGATGCAGAAAGGGCTGGGCTTGCTGCGGAAGATGGCCAAAAGCAGGGCCACCGCCGTCATCGTTTTCTCGCCTCCCGACATCAACGAGATGCCGCGCAACTCCTTGCCGGGAGGACGGGCAATGACTTCAATACCGCTCTCTAATACGTCGTTTTCGTCTTCCAAGACGATGTCGGCCATGCCGCCGCCGAACAGCTTGCGGAACAGTTCTTGGAAGTGCGTGCGGATGGCAGCAAAAGTGTCGGCAAACAGCTTGCGACTATCGGCGTTAATCTTGGCGATAATCTCTTGCAAGGCTCTCTGCGCCGAGGTCAGATCGTCGTATTGAATCTGCAGCGCCCCGGCGCGCGCTTCGAGTTCGGCCAATTCCTGGAGGGCATCGAGGTTGACGCTGCCGAGTCGGCTGAGCTTGCGGCGCAACTCTTCGATCTCTTGCTCGGGAGCGAGGGGAGGCTCGGCGTCCGACGGAGGCGATTCCGTCGTCTTCTCGATCCCCTCGGCTTGGGACTTTTCGTAAAGTTCGGAAAGATCGAGTTGATATTCCTCATGCAAACGAGAACACAGCGAATCGCGGCGATGGCTCAGATCGTTCACCGTCAGTTCGCGGGCATGGGCTTGCTCTCGTTGTTCGCGCCACAGATTGCGATTGCTCTGAGCTCGGTCGTTGCGCTGTTGGCGCTCGTGATACAAGCGCGAGCGCTCGCGTCCCAACTCGGCGATCCGGCGTTCGGCGGCCTCTTTGTGGAGATAGCAGATAGCCAAAGAAGATAAGGCTTCCAGCAGGGTTCTCCGGTTGTCTTCCCGGCGGGTTAGGGCGACGGACTGCTGGCGTCGCGTCTGATCCGATTCCCGCGCGCGCTGGTCCAAATCGCCGGCGATTTGCTCGTAGCGCGCGCGCAGCGAGTTGGTTCGCTCCTCGACTTGGGCCAAGTTTACGCGCGCCGCGAGTGCTTCCTGTTGGCGTTCCTGTCGGTGCGACTCGCCGTCGCGGATCTCGCTTTTGGCCTCTTGCAGGCGCGTTTGCAAGCGTTGCACTTCGGCGTCCGCGCCGGCGGCGCGATCGAGCGATTCTTGCCATGCTTGCGCCAAGCGCTCGATTTCCCGTTCCAATTCCGTGATCTCGCCCCGGCTGACTTCTACCTCTTCGTGCAGCCCCTCGCGCCGCTGACGGTGTTGACCGATGCGCGAGCGGAGATCGGATACTTGCTCGGATAAGACGTCGATTTCCTGTTGGCCGTTCTCCGCACGATTGTCCAGCATTGCCAACGTCCCGCGCAAGTCTTGTAAATCGCGCTCCAAGTCGGCGAGACGGCGATCGAGTTCGGCGATCTGTTCGCGCAACTCGCGCAGTTCGCTGCGGCGCGAGAGGATGCTCGTTTCGGCATGATGGACGCCGACGGTCAACGTGCCGTCCGCTTCCAATAATTCACCCCGCAAGGTAACGAAGCGATGGCTGGGGAGATTGACCGACAAAGCCCGCGCCGCCGTCAGATCGCGGACGATCAGCGTGCCGGCCAACAAGCGAGCCGGTAAATCGGCGAGTTCGGGGCGGTCGCACCGGACTACTTGCTCGGCCAGGGCGATGATGCCCGGATGCGCGATGGTTCGGGCGAACGGCAGCGCTCCCTTGGCGGAGACGAGACCGGTGGGTCCGGCGCGACTCTCCGAACTCACCAGTGGAGGAGGCGAAGGTCGGTTGCCGTTGAGTGTCAACGGAAGGAACCCCACCCGGCTTGAAAACGGTTGCGAGCGCTGCCCCAGCGCTTGAGCGAGCCGATCGGGATCGTTCACGACGAAGCGCTGTGCGCGCTCGCCCAAAGCCAAGTCGATCAGCGGAGCGAAGTCGCGTCGGACGGTGAGAAACTCGGCGAGGATGCCCAAGACCGCGCGCCACGGGCCTGGATCGGGCTGTTCGAGCAGGGCCAGCACCTCGCGCGGACCTGTGCCCAGCCCTTCGTGGCTGCGCTGAAGTCCTTCCAACACCTCGACCCGACTGTGCAAGCCGCTGCGTTGTTCGCGCAGATGCGCGGCGCGCTGCGTCGTCTCGTCGCGCAGTTGGCGGAGCCGATCGCGTTCTTGTCGAAGATCGGCCAAAGCTTGCCGCGCGCTGCCGAGCCGCGATTGCATTTCGCTCTCGGCGGCGCTCAGTTCTTGGAGTTCCAGATCGAGCGAAGCGAGATGTTCGGCGGCCTGTTCGCTGCGCTGCGAGAGGCGCGTCTTCTCGCGCGCTAAATTATCGACCTGGGCTTTGAAGCTGATGGCATCGTTTTTGAATCGTCCGGCTTGACGCATGGATTCGAGATGTTCGTTTTCTTCGCGCTGCACCCGAACGCGCAGATCGTTGAGGCGCGTTTCCGTGGCCTGCAATTGCTCCTCGCGTTGTCTTACATTGTCGCTCTGTTCGCGGCTCAGCGTTTCGACCCGACGCAATTCTTCGCCGACCCGCGCGGCGGATTCGGCCAAGATGGCGACGTGCCGAGTCAATTCCGCGCCGCGCTGGCGCGCGCGCAGTAACTCTTTGTCGATGGTCTCGGCGTTGGTCCATTCGTGGGCCATCGTCGCTTCGTGCCCGGCGATCTGTTCGCGCGCCGCGGACAGGGCCGCCGCTTGCTCGCCGAGGAAGGCATCGAGTCGAGACAGCGCGTCCTCCAACTCCCGCAGCTCTTTTTCCCAGGCATCCGCCTGGGCCATTTGCTCGGAGAGTTCCGAGCGCATACGCTCCAGAACCGCCGATTCGTCGCGCAATCGCTCGGTCAACGTATGGAACTCTTGCAACCCCAACGAGACGCGCAGTTCCTTCAAGCGGCCCGAATACTCCTGATAGCGCTGCGCCTTGGCCGCTTGCAGTTTGACCGAACGCAATTGCTTCTCAACTTCATCGAGAATGTCCCTTAGCCGAGCCACGTTTTGATCGACGCGCTCCAACCGCCGCAGGGTTTCGATTTTCTTGGACTTGAAGCGGCTAATGCCGGCGGCTTCCTCGAAGATAGTGCGACGGTCCTTGGTCGAGGCTTGCAGGAGTACATCGACCCGCCCCTGTTCGATGATGCAGTAGGCGTCGCTGCCCGCACCGCTGCCGAGAAAGAGGTCTTTAATATCCTTCAAACGGCAAACTCGATTGTTGATGAGATATTCGCCCTCGCCGCCCCGATAGACGCGGCGAGTGATTTGCACTTCTTCGGCGGGGGTGGCGAGGACACGGCGGCTATTGTCGAAGGTCATGGTGACTTCGGCCAAGCCGAGGCCGCGGCGCGATGCCGAGCCGTTGAAGATAACGTCCGCCATCTCGCCGCCGCGCAGGCTCTTGGCGCTTTGCTCGCCGAGAACCCAGCGCACCGAATCGACGATATTCGACTTTCCCGATCCGTTTGGTCCCACGATGCCGGTGACGCCGGGCGCGAAATCGAACTGTGTTTTGTCGGCGAACGATTTGAAGCCAACCAGTTCGAGTCGTTTCAACATGAAGGATCACCGCTGTTTGAACGACATTTGCGTGCGAGTTTTCCGTTGGCGGAGAGAGAAGGGAAGCAAGCGCCGTCTCCCATTCTCATTCCGCAATGGAAATCCTCGCTCCCCAATACTTAACGGGGTGCATCGAGCCTACGCTGTCTTTCTTGCACCCGAGCGGCGTAGGGGGCAAGCCCATTGTCGAACAACGTCGGCGTCGCCCCAAGATCTTGGCCGGCGGGGATCAACTCGGCTTCGGCATCGCGCGGATCGGTTTTCTGGCGACCGAGCGAGGCTAACTCTTCAATCGGTGTGGCCTGAGGCAGGGCATCGCAGCGCAGACGGCACGACAAGACACCGCCCATGTCGGCCTGTTGCAACATAGTAACCACTTCGGGATACATGCAACCCATGTCGGCCAAGGTGTGTAACACTTTGGTCAACTCCAACGAGCAAGAGCGACGAAGGATGCCCTTGCTCCTGGACATGCGCGAAACGGTGCATCGGTTGTCATCCTTCGAGGCGGTGACGACGTACTCTCCGGCTTGAAGACCAAACTCCGGCTTCAACATCGGCTCGTCGCCGAAGACGACGACCTCCGCTCGGCGAGTGCCCGAAATATGGACCAGAGGCGAGCCTTGGGTCGGAACCTGGTGGAGCCAGAACGATTCGCTGAGGTACTCGCCCTGAACGCGTTTGTCGCGTGGATCGAGCGCTCGCAGGGCGCGGAACGCTCCGTAGCGCGTTTCGTCTTCACCGCCCGACATCATCAATTCGGCCAATCGAACGTGACAGATGGCTTCGTCGAGCGAGGCCATGGCCGTCAGTGCGAACGAGCGCAACAGCGGCGAACTCGCCACGGAGGAGGCCAAGATCTCGCCGCCCTCTGGATCGCCCAGATAGGACAGAGCCTCGGCGGAGCAGAATCGCACCAACGGATGTTCGCTTTTCAGTCCGCGTTTCAGCCCCGGCTTGCCGATCGGCCCCAACGCTTCCAATCGCAGCGCCGCCACGACGGTGCGGGCCGGATCGAGGAGATCGGCCTCCAAGCGCTGGCGATACGAACGATGATCCTCGCCTTTCCCGTTCAATGGAGCGTTGAGGGCGTTGGTGTCCGAGACGAAGGGAATGTCGAGGATGACGCGGAGGAAGCGCGGCGCGTTGAGGCGATACTGCGGCGGCACGCGCAACACGACATAAGAGGGGCCTTTGGCGATCGCGATGGACGTGCCCGGTTCGCCGGGCAAGCCGGCCAAGAAGGTTTCGTTGATGCGCTGTTCGATCAACGAGGCGATGCGAGCGGATTGCTCCTTCATCATCAGGCTGAATGCTTGAGCGGCCAAGCAACGTCCACCCCCCCAGAGGCGACCGCGTTTGAGACTGGAGTTTTCTTCTTCGTCGTTGGCACCCATGCCCACCAACAACGGTCCTTCGGCCTTGACGATCGGATGGCCTCGCAACAATCCGTGCGGGCCGTTGGGATCGGCGGTTGGGGCAAGGCGTTCGGCGAAGTCGTAGTTAAAGAGGTAGCATTTGTGCAAATAGCCGCCGCGCAAACTGGAGGCTCGACTCCCGCGCGGCAACATGACCTCCAAGTCGATGGCCTCGCCCTTGTTGGTTCCCGGAGGGATCAGCCCCGACACGAAGACCATGGCGTGATTGGGCGACTTCATCACATCGCGGATGTCACGAACGCCTTCCTTGCGCAGTTCGTTCTCCAGAATGTCTCGGTAGCTATCTTGGGGGCAATCGCCGCCGGTGCCTTCTAGGCCGACGACCAACCCCACTCCACCGACAGGCATGGGCAGGGCGTTGCCCACCGTTGCCTTGTCGCGGATCGTTTCAAGGGCGTAGCGATCGCCCTCGTCTTCCACTTGCGAGCGGGTTTGCAGGGTGGTGCATCCGAACAGCCCCACGAGTGTGAGCAGTCCGGCCCCCAGCACCCCCCGCACGACCCACTGGCCGACCCCTTGCCGACGCGCGATCCAGGCACAACACTTCATGGCCAACGCCCCCGAACGATGGATGGCTCTCCGCACGAGCCGGAAGCCATCCCGGCCCACCTCTTTATCCCGAAAGAAGCCTGTAGAGGGGGCGAACCATAGAAACTCTTCACCATCGTGTCAAGCCCGATTTAGGGAAAACTTAGGGCGCTTGAAGTGCCAGAGTACAGCGTCCCTCCCCTCTCCCGTGAGAAATCTCCCATTTCAACCCTCCCTTCTCGTAACGCTAACGAAGACTTTTTCAAATGCGTCCCTAGAAACTCAGGAGAGAAGTGTTGGGAATGTGGTACCTTGGAGAGGAAAGTAGCGCTCTACGGTTGACGGATCGACGATTGCGAATCGTCGAGGGCGGTTCCAAGACTCGAACAAACACGATGGAGTACCGATGAACACTCGCACAAGTATCCGATGGATGGCGCTCGTTCTCATGGGTTCGGCAATCGCAATGGCGAGTGGGGCCATAAGAGCGGAGCAAAAGGCAGAAGAATTGTCTCTGACGCTGCGCAAGCGCGTCGAAACGAAAGCGGGCAGCGGGCGCTTCCACGCGATCGTTGCATCGGCACAATGGGACACGAAAAAGACCGCAATTATCGTTTGTGATGTCTGGGATTCGCACCATTGTCTCAACGCCGTGCGGCGCGTCGGCGAAATGGCTCCTCGGCTCAATCGCCTGTTGGTGGAGGCGCGGCGGCGCGGCGTTCTCATCGTCCATGCTCCGAGCGATTGCATGGATGCTTACAAGCATCACCCGGCACGGCAAAACGCGCTCAAGACGCCGCGCTCGAGGCATTTGCCCAAAGACATCGGCACATGGTGCAATCGCATCCCAGCGGAGGAAAAAGGAACCTATCCGATCGATCAATCCGATGGCGGCGAAGACGACGATCCGGCGGAGCATCGAGCCTGGGCGGAAACGCTGAAAAAGATGGGACGCAATCCGCGCGCGCCGTGGAAGTCGCAAGTCGACTTATTGCAGATCGACGACCGCGACATTATTAGCGACAAGGGCGAGGAGATTTGGAGTGTATTTGAGCAACGCGGCATCGAGAACGTCATACTCGCCGGCGTGCATACCAATATGTGCGTTCTCGGTCGACCGTTCGGTTTACGACAGATGGCCAAGAACGGCAAGAACGTCGTCCTGATGCGCGATCTGACCGACACCATGTACAATCCCGCGCGCTCTCCGTTTGTCAGCCATTTTACCGGCACGGATCTCATCGTCGAACACATCGAGAAATGGGTGTGCCCGACGATCGCCAGCGATCAGATCCTCGGTGGCAAGCCCTTTCGTTTCTCCGGCGATAAGCGTCCCCATATCGTTGTGCTGATAGCCGAGTCGGAATATCAGACGGCGCGAACCCTGCCGGAGTTCGCCCTCAAACACCTGGGCAAGGACTTCCGAGTCAGCATTGTCTTCGGCAGCGAATCGAGCGCCCAAGACGTGCCCGGACTCGAAGTGTTGAACGAGGCGGACGTGCTGCTCCTCAGCGTGCGCCGGCGCGCATTGCCGACAAAAAAGATGGACAGAATCCGAAAATATGTGGCCGATGGCAAGGCGGTCGTCGGCATTCGCACGGCCAGCCACGCCTTTTCGCTCAACGGCAAGAAACCGCCGGAAGGATGCGCGACCTGGGAGACGTTCGATCCGGATGTTTTTGGCGGACATTATACCGGCCATCACGGAGCGGGGCCGAAGGTTGTCGTCGAAGCGGACAAGGGAGCGGGCGAACATCCGATCCTTTCCGGCGTCGCACTGGCGGAATTGGTAGGCAACGGCTCGCTCTACAAAGTCGGCCCGTTGGCCAAGTCCGCGAAGCCGCTGGCGATCGGTTCGATACCCGGCCAACAGCGAGAGCCTATCCTGTGGACACATGCCACCGAGGCGGGCGGGCGCGTCGTCTACACTTCGCTGGGACATCCCGACGATTTCAAGGAGCCGGCGTTCAATCGCCTGCTGGCCAATGCCATCCATTGGGCAGCCGGTTTGCCGGTTGGCGAGCGACGCCCCGCCGCGTCCTCGACACGCCGCTGAAGGCATGCCTTAGATTCCATACAAAGGGCCGAATTTCTCGCGGAGATAAGCCATAAACGGTCGATGACTGAGTGGGCGATCCGTAACGCGCCGGCACAACGCGCCGGCGCGATGGCGCTGGCCGGAGCGATGGATCTTGTCGTTGAGCCAGCCTTTCAATCCGCCGAAACGACCGGCTCGGAATTCTCCATCGAGATCGCCGAGGTCTTGCCGCGCCCGTTCCATGAACTGCGCCGCATACAAATTGCCGAGCGTGTAAGTAGGAAAATAGCCGATACCGCCCATGCTCCAATGAATGTCTTGCAAACACCCCTTGGCGGCAGTGGGCGGCGTCAGCCCAAAGAATCGCTTAAACTTTTCGTTCCACGCGCCGGGCACGTCCGCCGGTTGCAGATCGCCGCCGACGAGCGCTTGCTCCAGTTCGAACCGCAGGATGATGTGCATGTTGTAGGTGGCCTCGTCGGCTTCGACGCGGATGAACGACGGTCGAACGTCGTTGATGGCAAACATGAAATCGTCGAGTGCGACATCGCTCAAGGCGGACGGGAACGCTCGTTGCGCGCGGGGGAAGAAATGTTCCCAGAAAGGCCGACCGCGACCTACCGGGTTCTCCCACAAGCGCGATTGCGATTCGTGAATGCCCAACGATGCCGCCGTGCCGAGCGGCGCGCCGAAATGCTCGGCGGGCAAGCCCTGTTCGTAGATGCCGTGACCCGCTTCGTGCAGGATGCCGAAGAATGCCTCATTGAAATGATGGACATTGTAGCGCGTGGTGATGCGGCAGTCGCCGGGACCGATCCCGCTGCAAAACGGATGGGTGGTCTCGTCGAGCCGACCGGCGTCAAAATCGAAACCGATCGTTGCAGCGGCTTCGCGGCCGAAACGCTCTTGTTGTTCGAGCGGATACTCGCGCCCCAGCAATTCGCGCCGCGGCCGCCGGTTCGACGCGGCGATCGCCGAAATCAGAGGAACCAACTCCGCGCGGAGCGAGGCAAATAGCTCGGTAATCTCCGCCGTCGTCGTACCCGGTTCGTATTCGTCGAGCAAGGCATCGTAGGCAACCGAGGTGAAGCCGATGGCCTGCGCCTTCTGACGCAGCAGCGCCACCACTTTTTCGAGCCAGGGTAGGAACGCCGCGAAATCGTCGGCCTGCCGTGCCTCTTGCCACGCCTGTTGGGCGCGCGTGGTAACGCGGGCTATCTCTTCGACGAGTTCGTTGGGTAGCTTGACGGCTCGATCGTACTGGCGTCGAATCTCACGCACGTTGGCGGCGGCGGCACTTTCGGCATCCTTTCCGAGCGGCGATGCTTCAACCGCGGTCAACAGTTCGCCGAGGACGGGAGCGGTCAACATCTCGTGCCCCAAACGCGCCAGCAAGGCCATCTGATCGGCGCGATGGGCCGAGCCGCGCTGCGGCATATAGGTGCGTTCGTCCCAACCGAGCAAGCCGGCGCACGATTCGAGCAGCGCGCTCTCGCGGACGCGGCGGAGCAACTCGGAGTAAGCCGTCGTGGATTCCATGGGTGCATCCCTCGCTTCAATGGATTTCTTGACTTCGATTCCTAAAATGTCCGCGACCTCCTCACGGCGAGGAGGAGCCACGAAGGCTATTCGTCATCTCGCGGGGGTAGTAGTTCCATGCCGAAGGTCAGTTTCGTCAACGAGAAACAAGAGATCGAGGTCGATGCCGGCGCGAATCTGCGCGAGGCGGCGCGCAAGGCCGGTATCTCCGTCTACAAAGGGCTGGATCGTTACGTCAATTGTATGGGATTCGGCTTGTGCGGCACCTGTCGGGTGCTGGTCAAGAAAGGGATGGAAAACCTCAGCCCGAAGTCGTTCATGGAGAAGCTGAATCTGAACGCGCATCCGTTGACGATGTTCGCGGCCATCGGTCACGAGAACGAAATGCGCCTCTCGTGTCAGGTGAAAGTGAACGGCGATTGCTCGGTTCAAACGACTCCCGAGTTCAATCTGAGCGGTGAGAATTTCTGGCAGAAGCCGTATCCGAACAAGTAACCGTTCGCACCGAGAGGCGATACGATTATCGCCAACCGCGTCCGCCCCACCCATAGCCGATACCGACAACCGGCGCGGGTGTAACATATTCGACGACGGGCCGTTCGACGACGACCGGCGTGGCGGTGTAGACGGTGCGGACGGAGGCCGGACGCAAGACGGAGTCTTGGAGCGCTTGAATGACGCGCGTGTCCACGCCCTGACGATTGAGCCGAATGACTTCGTCCGCCGTCAAACGATAGACGCCGCCGCTGGTGCGAATCTGCTCGACGATCTGTTGATAGGGGACCGCGTTCTGAGTCATGTTGACGATGTCGTCCAGACTGGGTGCGCGGGCAGCGATTTCGTTGGCCGCAGCTTGGGCATTGCGCTGCGCCTGTTTATCGCGGGCAATATCGACTCCTGCCCCTGCCAGCGTACCGGCACCCGCACCGATCGCGCCGCCGAGCAGTGCCCCGCCGGGACAACGACTCAACAACCCGCCCACACCTGCGCCGATCAGTCCGCCCGCCGCCGCGCCCGTACCCGCCGCCGTTTCACAACCGGCGTTCGCCGCTATGCAGGCGAGTAAAGCGGAAAACAAAAGTCTCTTCGACCAACCAAACGCTTGCGGCTTGCGTACAAGTATCATAGAACGACTCCCTCTGCTCTAGGAGATCATCGCCGTTGGGTGCCGAATCGGGCGGAGCTACCCGAAAACGCGCGCGACGCGGTGGTGGATAACATGGCTCGTTCTCTCCCGTCAACCCCAGCCGGATTCGACCGGCATCGAACAAGGAATCGGCCAGGAAGCGCCTACAACCTTAATCTACCCTGTCGGTAACTGGAGAATTGCAAATGAACCTATCTCAGGCTTGTTATCGTTCCTGTCTCGCCCTCTTTGCCGGTTTTTTCCTCGCCTTCGCTCCAACCGTAGGCGTCGGCCAAGCGCCGGCCTCAGGGGCGGACGCGGCCCCGCCCGCAAAGAAAATAACCACCATCGAAGGAATGACGGAATATCGCCTCGACAACGGCGTTCGCGTCCTGCTTTTTCCAGATAACTCAAGCTCGAAAGTCACCGTGAATTGCACGGTCTTCGTCGGTTCCCGCCACGAAGGATACGGCGAAGCGGGCATGGCTCACCTCCTCGAACACATGCTGTTCAAAGGCTGCAAACTATATCCGAAGCCGACCGACATTCCCGCCGCGCTCAAGGATCGGGGAGCCAGCTTTAATGCCACCACGTCGGACGATCGCACCAATTATTATGAGACGCTCAACGCTAGCGATGAGAACCTGGATTTCGCCCTTCGCCTCGAAGCGGATCGCCTCGTCAATAGCTTCGTTCGACGGGAAGACCTCGCATCGGAAATGACGGTGGTGCGCAACGAATTTGAGATGGGTGAAAACAACCCTCAAGCCGTTCTCTTTCAACGCATGTTGGCCGTCGCCTACGAATGGCACAACTACGGCAAAAGCACCATCGGCAATCGCAGCGACATCGAGCGCGTACCGATCGACAAGCTCCAAGCGTTCTACCGCAAGTATTATCGGCCCAACAATATCCTCCTCATCGTGGCCGGCCAATTCAAAGAGGAAAAGGCGCTGGCACTGATCGCCAAATACTTTGGCACGCTCAAAAAGCCGGAACGCGCAGTGGACAATACCTATACCGAGGAACCGGCGCAGGACGGCGAGCGTCGCGTCGAGCTGCGGCGCGTGGGTACCGTTGGCATGGTCGGAGCGGTCTATCACATTCCCGCCGCGGCCCATCCCGATGCCGCCGCGCTGGATGTACTCGAACACGTTCTCGGCTCGCAACCGTCGGGCCGCTTGTATAAGGCACTCGTCGAAAAAAATAAAAAGTTTACCCACCTTCTGGCCGGTTCCCAGGGGATGCACGACCCCGGCGTGTTCATCGTACTCGGTTCGGTGGACGACAAAACGCCGATTGAAGCGGCGCGCGAATTATTGTTCAAAGAGATCGAAAAAGTATGCGATGGCGAAATCGAGCAACAAGAGGTCGATCGAGCCAAAGTTCACTTCAAATCCGAGTGGCGAACCGCGATGACGAAGAGCAATCGCATGGCCAGCCAACTCAACGAGTGGGCGGCGCGCGGCGATTGGCGTTTGATGTTCTTGCATCGGGATCGAATCGCCAAGGTTACGCCCGCCGACGTGCGCCGCGTGGCAAGAAAATACTTGACCTCGACGAATCGCACGGTGGGCGTCTTTATCCCTACCAAGCAAGCAGATCGGGCCGCCATCCCGGCGACTCCCGATGTCGCACGATTGCTCGACGGATACAAGAGCGACGAAGTGGTCGTCCAAGGCGAGGCGTTTGTGCCGACGGTGGCGAACATTGAGAAGCGCGTTCTCGCCAAGGACTTGTCCAGTGGCGTCAAGGCGGTTCTCCTACCCCGCAAGACGCGCGGCGAGCGCATCACCCTTCGCTTGGCTTTGCATTACGGCAACGACGAATCTCTGAAGGGCCACACGAGCGCTTCGGGATTCCTCGCCTCCTTGATGATGCGAGGAACCAAGAAGCATAGCCGACAACAGTTGGTGGACGAATTCAATCGATTGGAGGCGCGAATCAACGCGGGCGGAGCGTTGGGCGAAGCCCTGTTTTCGGTCTCCTGCAAACGCGAGACTCTGCCGCAGGTGTTGGCTCTGCTCGCCGAAGTGCTGCGCGAACCGACGTTTCCGGAAACCGATTTCAACGTCTTAAAGCGGCAAATGCGCGAAGGATTGGAGGAGAGCAAGACCGAACCTCAACCGCTTGCCATGCGTGCGCTCAGCCGTGCCATGTCCTCGTATCCTCCGGACGACGTGCGTTACGCGCCGACGATTGCGGAATCGCTGGAACGCCTCGATGCCGTCACGCTCGACGAAGTACGAAAACTGTATGCCGAACAGCTGGGCGGACAGAACGGCGAGCTTGTCGTGGTCGGCGATTTCGACCCGGACGTTGTCGTCACGCAAGTGGCAGAGGCGTTGAAAGATTGGAAGGCGGCGGTTCCGTATCGGCGCATCGAAACTCCGTTTCGCGGCAAAATTGCGCCGAAGCGCATCACCATTGAGACGCCGGACAAGGAGAACGCCGTCTATTTTGCGGCCACGGGCATGGCCATGAAGGATACCGATCCCGAATATGCCGCCTTGATCGTAGGGGATTTCCTTTTCGGCGGCGGTCCCTTATCGTCGCGTCTCGCCAACCGCGTGCGCCAGAAAGAGGGATTGTCCTACGGCGTTCAATCGCACTTCACCGCAGACGCGCTCGATCCGAAGGCTCGATTCTCGATGGCGGCGATCTGCAATCCCAAGAACATCGAAAAGCTCGACGAAGCCATGATGGGCGAGTTGACAAAAATGCTTAAGGAAGGAGTTACCGAGAAGGAACTGAGCGAGGGCAAGAAAGCCTATTTGGCCTCGCTGCAACAGCGACGCGGCGACGATGCCGCGCTGGCAAGCATTCTGTTGAACGAACTACAGGTTGGCCGCACCATCGCCTATTATGGCGACTTGGAAAAGAAGATCGCCAATGTAACGATTGACGAAGTCAACAGCGCCTTCCGCAATCGCATCGATCCGAAAAAATTGGTCGTCGTCGAGGCAGGCGATTTCAAGAAAAAGAAATGAGTTCCTGAAGCGTCGCACAAGGAGGTATCGCGCGGACTACCCGCGCGATGCCCTTTTTTTTCGAGAGTGCGAACCTCCGAACGACATTCTCATCGAAGGGCGGAGTTACCATGCTCGATTTGCAGGGAAAGACGGCACTTGTAACGGGCGCGTCGCGCGGTTTGGGAGCGGCCATCGCGTGCAAGCTCTCGGCGTGTGGAGCGCGCACGGCTCTCAACTATTTCGGTAGTCCCGAGAAAGCCCGCCAAGTTCTCGATCGGATTCGCCAAGCAGGCGGCACGGCGGAGATGTATCGGGCCGATGTGCGCGACGAATCCGAGGTCGGCTCGCTGGTCGAGCAAGCGAGCAAGCATTTCGGTCCCATCGACATTTTGGTCATCAATGCCACCGGGCCGCAGCCGTTCATTAAACTCGACGAACTGACGTGGCACCATTGTCTCGATCAACTGGAGTTTTTTGTGAAAAGCCCAGTGCTGTTGACGAAGGCCGTGTTGCCGTCGATGAAACAGCGACGTTGGGGGCGCATCATCAACATCGGTTCGGAAGTGTTCGAGCGCGGTGTGCCGGAGTTCTCGAATTACGTCTCGGCCAAGGGGGCCCAACTCGGCCTAACCCGTTCCTGGGCGATGGAGCTTGCGCCGTGGCAGATAACCGTGAATCTCGTTGCTCCCGGCTGGATTCCAACCGAGCGCCACGCCGACGATTCACAAGAGTCGAAAGACGCTTATGCCGCCGCCGTGCCCATGCGGCATATGGGTGAAGCCGAGGATGTCGCCGAGGCCGTGGCCTTTCTTGCTTCCGACGGGGCGCGTTTCATCACGGGACAAAAACTAGCCGTTAATGGAGGCAATACACTCGCTTGATTCCGCCGTCGAAAGGTCTCGCCCCAAACGTGGCGTCTCCGGTTGCAATTTACTTCGACGAAATGCTTGACCGATGCTCGGCGATGAGTTCAAATAGGGGTTTGAGAGATCGACGGTAAATCGAGCGCGGTTCGTGTCTTATCTTTCCGTTGTTAGGAGGTTGCCATGTTGCAGCGAAGAATCGTTGTTGGGTCGCGTCCTTGTTTTCATCCTTGGAGATGGGGGATGCTCGGCGGGGTTCTCTCCCTCGTCGTACTCTTTTCTGGCTCCGTCGTTGCCTCGCCCGATACCGTCCGCAACGACGAACTGAAGAAAGCGACCGAGAAAGAGGAGCCGAAGAAGGCCGACACCGACCAGGAGATCGATGCCTTGATCGACGAAATGACGCGGAACATGCCCAAAATGGACGAATCGAGGGCGAAGCTCATCCGCGAGGAGATGCGGCGACACCTTCAAAGCATGCCGGTCGAACAGCGTAAGAACATGCTAAACATGATGCGCAATCGCGGCGGGATCGGCCTACCGGGACAAGGAATCCAAGCGCCGGGCATGCCGGGGTTCGGTGGATCGTATTCGGATTCTCGTTTGGGCGCACGGCTCGACGCGCCGTCGGCCACGTTAGTCGAACAGCTGGATTTGCCGAAGGATCAAGGTCTCGTAGTCCGCGAGGTACGGCCGGAATCGGCGGCCGAGAAGGCCGGCATCAAGCCGAACGACATTCTTTTGGAGGTAAACGGCAAGTCGGTGCCCAATCGTCCGGCGGCCTTTCGCCGCGTGTTGTCCGACATCAAGCCCGACGCATCGGTCGACGTCGTCGTGCTGCGCAAAGGGAAAAAGGAGACGATTAAGGACGTCAAATTGCCCGAAGCGAAGGAGACGGTCGGTGGCTTCCTACCCGGCGGCGCCTTCCCACCCGGTGGCGGTTTCCCAGGAGCGTTTCCGCCGGCTCCGCCACAACCGCCTCGCGGCCCCGCCATTCCTCCAGGCCCAGGATTCTTACCGCCTCAACCGGGCGATGCCCGAACCGTGATGACGACCGTGGTTCGCACTCCGGAACGCTTCACCCTGCGCCATCAGGAAGGCAGTTTGATTATCACGCTGACCGGGGCCACGACCGACGGCAAGGCAAAAGTGAACACCATCCACGTTCACGACGGCGTTCAGAACGAGAAGTACGAAAGCGTGGACAAGGTTCCCGAACAATACCAAGACAAGGTGAAGAATCTGATCGAGATGAGCGAGAAAACCGGCGCGCGCATCGACATTAAGTAGCGCGATGCAGGCTCCGACAAAAAATCCAACTCGTCTTGGATCGAGGTCTTGATTTTCGCTGGGTGTACCTCGTATGGTAGAAGAGGTACACTTGCCGGAGTGGCGGAATTGGCAGACGCGCCAGGTTGAGGGCCTGGTGGCCTTCGGGTCGTGCAGGTTCAAGTCCTGTCTCCGGCACCTTACAGCGAAAGGACTTAGGGAAAATCGCCCTGAGTCCTTTTTGCTTTTCCTGGCGTGGCTTTGCCACTTATTTGCCACGCTTCATGGTCTTGCAGGGGCTTTGCAGGGATCAGCTTCGTTGGCAACCGACCGGGCGCTATTTTGGCTCTCGGAGGTCACGAAGATGGCAACCCTGCAATCCATCAACAACGTCTACTACGTCCGATTTCGCTTCAACGGTCGGCCCTATCGCTACGGCAAACGCACTTCAAGTGCTTGAAATACCGTGTCTGTCCGGCGAACCGCGTGGGTGTCTGTCCGGCGAACCGCGTGGGGGGTGGGCGAGGAGTCACGCCGTCGGGAAGTGACGCGAGACTCCTTCGTAAGGGGATATGGACGAAACGAGGCGATCATTTAAGATGGTCGCCGACACGGGCCGAGGGGGGAATTGTCGCCTCGGCTAGCGAGCTTGGCCGTGAGTTCGGCAATGGTCGTGCGTATTAGACGCATGACGGACCCGAAATGTTCCAAGAAAAAGAAAAAAGGAGAGACGACTTTCGCCGTCTCTCCTGTGGCCGACTCAACCGCTGGCCGGGCGCTGATAGCGCTGCGACCGCCGCGCGTTGGGCCTATCGATTCCATCCAGCAACAGGGCCAACTCCGCCGCACGCAGTCTCACGCTGGCCTGATCCTCCGACACGACGCTGCTGTTGCGCCATCGCCGCCACCGTAGTTCTCTGCTCGAATCGAGTGTGTTGTCGCGGGCCATGAAAATGCCCTACTTTCGGAAGACCT
>JAKBCS010000067.1 GCA_021807595.1 Planctomycetota bacterium | reverse complement strand
TTTGCAGAGGGGTTGACGCCCAGTCGTATTCTTGAATCGTCATTTTATGTTTGGCTTCGCGGAAGGCGTCGCGGAAGGCGTCCGAAGCCAATCGCCATAACGGAGCGGCGTTGCCTGGTGTGCGGTCGCGCGGATCGGGCAACAAACGATAGCGGAACGCGCCGCCTTCCTTGGCCTTCGCCTGCGGAGCGAGGCGGATCACTTTCGGACCGTCCTGAGGAGCCGGAGCGGCGAGCAGCACACCGGCGGCAATCATCCCGATAACGATAAGGAGCAATCGACGCGGCATAAGACATTCTCCTGGGTTAGCCGCGACGCGCAGCGGAGCGCGGGGAGCGAAGCGCTCCGCTGCGCGTCGCGGCTAACCGAACGTACTCATTGAAGGGGGGACAATAGCGATTCGACACTCGAAGGCTTATCTTCGGCACTATTGGGCGGCGGCAGACCGTCCAGACCCTTGAGCGATATTTGTTCTTCCAGCTGAACATACCGCGACCAGGCTTCGCGCTCGGTATCCTCCGTGCGAGGAGACGAAGGAGAAGCGGAGACCGCGTCGCTTTGAGGAGGCGGCACGGCAACGTAGACGATCGGCAGGGCGGGTCGAATGCACAAGGCGATACTCAGACCCAGCGCCAGTGCGGTGGAAGCGAGCGTTGCCAAAGGCCAACCCCAGCCGCGCGTCGAGGCCCGGCCGGCGCGATACATCAACACCTCGCGATCGAGCGTCTCAGGGCGCGGCCGCAATCCGCGCAAGGCCAACTCCAGATCGTTTAATTTCACTCCTTCGGATGGTTCGGACATGATACACCGAGCCTTTCGCGCAGCGCGGACAAACCGGCCAAATAGCGGCGATGCGCCGTACTCGACGAGACGCCGGTCAACTCGCCGATTTGCTCGAAAGTCAAGCCGCCCCACAAATGGGCGACGAGCGTTTCCCGTTGTTCGAGGGGTAGAGATTGCAGTGCGGTTGTGGCGATCTCGGCGTCCAGCTTTGCCGATTCGCCGACAACGAACCAGGTCGCCGTTTGCCGTGCGACGGTTTTTTCATGGCGGTGTCGGCGGCGTTCCGCGCGCGCCGCCGTCAACGCGCCGTTGCGGACAACGCGGTACAACCAGCCGGCGAGATTGTCCGGCGGCGGACGCTGGGCGGCCAACTTGATGAACGCCTCCTGGACGACGTCCTCCGGCGCGGAACACCACTGGCGGGCGTAGAGAATGAGCGACGCCGCGTGTTCGTCCAGCAATCGGCCTAGACGTTCGGGTTCCATCACCTCTAAGACGCCGCTCGAATGGCTTCATCTCAAAAAAATGCGATTTCACTTGCCTTTCGCGCGGTTCAAAACGCTCGCCAACGTCACCGGCTTGCCGCCTTGGCGTTTGCTTTCGTCGGCGGCTTCCATGAAGGCGTAAATCTCCAGCGTTTCCTCTGCCGTCACCGGGGCGACGCCGGTATCAAAGAATTTGCAAATCTCCACCACCAGCGGTTCGTAGCCGCCGAAACCGCCGCTCGGTCCCACGGCTTTCGATCCGAATACCATCGCGCCGTAATCCGACTTGCCCTTGCGGATGCCGCGGAAGGTGCCGACGCGGCCGTCCTTCCATTTGCCCGTTACAAACTCCGTATTATCGGTTTCAACTCGCGTCACCGATTCGCAGCCCGGCCCCACGATGGTGAACAGCGTTTCCACCCCGTGAATGCCGTACCAGAACAGATCGGGATGATGCGGTTCCAAATGGCAGGGGCCGTAGGCGTCGCAGCCGAGGATGTCGCCGAACTTGCCTTCGGGGCGCGCGGCGCGAATGCCGGGGCTGAAGCGCAGCGAGGAACTGGAGAAACAGGGAGTGCCCGATTCCTTGGCAAGTCGGTAAATGACCACGGCGTCGGCGAGCGTGCCGGCGACGGGCTTGTCGATGAACACTGGTTTTTTCGCTCGGAAGACCGGCTTGACTTGTTCGAGGTGCGGCCGGCCGTCTACGCTTTCGAGCAACACGACATCCACTTTGGGCAACAGCGCGTCGATGCTATCCACAATCTCAACGCCAAACTTCTCGCGCAGCGTTTTGGTATAGCCCTCGACCCGATCTTTGCTTTCGGGAAGGTCGGGGCTGCCGCCGGCATAGGCGGCGACGACGCGGACCCGCCGCAAAATGCCTTTGGCCTTGGGGTTGTTGAGCGTCTGCGTGAACGCGACCACATGCGAAGTGTCCAGACCGATGATGCCTGCCTTCAGCGGCGGCTTCTCGTCGCCACATGCGGCAAGTGGAAAGAACGGAGACAAAAGGAGCGCGAATACGGAGCGTCGCACGATGGAATCCTCCTGAAGCGGGGTAGTCGATCGACAATTGGGCGGGAAGTCATCCTATCGGTAGATGGGACAAGTTCCTCAGAAAAATGATTGCAGTCGTTACGCCGATCGCTAAGATCCACTTCGGTACATTGAAGGAACTTGGGAGAAGCTCGGCTATGCGGCACGTTTTGTCGGCGCTGGTGCAGAACCAACCCGGCGTCTTGGCTCACATCTCCGGTATGCTCGCCTCGCGCGGCTTTAACATCGACAGCCTCGCTGTAGGAGAGACTGAACAGCCCGATCTCTCGCGGATGACGTTCGTGGTCCACGGCGACGATGCCGAGCTGGAACAAGTTCGCAAACAGCTGGACAAAGTTGTCACCGTCGTGAAAGTTCAGGACATCAGCAGCGAGAACTTTGTTGAACGCGATCTGATGCTGATTAAGGTCGAAGCCGCGCCGCAGCAGCGCGTGGAAATCAGTCTTCTCGTCGAGATGTTTCGCGGTCGCGTCGTGGACATCAGCCCCGCACACCTGCTCGTGGAAATCAGCGGGCAAGAGAGTAAGATCGAGGCGTTCATCGAACTGATGCGCCCCTACGGGATCGTCGAGTTGGCCCGCACGGGACGCATCGCGCTGGTTCGCGGAACTCTGAGTCAAGGAGACGTGCTATGAACCCAAACGTGCCATCGTTGCCTTCGGCCACGCGCTCGGTGCGTCCCGAGTTGGCCTCGCTGCTTCGAGATTTAACGCCCGGACGGCGCATTCGCATCACACAAATGGTGTCCATCAACACTCGCCGTCATTGGCTCACCGCGGTCGAGGGTCTCTTTCGCGGAGTCAATTTTCTCTCGACCGGTATCGCCACCGACCGAGTGCCGGAAGACGACATCGTCGTGGTCACGGTGCATTTCACCAAGGATAACGGCGAGCTATCGAGCGTGGCGCTGGATCCGAGTAGTCGAGTTGAAATCATCTAGGGAACGAACGAGATTTGCGCAACCTTCTCGATTCAGGGAGGATCGAAGCCGCCGTGCGAGAAGGGATTGCATCGACAAATGCGCCAGAGGCTCTTGCACGCGCCTCGAAGCGGGCCGTATTTGTGAACCGCTTGGATAAAATACTCGCTGCAACTCGGCTCGAATCGACATACCGAGGGTAGCATGGGGCGCAGACAGATTTGATAGAATCGCACCCCCGCGATCAGGAGGCTCGATCCGAGAAATCGGAGACAAGCGAGCATCCGCCCTAGCATGGTTTTTCGGCCTCGCGCTTGAGTTTCTGCGCCAACTGTTGGACCAAACGCGGCAACGATTGCTTCAGCTGCTCCAGCGAGGGCGGTTCGGGGCGGCGCGGAATCAGGATCAGATCGAATCCCACCGGCATCTCGTGCCGCGTCAGACGGAACGCCTCGCGGTAGAGGCGTCGCAGCCGGTTGCGCCGCACCGCATTGCCCATTTTGCGAGAAACGGACAATCCTAATCGCAAATGGGATAAATGGTTCTCGCAAGCGTAGACGATCAGCAGTGCATCGCCGTTCGAGCGGCGGCGTTCGTAGACGCGGCGAAAGTCGGCGGGGCGGCGGAGGTGTTCGCGTTTGCGAAAGCGCAGGCTGGACACGGTTCAACTCCACCGTAAATTCTGGCGCGGGTTTTGTGGATGCAGCCGCGCGAACTCTTCGATGAGTTCGCGGCTGCGTTCGTCGTGGGTTTTGGGCACGACGATCTTGATTTCGATGTATTGATCGCCGTCCCGTATGCCTTTGCCGCGCAGTCGCAGCCGCGCTCCGCTTGAAGTGCCGGGCGGAACCTTGACCGTCAGATGTGTACCGTCCAGCGTAGGCACGTCGACCTTCGCCCCGAGGACCGCCTCGCTTAGCGATACGGGCACTTCAAGAATGACGTTATGTCCCTCGCGGCGAAAATAGGGATGCGGTTCGACCGTCAAGCGTACGAGCAAATCGCCGCCGTTCGGTCCCTGTCCGGCCATGCGCAGTTTCTTGCCCTCCTCAACCCCAACCGGTACGCGCACCTCAATCGTGCGCCCATCGACATTGAGCGACACCGACCCTCCGAGAGCCGCGGTGAGAAACGGGATGGCAACCTCGGCCTCGACGTTCTCGGGTGGTCTCGGAGCGCGTCCGCGGCCGCGCGCTCGGCCAAACAGTTCGCCGAATCCTCCGGCCCCGCCGAATCCTCCGAGGATGCTCTCCAAATCCTCTGGATTCACCCCCTGAAACTCGAAGCCTCCCGGCGCGGCTCCCCCTCCCGCGCGGAATGGCCCCTGACTTCCCCCTGGACCGGCGAAGCCGAAGCGGTCGTATTGCTCGCGCTTGCTTTTGTCGTGGAGTAGGTCGTAGGCTTCCTGCACTTCCTTAAATCGCATCTCGGCCTGCTTGTCGCCGGGGTTGCGATCGGGATGATGCTGGCGCGCCAGTTTGCGATAGGCTTTTTTGATGTCGGCCTCGGAAGCGGTTCGCGGAACGCCGAGTACCTCGTAATAATCGCGCGGCATGGTTCAATTCGCCTGAGAAAAACTCGTCCCTTGTTCCGGTCTCGAACGTGGCATCGTTCGCACAGTGGACGCTTCTATTGTAGCAAATCCAAAGTCGCCGCCGCCGCCGTCACGGTTTGCTCGATGTCGGCTTCCGTGTGTGCCGCCGTCGTCATGCCGCCCAATCCCATCAAATCGACGCCGTGCAACAACATGCCGCAACGAAACGCCGACACCAGACCCGGATCGCTGCCGCCATCGAGCTTGTCCAGAGCTCCTCCGTAGGGAACGAAGTCGTCGTTTTCGGGCCTCGGACTCCGAAAGCCGGGCAACAATTTGAAGCAAGAAAACTCACCGTATGCCACCCACTTTGCATCGCGCTCGGCGAAGAGAGCATTGAGGCGCTTTCGCAAGAGCTGGGCCATGGCGTTGGCGTGCGCGCAGGCACTACCGTCGGCAACGATTTGCAGCGTGGCGATGCCCGCGGATGCCGAGAGAGGATTGGCGTTGAACGTGCCTGGATGACGCATTTTCTCCTTGCCGGATCGAAAGGCGAGGTGATCGAAAACATCGGCGCGTCCCGCGACGCCTCCGCCCGGCAGACCGCCCGCGAGAATCTTCGCCATCGTCGTCAGATCCGGTTTGACGCCATAGTGTCCTTGCGCCCCTCCCGGCGAGACGCGAAAGCCGGTGATAACCTCATCGAAAATGAGCAGGCGTTCGTGCCGCGTAGCGATCTCGCGCAGGCCGTGCAAAAACGGTCCACGAATCGGAACCTGTCCCCAATGCCCCCCCGTCGGCTCCAGAATCACGCAACCGATGTCTGGATCGGAGCGAAGGGTTTGCTCGACGCGGTCGAGATCGTTGGGTGGAACGATGACGGTGTACTCGGCGATCTCCTTGGGAATGCCGGGCACGGAGGCAAGATGTGGCGCATCGGCACCGGGAAAGAGGAAATCGTTCCAACCGTGGAAGTGACCGGCGAACTTGAGGACGCGCGGTCGTTGCGTGAAGAGTCGCGCCAACCGCAGCGCCATCATGGTCGCCTCGGTTCCCGACGCCGTGAAGCGCACGCGCTCCGCCGAGGGAATCAATCGTTGAACCCATCTGCCCCATTCGATCTCGCCCTCGTGGCAGGCTCCCGGATGGGTGGTCCGTTCCATTTGCTTTTGAACGGCCTCGACGACGGCGGGGTGGCTGTGGCCGAGCAGGATGGAGCCGTGGCCCGACCAGTAGTCGATCAGTTCGCGTCCTTCGACCGTCCACTTACGGCTGCCGAGCGCGCGATCGACGTAGATCGGAAATGGCTCCAGATAGCGCGCGTCGTGCGTGACGCCGTTCGGAAAGATGCCGCGCGCTTGCTCGTGAAGCCGCCGCGAACGCGCGAAGGTATGAGTGTAGCGTTCTCCCAAGGTTCGCTGTGCGACAATGGCCGAGGACATGAGATACTCCGTAAATCCTGTTTCCGATAAAAAAGCCCGTCCTAGCAGAGTCGTTTTATCGGGCTTTCGAGCCGTATCGCCCCTCTCCCTCACGTTCGCGGATCGGTAGTCGTACACCCGATACGGTCGCTTAGTCTGGTGCCAGTTCGTACATGCCGCCGCCCGCTTTTTTGAGCTTGCCCTGTTTGGCTAACTCTTCCCAGACGGCGGGGCCGAACTGATTGGGCGGAGTAATCGCCACGATGCGTCCGCGCGAATGGGTCAACGGCCCGCCGCCGAGTTTCGATTCTTCATCGAGTTGCGTCAGCTTCAAGCGTTTGCGAAACGCCTTCAAGGCTAGTTTCAGTTCTTGTTGCGACGGCGAAGGGTTTTCCGTGGTGGACATCGTTTCTTTCCCAAGCGACAAAATTATCCTACGAACCCATCGTGCTTAACCAGGTGTTGTTTTAACAGATCCAGCGCTTCTCGCAACGCCTGCCAGGCTTCGTCCGCTTGGCTCAAGTCGCCCCGGCGCGCCATTGTCTCCAGGCGCAACGCGCACTCGAAGGCCAGCTTGCCTCCGAGGATGCCGACCGCTCCCTTGATCGAATGCGCTCCGCGCTTGACCTTTACCGTATCGGCATCACACAATCCCTCAATGACTTCCTCAATCATGCGCGGACAATCTTGCAGAAACAC
The DNA here is from genome assembly GCA_021807595.1 of Planctomycetota bacterium. GTDB lineage: Bacteria > Planctomycetota > Planctomycetia > Gemmatales > Gemmataceae > JAJPHU01. Next base: position 20,944 of record JAKBCS010000067.1, on the reverse strand, counting down.
CTCCACCAACTCGCGCAGCAACGCTTCGTCTCCTCCGACGCGCTCCAGCGCCTCGGTCCGATCGATAATCGGCAGCCCTCTTTCGGGTCCCTCCTTGCCTTCGAGGTCAAGGGAATGCGCGGCGGCAGAGGGTACCAAGTCGTTGATGGCCCGGTACAATTCGCGGGCTTGAACCGGCTTGGAGACATACCCGTCCATGCCGGCGGCAAGACAGCGCTCGCGGTCCCCCTTCATGGCGTGAGCCGTCAGTGCCAGGATGGGCAGATGTCCGCCCGTAACTCGCTCGCGGGCGCGAATGGCCGCGGTGGCCTCGAAGCCGCTCATCTCCGGCATTTCCAGATCCATCAACACGAGATCGAACGTCTCGCGCTCAGAGCGTGCCACGGCTTCCTTCCCGTTACAAGCGACCACAACGGCATGCGCTCGCTTTTCCAGGATGCGCGCGGCGAGTCGTTGATTGACGATGTTGTCCTCGGCCAACAACACGCGCAACGGGCGTTCCGGCCCCGTCGCAGCGGCATCGCCGGCCAACGACTTCGCCGCATTCGGAAGGCCCCCGCCTCGATCGTTTAACAGATCGAGTATGGTGTTGAATAGCTCCGATTGCTTGATCGGCTTCATCAACGTGGCCTTCGCGCCGCATTCCCGGCAGCGGTCGCCTCCTCCTTGTCGGTCGGAAGAAACCAACATTAAGATCGTGTCGCCCACGACATCCGTTTGGTTTTGGAGTCGCCCGGCCAACTCGAAACCGTCCATGCGAGGCATTTGCGAATCGATCAAGACGAGAGGATAAGGTTCTCCGGCGGCGGCGGCGCGGCGGAGTTCGTCCAATGCCTGTTGCCCTCCTTCTACGGTCGTGGGCTTCATCCGCCAACTCGAAAGCATTTCGTGGAGAATCGACAGATTTGAGGCGTTGTCGTCCACGACGAGGATGGGCAGGTCGCGCATATCGCTCGGTTCAGCAGGAAGACTCGGCTGGGTTCCTTGCGCGGGTGTGAATGGGGCGGTGAAGAAAAAGCGGCTGCCGTAACCCCGGTTGCGATCGCGGAACAGCGGACTTCGCACTTCCAATCGGCCCCCCATCATCGCCACCAACTGCGACGAGATCGCCAGTCCCAACCCCGTGCCCCCGAAACGGCGCGTGTCGCCGCCCTCCACCTGCTCGAACGGCTCGAAAATAAGGCGCTGTTTGTCCACGGGGATGCCGATTCCGGTGTCTGCCACTTCAAAGGACAAGAAGATCGGAGCGGCAGGAGTCGAAGCAAAAGGGAGTTCGACGCGCGTTAAACTCTCACTTTCGTTTTCGAGCGAGACGCGAACGATGACTTCGCCGCTTTCGGTGAACTTAATGGCGTTGCCGACCAAATTGACAATGACTTGTCGCAATCGACCGAGATCGCCGACCAAGCGATCCGGCACGTCCGAGCCGATGCGGCAGGCCAATTCCAGGCCCTTCTGCTGCGCGCGCAGGCCAAGGGTGCGCACTGCATCATCGAGACTATCGCGGAGAGCAAATGGTGCGTATTCCAACTCCATCTTGCCGGCTTCGATCTTCGAAAAATCGAGGATGTCATTGATGACGGTCAGCAGACCGTGGGCGGAGTTTTTGACCATTTGCAAGTATTCGCGTTGCTCGGCGGTAAGATCCGTCTCCAGGGCCAATTCCGTCATGCCCAGGATGCCGTTCATGGGCGTGCGGATTTCGTGGCTCATGCGGGCGAGAAATTCGCTCTTGGCCCGATTGGCTACTTCCGCAGTCTCTTTTGCCTGCCGCCATTGCTCCTCCATCTTCTTCCGCCCGCTGATGTCGTGGCTCATGCCGACCAGGCCGATCGGCGCGCCCGTGCCATCGCGCAGCAGGACTTTCGTGGTCGACAGCCACTTGCGTTGTCCCGAACGGTCGATCAGCAGTTCTTCTCGATTGACGAGCGGCTGCCCCGAACGACAGACCACTTGCTCGTCGTGGAAGAACTGCTCGGCCAACTCGCGCTGGAGGAAATCGAAGTCGCTCTTGCCGACGACCTCTTCCAAATTCGACGCGCCCAGCGAGTGCAGCGTCGCGGTGTTGGCCAAGACGAAACGGCTGTTCACGTCCTTCACGAAAATGTGATCGGGAAGATTGTCCATCAGGGCGCGGAGCAAGTTGCGCTCGCGCGCCAGCGTCTCCTCCATCGCTTTCCGTTCGGTGATGTCGCGGGCCGCGGCGTAGATATAGCGCCGTTCGGCGAAAGGAGTCGCCGTCCACAAAAACCAGCGATACGAGCCGTCCTTGCACCGATAGCGATTCTCGAACGAAACCAGATCGCCACCCACCGCAACCAGATCCACGGTCACGGCTTTGGTCGCTTCCCGGTCGTCGGGGTGGACGAATTGCAAAAAGGGCTGTGAGGTCAATTCCTCCAGCGAATAGCCGAGAATGCGCTCGAAGGCCGGATTGAGACGCTTAAAATAGCCATCGAAGTCGGCGATGCACAACATATCGAGCGAGAGGGTAAAAAAACGGTCGCGCTCCTCTTCCGCCTGTTTCAGCTCGCTAATGTCGCTGAGGATGCCGTCGAGACGCCAGCCTGCCGCCCTCGGGCTGCCGTCGTCGTCCGGGCCGTCTCGACCGTTCGGTTGCGGCGTTTGTGGGACCGCGTGCGGCGCGGCGCGGACGCTTTCGCGCAGCCAGCGCGTGCGCCCGTCCGCCGTCACGATGCGATATTCCTCGTTGCATTTTTGCCCCTTGCGCAATTGTTGCACGCCGCGCCGCCAGACGGGCAAGTCATCTGGATGTACGATCTCCTCCCAGGCGTGAAGCCCGCCGAGAAAGGCTTCGGGCGGCTTGCCGGTCAGCGTTTCCACGACCGGCGAGAAGTAGCGGTAGGCCCACCTCCGATCGCGGTCGCATTCCCCGCTCCAGAGACAGTCGGAGACTGAGGCCATGACGCGGCGCATCTCCGCCTCGACCTCGGCCAAACGACGCAACGATTCGTGCTGTACGCGGACATCGCGAGCCGTAATCAGCGCCAGAGTCTTGGGTTGGACGTGCAAGCGGGAAATGCTGAGGTTGACCGGCATCCAGACGGCATCGGCTTTGCAACGCAGGAAGAAGCCCTCTTGCGAATGAAAGATGCCGGTGCGCGTGGCTGCCTCGCGGAAACGCCGCGTGCCTCCCTTGCCGCCGAAGCGAAAGAAATAGGTCGCCGGTTGCGCCATCATCTCGTCGCGTCCGAAGCCGGTCAGCTCGAGGGCCATGCGGCTAACTTGCAAAAGGCTGTCGGTCTCGGGATCGAAGAGAAAGAGTGCGTCGCCCGATTCTTCAAGCAACGCATGGGTCAAATCGTTGTTGTGCGTGGAACTCATGGCGAGTCCCTTTCCACTTGTGCGACGAACCGGCTGCGAGGCGTTCGCGCATCCTCTTCCCGCGAAGGAGCGATGCAAAACCGGCAATAACCAACGAAGATTCTTATGGAGCTTATCGCCCCACCGAGCGTCACGCAATCCGAAAGCCATGTTGGGATGCGCCTTGCGAGTTCACCGAGGCGCATCCAACTCGTCTGGGATAGTTTCCACCCTTTCTCCAGCCTCGCTCATTTGACCACCATTCAAACCTCGCCATGCCGTCGCAGTCTTCGAGGGCGTCCCAGATTCCACGTCGGAATTGCAAGGTACATAAGGGGTTCCGATGAAGAGACACCGCTTCTCGGTCGATACTCCTAGTGAAGCCGCGGCGAGGCGTTGCCGAACGAAGTCGAAGGGACTCGCTCGGCAAAACGACGACGAAACGGCGGGAGGCGACCTAAAAATGATCGGCGAAGACGTGATGGTTCCGCGCAGTGAGGCAGATCAACTCCGACAACAATTGCTGCAAGCGCAAAAGCTGAGCAGCGTTGGAGCCTTGGCCAGCAGCGTGGCCCACGAATTCAACAACATCTTAACCACCATTATCAATTACACGCGCTTGGCGCTGCGCCACCGCGACGAGGCGTCGCGCACCCAAGCACTCGAAAAAATCCTGAAGGGCAGTCAACGAGCGGCCACGATCATCAACAGCATGCTCGGTTTTGCCCGCAACACCTCGACCCAGCGCGAGATGATCGACTTGATCGCGCTGGTGGAAGAGACGCTGGTGCTGACCGAAAAAGATCTCAGCAAGCATCGCATTCAGGTCGAGAAGAAATATCACGGCAAGCCACAAGCCGCCGTCGTGCCCGCCCAGATCGAACAGGTCTTGCTCAACCTCGTCATCAACGCGCGCCAGGCGATGCCGAACGGCGGACGGCTGCGGATCGAAGTGCGCGAGAATGCACGCACGCAGATGGTCGAAATGAGCGTCGCCGACAGTGGCATCGGCATTCCTCCCGATCGCCTGCGTTTGATCTTCGAACCGTTCTTCACGACGAAGGAACCGGATTCCAACGGACACGGTGGTACCGGCCTCGGTTTGAGCGTTTGCCGTCAAATCATCGAACAACATCAAGGCCGCATCCGCGTGGAAAGTCTGGTCGGCAAAGGTTCCACGTTCACCCTCAAACTGCCGGTGATGCCGCTCGAAGTATCCCACGCCGGCTAGACGGATCGAATCATGGCGGCGTCGCATCGTCTTCCGAGAGGGCGATGCCAACCTGGCCGACGCGCGGCAACAGTTGGCGGTGGCACGCGGGGCAGGAGACGGCCCCCCATGCGCGCAGGATGGCGAGTCGATCCGGAGCTTGCCATTTTACCACGCGCGACAGCGAAGGGAGGAATTCGCTGAAGGCGTAGCGAAACCAACGCTCCATCCGCAGCGCGAGGAGATCGAGACTGCCGGTCGAACGGAAGCGCCGATCGCCGAGGATCAGATCGTTGTAGCGCCATCGGGCGTTCACCTCGACCGCGCGCGGCGTCTCGCGGAACAGCACCTCTTGCAACTGAATGCCGCGAACGCACAGACAGATCTGGGTCGGCTTTGGGTCGGTGACGCCAGGGGCGGCGACGAGCCATTCCGGTTCGACTTGCCACAACAGCAAATCGGGGATGCGCCCCAGTAAGTCGGCTCGCTTCGGATCGGCGGCAAGATCGAAGACCGAGAGTGGATCGCCGCAGCGATCCCAAGGACGGGTCGGCCTGAGCGACCACAACAAACGCAGCGCACAGAGATTCGAGACGTCATCCGTTCCCAGAAGGCGGCCAAGGTCGGGAGCGTTTTGGCCGGCGTCGAGGAGATTGCGCACCTCGAACCCGGCCTCAAAGGCGCGATCGCACAGAAGCGCGCGCGCGCGGATGAGATTCCCCGGCGTCCACCATGCCGACTCCCAACCGGCAAGCAGTCGGTCGGCGAAGTGTAGGGACAGTCGGCCCTCGAAGCAGCGTGCCAATAAGTCCACGACCAAGGGGATCGGGTCTGCTCCGCGCGCCGCGGCATCTTCGACCGACAATCGACGCAAGGCAGCCAGATGCTCCGGAGGTGCCAGCCCCATCGCCAAAGCGTTTTCCGTCCGCTTGACCAAATCGAGAAGCAAGGATTCGCGCAGCGGCGCGTAGCCATCGCCGCAACTGTGGAGAGCCAACCCAGCCAAGAACGCGGAGTCGTCGAGCCGATAACCATCGGCATACAGACGCGGAGCCAACATCGTCCAAGCATAGTTCCGCGCGCGAACGCCTTCCGCCAGGGCCGGACGCCACCTTCGCCGCACGAACAGATGGACCGCCAAAGCCAAGGACAGAATGGCCAGTACGGGCTTGAACGGAGCAATGCCAAACCCGAAGAAGCCAAACGACCCGAGGAGAGCGATCAGTACCAGCGGGCCGACGAAGACGAACATCGCGCCTCGGCACGTCCACAATTGTCCCAGCTCGCGCCCGCGATAAATCCGCTTTTCCGGAGTGACAATCTCCAATGAAGTAAGCGGCCCTCGTTCCGAGATTTCGACCCGATAGCCGCGCGCGGACAATCGACCGCGATAAACATTCAGTCTGGCTGCCGGGATCTCGCGCGCCATGGGAACCAGTTCGTAGCACCAAGGACAGAGCGCCGCGTGTCGCTCGACGGCTTCCGCGATCGACGAACGGCGCGCTTCTTCATCGGCCACGCCATGCGAGAGCAGAAGACTATGAAAGCGCGAGGTTGCCTCGTCGCTGTCCAGACGATGCACCAGCGTTCGACAGCGTTCCAGCAGCTCCACCTCGCGCCGTTCGCAGTAGGCATCGATCCATTCCTCGATCATCGACCACGGATCGCGCACGCGCCGACCGTCGAGAACCAGGCGATGTTCGTTCCACAGATGGGCGATCATTTCGGGACGCCGCAGCTGCGTGGGACAACGCGGGCAGTTCATGCGCAATCGATCTTCCAGACGCTCGCACAGGGCATCAATGTTCGGATGCTTGCCGACCATTGACTCCAGATTGCGCAGCCGATCGATCGATTTGGATTTCCCCAATCCGCTCGCGAGCGTTAGCAACAGTTCCTCAACCAATTCCCCGTTCGTCGGCGAAGCGCGCAGCACATTGGCCATCGCGGCAAACTGTGCCTCGACCGGCAGACGGCGATCGAGCAACAAGCCGCGAAACGAGGGAATCAGCGTAAGATCGAACGGATCGGGCAAGTGAGCGAGGACGTACAAAGCGAGACAGCGCGCCCAATGTTCCGGGTCCGAAGCCAGAGCCAGCGCCAACCCGGAAACGCGGGTGCTACCGAGGAACGCGCCCAGAGCGAGAAGGACCGATTCGCGGTGCGGAGAGAGCAACCCCTTCAGCATTTGGCCGAGTGTTCGGGCTAAAAAAACGTGAGCGAGATCGCCGTGATCCTCGAACGCCAACTCGGTTAGACTTCGCCACGCTTCGGCGTCGGGGCGATCTCCGCCGAGGGCTTCGAGCAGCGCGGCAAAGGTTTCTCCGTAGGAGCGACGAATACCTCGAAATTGGTAGATGCGATGAGCTTGACGCAGATGGGTCTCGAAAGCACTCGGACGAAAAGAGGCCCGACATTCGGAACAGACAACCAGCGCTTCGGGAGGAACGGCGACAGCCGACCCGACGAGACCCCGCTCGCGCTTGTCGCTGTCTGCCATGATGGTATCCGCAAAGAACCGACTGTCGCTGACTTCTCCACGCCTTCTGTTTGCAGCATAGCCATTCGCCCGCCGTCGTGCAACCGGACGAAAGCAATGAGAAGTCGATCCGAAATGGTTCCGTCGATCGGGCAGGTTATCTGCGCAGTTTGACTTGCTCGACCGGAATCAAGGTCCGCGCTCCGGATGAGTTCGCCGCCGTGATACCGGAACACTTGCACGAGCCGCATCCGGCAGCCTTGCCGCGCCATGCGCGCAGCGTCTGCCGGCTGAGGTACAGCGACGCCGACAACACCAGGACGAAAACGACGACCAATTGCCAGTCCATTTTTCAACCGCATACCCAGAGGCCAATCTGATACGTCAGCAAGGCTCCAACATAGGCCAACGCAGTCATGTAGACGAACGTGAACGCCGGCCATCTCCAGCTCCGCGTTTCTCGCTTGATGACTGCCAAGGTCGAAGCACATTGGCAACACAAGGCGAAGAAAACCAAAAGGGATAGCACGGTCGGAATCGTGAATACCCGCCGATTCGGATCGTCGTCCCAGCCGGCCTTCCGCATGGCTACGGCCAACCGCAAGTCGGACACATTCTTGGCTTCGCGGATGGTTTCGCTGTCTTGTTCGCCCTCGCTGTAAATGATGCCGAGTGTGCCAATCACGACTTCGCGGGCAGGAAAACTCGCTAAAGCGGCCATGCCGATCTTCCAATCCCAACCGAGCGGGCGCACGATCGGCTCGATGGCCTTGCCCACGCGGCCCAGATAGCTCTGCCGCTTCCATTCCGCGTTCAAGGCGTTCATTTCGAGTTCCTTGGCTTCGCTGCCCGTCTCGTCGCCTCGCTCCTTGAGGTCGTCTCGCTCCGAGCGCAACTGGTCCAGGCGAACATCGTAGGGCAATCGGATCGCTTCGATCGGTCCCGATTCCGACGGAGGCGACGCCGACGCAGGGCCTTCGCGCGGGAAGTACAGCAGCGCCCACACCACCACCATCGAAGCGAGGATGAGTGTGCCGGCGCGGCGCAAAAAGGCCCAACCGCTGTCGATCATGCGCCGCACTACCAAACGCAGAGAAGGCACTTTGTAAAGCGGCATTTCCATAACGAAGACCGGTGTTTCGCCCCGCAACAACGTGCGCTTGAGCAGTAGAGCGATGGGCGGCGCGAGCAGCAGCCCCAAGGCGTAAAGGGCGAACATCACCGCGCCGGGCAGCCACCAGGGGTAGCCGGGGCCAGAGAGAAATGCCCCGATCAGGAGTATGTAGATCGGCAAACGCGCCGAACAACTCATCAGCGGCGCAACGAGTATCGTCGCCAGCCGATCGCGTCGATTTTCGATGACGCGCGTCGCCATGATGCCCGGTACGGCACAAGCTACCGAAGACAACAGCGGGATAAACGACTTCCCGCTCAGCCCGCAGCGCGACATCAACTTGTCCATGAGAAACGCGGCGCGGGCCATGTAGCCGCAATCCTCCAACACGGCAATAAACGCGAAGAGAATGACAATTTGCGGTAGAAAGACCACGACCGCGCCGACACCTTCGAGGACGCCGCCGAGGAGGAGATCCGTAAGCGGGCCGGAAGCGAGCCAGCCTCGCAGCCAATCGGACAGCGCTCCCTTGCCGTCGCCGATCGCCTTCATTACCGGGCGCGACCAAGTGAAGATGGACTGGAACACGAGAAACATCAGGGCCAAGAACAGGAGCGTACCCCAGACTTTGTGCGTCAATACGCGGTCGATGCGGTCGGTCCAGGTGACGGGACGCACGGCGGGTCGTTCGACGCATCCCGACGTCACCTCACGAATCCAGCGGTAGCGCGTTCGAGCCTCGACGGCCGGAACCGCGCAATCGCACGCCGCCAACCGCTCGCGGACCTCTTGTACTTGTCGGCGAATCTTCTCGCCGTATTGAGCCACCCATTTCCGCTCCGTCCAGCCGCCGACATCCAACACGAAGCGACGTATTAAAAAAGGCGGCACCTCTTCGCCCAACAGGGGATGCAAGGCGCGGATCTCGCGCTCAAACGCTTCGGGAAACGGAGGGCCAGCGTGGGGCGGAGCGACATCGCCGACCGCAGGGCACGGCTCCACCACTCCAGGAAGCGCTCGTCGTTCGCTTGCCGCTACAACCGCCTCTCGCAGCGCGTCCAGACCCTTCCGCTTATTCGCTTGAATGGCCACGACGGGTACGCCGATTTGACGGCTGAGACGTTCGACATGGATGCGAATTCCCTGTGCCTCGGCGACATCCATCATATTCAGGGCGATGACGACGGGAACACCGAGTTCCAGAGCCTGGGTCGTCAGGTAGAGATTGCGTTCGAGATTGCTGGCATCGACGATAGACAAAACGACATCGGGGCGATGCTCTCCCGCTTGCCTTCCGAGCAAGACATCGACGGCGACCATCTCGTCGGGACTGCGCGGCGACAGACTGTAGGTTCCCGGCAGGTCGATCAGATCGAACTTTTGACCGCCGCAACTCATTTGCCCTTTTTTGGTTTCGACGGTGACGCCGGGATAGTTGCCGACACGTTGCCGCAGACCCGAAAGGGCATTGAACAGAGTCGTCTTGCCCGTATTGGGATTGCCCACGAGAGCGACGGTCGCTTGCTTTTCGCTCCCCATGATGGGTACTCACGAGAGGGTTACTTGAATGCGAGACGCCTCGGTGCGGCGCAGGCTCAGGCGCGAATCGCCCAAACGCACTTCCAACGGATCGCCCAACGGAGCGAGCGCGACCACCTCGACCTCCTCGCCTACGAACATGCCCAACTCCATGAGTCGCTGCGCAAGGCCGTCGTTTCCAACCAGATTCGTGATGCGTCCGCGTTGACCGGGACGCAAGGTGTCCAGAGTCGTCATGTTAACTCGCCACAGGGCGGACGAGAATCTGAGCGCCCGGCTCGCCGCGCAACGACAGACGACAACCGCCGATCTGTAACAGGCACGGACATCCGGATTGCAACAAGCACAGACGACAGCCCGTCCGCAATCCAAGTTCAGCCAATCGACAAACCCAATTCGGTTCGCCGGTGACATCGGCTACATCCGCCCATTCACCGGGACGAAGCAATTCGAGAGGAAGCAACGTATCCAGATTCACGGTAGGCACCCGATCGAGCGGTGGGAAATCGGTCGTTCTTATTGAGACTGAATCTCAATCTACATTAACTTTACTCGACCCAATGACAGTGTCAAGGGCATCTTCGTAGGAATGCAAAGAAACGGAGCGCGTGGATGCAACGCGAGGATTCGCTCACGACGCGGACTGCCCGGTTGGTACGGACTTCAAGGCGGGGAATGGATAGCCCATCGAGACCGAGATGGAGGAACGGCGTCGTCGACTGATTTCACCGCGCCCTACTTCTGCAGCATGATGTACCGCCAGTGGTGCGGCATGTTTTGACGGTAGCGCCAGCCGGACTGAGAGTCCATCGCATCGGCTTTGTTGACGTGTTGGATCGGAGCGACGGAGTTCTCGGCGTTGGAAGCAAACCGGCTCAAACGAAGCATTCCCCAAGCGACGAGCAGGACAATCCCGGTCGTCGTCAGAAAAAGCGGCCACCGTTTCATTTCATGGCTCCTTACCCGAACGATCTCGCCTCTGGCCCCGCCCCATTTACGTCGTTAGCACATCGGCAAAGCGAGGCTATCCTTCCCCGGGCCAAGCTGCGCTTCGCAATGCAACAACCTATCGCGCGACGATTGGCGAACGCTTATACGACAAGTTCAAGAACGATGCAAGAGCAGTTGTTCGCAAGCGATTGAACTGGAAATCGTCGGGGCAAACGGGTATCCCTCCTCGCCCGCCCATTCTTCTGGCCAGGAGATCGATTCATGGCTTCTATCCGTTGGCTTTCCATCTTATCGTTGATATGGGTATTGCCCTCGCTTGCTGCGGCGGAGGATTTAGAGAGATTGGGAGAACAGACACCGATCGAGAACGAAGCCAGACAAGTCGTTGAGCTGTACAACAAGGCGATTCAGTCTCATCCCAACGATCCGGCCGTCTATCGCGGTCGAGCCGAAGCGTATCAACGACTTGAGAAGTTCGATCTCTCGTTGAACGATCTCAATGTCTGTCTGCGTCTCGCGCCGAAAGATGCCCTTGCCTTGGCATCGCGCGCCCGTTTGTGGCTGCGCACCGGCCACAACCGCGAAGCCATTGCCGATGCGACGGCAAGCCTCCAACTGTCCGTCAACAACGCCGGGGCCTACGGCACGCGCGGATTGGCCTACGAACGCTCGAACGATTTCGCCCGTGCCGTGGCGGATTATTCGGAGTCGATCCGTCTGCATCCGACGGGATTGAAGTATATGCTCCGAGGTCGTTGCCAGGAGATGCTTGGCAACCACAATCTGGCCGTCGCCGACTTCACCAAAGGCAGTAGTTTCCAAACGGCGGCGAACGACCCGCGGTCAAATCGTCCTGGGAACTAATGACTCTGTCTCAGAAGCTCTCCTCTCTCCTGTACTTAGAGGAGAGGTGAGTACAGGGGAGAGTGGAGCTTATGGGACAGATTTCTGACGCCGGTTCGTCGCGCTGTTCCACAGCGCGACCGGCGCTCGGACCCTTTGCCGGCGCTCGTGCCCGGAAACCATGCCAACTTCTCGTTGGTGCGGTTCCGCAACTCCCTGCGACGGCAAACGGGAACGCGCGAAATCGCGCCGGCACCAAGGGACTCGATATGGAGGGCCGGCGCGATCCCGCTCGCCTTCACTCAATCGCCTCGACGATTATCGACCGCAGCCACAACTTTGACATCCGGCGAGCGCGAAGATCGCCACGGCTACGAGAACCTGGAAAAGGACGTGGACGCGGTAAGAAGTCAACATTTTCATCGGCGATCCTCCTTGGGTGTAATTCGATACGAAGTCAATCGACGAACGACGTTTCGTGGCATCATCCACAATCGTTCTTCGGCTTATGGATTTATTGATCGACGAGTTGCACGATTTGCTCTGAGTCATTTGGCGCGATGTGGAAGCTGGAGACGAGCCGGGAGGCGGAAGTAATTTTATAATCGTGCCAATCGGCCGGACGAGCGGTGGTCCGACGCCCACCGCTCGGCTGGGGATCATCTCTCACCAAATACCTGTCTGTAGGCATCGAACCCGAAGCCAACCAGCAAAGTCGATCCGACGCGCAAAGTCGGCGCTTTGAGATTGCCGGTCGGTCCTAAAATGTGGCCGGCCAGCGTTTCGTCGTCCGGCGGATCGTTCTTCATGTCGAAGTCGAGAACCTTTTTACCACGCGCCACCACGACTCGATCGGCAGAGCGCGCAAGCCGCAGCGCTTCCTCGCGTCCCCGCTTGTTCTTGGTCGCGTCCACGACCTCGCCCGTGGTTCGCACCTCGTGTGCCGCAAGGAACCCTTGCGCCTTGAGGCAGCTGCTTCAACCGCGACGATGGTACATCCAATCGACACTTAAAGACATCGTTACTCCCTTTTGTCGTCCTCGGAAGCTGGATGAGGCAACGAGAAAAGCTGTCCGCCACCCGTTCCGGTACCGCCTCGCAGGGGCGTGGAGCGCGGACGCGGCGGCTTGACGGGCGCGGCCGGCTCCTCCTCGACTTCTTCCTCGACGGCTTCGGGCGGTTTCGCTTGTGCCGCTTTCAGCGACAGGGCGATGCGCCGCTGCTCCGGATCGATGCTCAGCACTTTTACTTGCACTTCCTGTCCCGGTTTCACGATGTCGCCGACGCGGAACACGCGCTGCAAAGCCAATTCGGAAATGTGAATCAACCCCTCGATGGCAGGCTCCAACTCGACGAAAGCGCCAAAGTCCATCAAACGCGAGACCTTCCCGTTGACGATCTCGCCGGTGTGATACTTCTCGTAAATGTTATCCCACGGACTTGCGGTCAACTGCTTGAGTCCCAGGCTGACCTTGCGTCGTTCGCGGTCGATTTTTAGGACGAACACCTTGATCGTCTGCCCCGGTTGTACCAGCGTCAAGGCGTCCTGCGCACGTTGCCAGCTCATCTCGCCGACGTGCAGCAAACCATCGACGCCGCCAAGATCGACGAACGCGCCGAAATCCTTCACCGAGCGCACCACGCCCTCACGAATCTGTCCCTCGGCCAGTTCGATCCACAGCTTCTCGCGCAACGCTTCGCGCTCTTTCTCCAACAGCGCGCGGCGGCTGACGATCAGATTGCGCTCCACCGGATCGACTTCGGTGACGGTACATAAGAGGCGCTGATTGACGAACGATTCGGCGTTTTCGACGCGATAGAGGTCGATTTGACTGATGGGCATGAAACCGTGAATACCGTTCACATCGACGGATAGTCCGCCCTTATTGGTGGCGACAACGCGGGCCTCGACGGTCATGCCCTCGGCAACGCTCGACCAATCGGCCTCGATCGCCGCGCCCTTGCGCGACAACAGGAGAACGCCGTTGGCGTTGTCGAAGCCTTCGATGGTAATTTCGATTTCGGTCCCCAAAGTCGGCGGGCCTTCGGGGAACTGCAACATGGGTAGGACGCCTTGCGTGCGCCCCCCGGGCAGATCGATGAACACGTCCTGCCCGTGGATGCGGAACACCTTGCCCTTTTTGGGTCCACCGTCGGCGGTCTTCTTGCCGCCGCGCGCGGCCGGTTCGCCGTAGAGATCCTTGTCCGACATGCCGGACATGGCCTCTCGCAATTGCCGCTCCATGTCCTCGTCAAACGAGTCGATCTTCTTGCCGAAACCGTAAGCCTGCTCGTGTTCCAGCGATCGCACCTTGCCCGGCGTCTGCGGCGGCTTTTCGCGCGGCGGCTTGGCGGCCGCTGGTTCGGCGGGAGAAGTTGTTGTCGTTTCCGTGGGATTAACCGTATCGCTCATCGTTGCACCTTTGGGCCAGCCCGCAACTCGCGGGGTGGGTCGAGGGACGAGACCCACCCCGCGAACGGCAAGCTGGGATATTGGATTACTTCGATTGGTTGAGGAAATCGAAGACTTGCAGTTTTTCCACGTCGAAAGCGGGACCATGCTTTGCGACGAATTGCAGATGTAAGGGGTGTTTTAAGTAGGCTTCCAATCCGGCGTCGTCGTCCACGAGGACGAGCAGCGCGAAATCGTACTCCATCTTCGGCACGTCGGGCGTTCCCTTGGCGACGGGCCGGCCGGCGCGAACCGAGCGCACCGAGGGAATCTTGGCCAGCAGTTTGTGACAGTCGGCAATAGCCGACTCGACCGCATCCTTGGCCGCGTCCTTTTTCATGCGAAAGACGACGCAGTGAACGTAGGGCGCAGCACCCTTCTTTTCGCTTTTGTCGTCCGCGGCGGGTGAAAGATTGACCGATCCGCCGAAGGCGCACAACAGCATCCCAAAAAGCACAGCCCTTTTCATCGAAAATCTCCTGCAAGAACCGCATGGGAAGTCAATGCACAAAGGGTATCAGACTACGGCACGGACGGCAACGGCGACGGGCGCGAAAGGAGCCTGTGGCGTTGTTCGCAAATCGCATCTTTTCTCGCCCGATTTGAGTTGCCAAAAAACGTCGTACTCCAATTGTCTCTGGGAAATAAAGCTCTCGTCAGACCATTTTGACCATTTTTCTTTTTTTTCGACCACGCCGCGAACCATAGCGTCCTCGGCCATCGCAACTTGTCGAGGCCGGAGAGACAGCGCGCGACATCGTTCGCACCACGACGAACGGCTCTCGCACAACCATGCCGACGTCTCACAACGCGACTGGCTCGAAAGGCATCGCTCCTTCACGTCTAAGGCTCCAGTTAGCCGCGACGCGGAGCGCGGCGTTCGACTCTCGGATCGGGTCGATACGAACTATCAGTTCACTCGCATCGTACTGATTCGAGAGACGGCGACGCGATGGCTCACCATGCGCAGGATCCAGTAGGCACTCGCCGCCGCCGCAAGATGTTTTAAGGTGTGGCCGCTGACCCAATGGCCCAGGTCGTAAAGGAAATGATCGCCGGGATGTTCCAAGACTTTCGCCAGCACATACCACCCCAAGGCGACGAACCAATCCGCCGTCCGCGTGTAGCAGGGTGGAAACATCAGCAACAGCATCGGCAAAGCCAGCATGGGATAGAACTGTACGAAATAGTACGGTCGCAAATCGCCTCGCCCCTGTTGCTCCGTGACGTGCCAATACACAACCGTACTCAGCCCAAGAAATACGAGGGGAAGCAACCAACGGAGGCCGAGTCGCTCTCTGAGGACGGCGGCAACCAAGGCCATGAAGGCGATCGACATGGGCAGTCGATCCCAAACGAGCCGTTCGTTGTCGGGTCTCAGATGATAATAGGACGATCCAAAAGCGGTCAGGCCGACGGCGAGGAAAAACAGCACGAACGGCCAACGCTCGCTCGGCTCGACAAAGGCGTTGCGTCGCTTGAAACAGAACCCCACGCCCCACGCGGCGACGAACAGGAACGGCAGATTCGAGACGACATTGAGCAGATTCGGCACGCCCCAAAGTGTGCGAGCGTCGGCAAAGCGGTGATAGGCCAACGATTGCGGCTGGGGGGGGAGACGGGCTACTACCGTCAGACTTGCAAGCCCCACGACGACGAGCGTCAACGCGCGCCCCGGATACATCCGCCAAGCGGAGGGATCGGAGTTGTCGAACGTCATAGTTCCTCCCAAGGCGCGCCGTCCGCGTCGGCTTCCAGGTGGAAAACGGCGCTCGCCGAGTAGCCGATTCCGCTATTCTCTATCCTAGGGAAGCGGCTTGACCGCGACGAAGAGACTGTCTACCGTTGAAGGATCGGTTTGCCGCCGTCCGTCGAATGTTGACCCACGAGGCCAAGCAACTCATGACTCCTGCCGAGCATCCCGAAACGCCGCCGTCGCCGACCGGCATTCAAACGCCGTCCCCGCTAGCGGCATCCTCCGAAGCACATTCGATCGCGTTGAAACCGTTGTCCAAACCCCCGGCGATGGACCCAGTTCGATTGCTGCGTCTGTGTCGCGGGATCGACGCCTTACTCGTTGCCACCGTGTTGTTGTTCGCGTTTGTTCTCGCTTCGTTCCCGGCGACCAACCCCGATTTCTTCCGTCAAATTGCGGGTGGCCGCCTGATTGCCAGCGGCGAATATCCCTTCGGCGTCGATCCGTTTGTGTACACCAGCGAAGGATATTTCGTCCATCACTCGTGGCTGTTCGATCTGTTGATGTTCGCCCTCTACCAACTTCCCTCCATCGGTGGGATTGTGGTGGTAGTCTTCAAGGCGGCCGTGATCGTCCTGCTGGCCGAGGTGATGCTGCGCACCGGCAGACACGCGGGGCAAAGCCTGTGGATACCGACCGTTTGCGTGGCCTTGGCGCTGCTCGCCCTCAGCCCGCGATCCTTTCTCAATTCGACGTGTCTTTCGTATCTGTTTCTCGCTGCGACGCTCTGGTTGCTGACGGCGGCACGTCCGGGGGGCAAGCGCTGGTGGTGGCTGCTGCCGCCGTTGTTCGCGCTGTGGGTCAATTGCGATGCGTGGTTTATTTTAGGACCGTTGACCGTCGGCCTTTACCTGGCCGGCGAGTTGGTTCAACGAGGATTGTCCGGTGAAGGGGCTGATTCGGACGAGCCGAATGCCACCGAGACGCGAAAGCTCGGCTTCGTGTTGGTTGTTGGCGTGGCGGCGTGTTTGCTCAATCCCCATCACTTTCACGCACTGGAGCTGCCGATCGAGTTCGGCTTCGCGCCGGCGGGCAACGCCATCGAAGCCGATCCCCAATTCCGACCGCTGTTTCTGTCGCCGTTGCGGAAAGAATACTATGCCAACGATATCGGCTGGAGCGCGGCGGGGCTGGCGTATTGGCCTCTCCTATTCGTCGGGTTGATTTCGTTCTCGATGGTATTCGGTCGTGCGCCTTGGTGGCGTCTGTTGATATGGATGGGGTTCGCGCTGCTGAGCTTGTACAACGCGCGCGCCATTCCCTTTTTCGCCGTCGTGGCCGGTCCAATTACAGCGTTGAATTGGCTCGACTACGCCGCCCATCCGTTCGGCGAGGCTCCGATCCTCACCAAAGTGCGACGCAATTGGTCGTTGGGCGGACGTGCGCTGACGCTGTTTTGCGGCTTGCTACTGTTGCTCGTTTCCGTGCCCGGCTGGCTGCAAGCGCGATCGCAAGAGTCTCGACAGCTCGGTTGGGGCGTTCGCGTCGATCCCTCGTTGGAAGACATGGCCAAGACGATCCACAAGTGGCGCGTGGAGGGGGAGCTGCCCGACGAACCGGGTTGGTTTAATACCCATTATGAGATCGCCGATTATCTCGCCTGGTTCGCGCCCGGCGAGCGCGTCTTCCTCGATCGGAACATGCCGTACTTCCCGAAGGCGGCCGAAGACTATCTCTCGCTCCGCCAACCGTTCGAGGAACTTGCCGGCGCGCAGGGGGACGGCTCAAAGGCGGAGGAAAGTATTCGGCGCATCCTGCGTCGGCACGGGGTTCGCTATTGGATCTTCGAGAATCGCATCCTCCGCAAGAGCGAATATGTCGCGCGAGCGCTGTTGCTCAACCGCACCAAGGAATGGGTTCTGGTCGGTTGGGAAGGGCGCATAGCTCTCTTCGCCTGGCGCGATCCGACTCCCGCCGAGCCGAAATGGGAGGATCCCGCGAAAAGGTTGGCCATCGATCTCCAGACTGTGGCGTTTGGTCCCGATGCCACGCCCGCGCCGGCAAGCGGTCCCGATCCGAACCCTGTGCCGCACGCTTGGTGGGAGGCGTTCTGGCATCCCTTGCCCAGACGATCGGCCGACCGAGAAGCGGTATTAGTCGATAGCCTCCTCCATCGCACGATCGAGGAGCAGAGGCGCATGAAACAGATCGAAAAGAGTTCGCGCACCTGGCAGGCGGCAGTTGCGGCGGGAGCGCTGATCCCCTCGCTGCCGAGCGGACCTCTACCGCACAATGTGCTGCCGCTCGATTGGAGTTGGACCTACCACGAGTTGTTCCCTCCCGGAGCGGTGCAACCCGCGCGGAGCATCCGCGAATTGGAAGCGACGGCGATGGATGCCTGGCGCTTCTACACCAACGAACAGCGACTCGATCCACCGGCTTCGCTCTACCTGGGCATTCGCGCCGCGCGCCGCGCCGTTGTCGTCAATCCCGAAGACGGTCAATCCTATTTCCAAATGGGAGTGGCCTACAAACGACTGCGCGAGCAGCGTTTGGAGAGCGTCTTTCCCGATGCCGTTCCGTTCTTGGCCGGGATTCGTCTCCCTCAAACCACAGCCGCACTTCAGAAGTCTCTCCTTCTCGATCCGGACATCGAGACCGAATCGGAGGCGAACCTCCTGCTCTCCGAAGAGTTCGCACAGCTGCGCTATCTCGACGCGGCAGCCCACCATTTGCGCCGGGCCATGAATGCACGCGCGAAGTTAGGGCCGCCCCCGAACGTCAGCAGCACCCAATTCGAGCAATATCTCGAAAAAATTACCGCCGAGTTGACGCGCCGAGAGGCCGAACTGGAAACCTTGCGAAATCGCTATACCGTGAACGCGGCCTCCAAAACGGGGTTGGAGAAGGTCAAGATCGCTCTGGATCTGAATCTGACCGAGACGGCGTTCGAAGCGCTGAATCAGGTCGCTCAAGAGAACCTCACGAGGTTCACTCCGGCAGAGAAACTGATTGTCCGGCGCGCGACGATCGTCGCGCTCAACCTGGGCCGCATCGATCGAGCAATTGAACTGCTCCCCGATCTTCAGGCCGAGGGAGGACTGCCACAACTGCTCGACGATCTCGATTTGTATGTGCGTCTGGCGGCTGCACGCGGCAATTACGAAGAGGCGGATCGTCTCTTGGAGAAGGCGTTGCCGCACATCTGGCCCGCGCCGGCGGAGTTTTCTTACCGTCTCAATCCGTCCCTTCTGGTTGCCGATCACATTGGGCGCGTGTGCCTCTCGGGAGCGATGACGTGGAACAAGCTGGAACCGTGGATGTTTTTGAGGAAGCGTTGGCAGCTGGATGCCATCAATCACGCCCTGGACGCCGCTCAGCGCTCGGCTCAATGGCATCTGATGCGCGGGTGGCTGGCGCTGGAGGCGGGGAACAATCGGGATGCACGCCGCCATTTCCAGACGGCGCGCGAGACTATCGTACCGGCCCAAAACTGGATTCCTACGGTCAACAAGCTGGATGTCTTCTTAATCCCGCAAATGGAGATACCGGAAATGCAAAAGAAGCGACTGACTCAGGCGCTTCTGTACGATCTGAGTAAACGCTACCTGGAATGGATCAAGTGAGCGATCGTCCCAAAAGTTTCTCTCACCCCTGTACTCAGGAAGCGAGGGGGTGAGTTTCCCGAGGTTTCTTACCCCTCCCCCAAGCTCAGGCAAGCGGGGCTTCTGGGACCGTCTCAATAACCCCCTCCCGGTAGATTTCGGCGAGCGGAGCGCGGATGAGCCAGACCGACGAATCGGCCCAGCGCTTGGGATTGACGTCCGCCGAAGCGGCACAGCGCGCCGCGCGCGGCGAAGGCAACCGCGTCCGCCGCGACGACCGCGCCGAATATCTATCTATCGTCCTCCGCAATATCCTTACGCTTTTCAACGCCCTGGTCGCCCCTGCCGCCGGGGCCCTTTTTCTGCTGCGCGAATACGGCGACGCCCTCGCCGTCAGCGGCATGGCCTTGACGAATCTGTTGCTCGGTCTGGTGCAAGAGATTCGCGCCAAACGCCATTTGGATCGTTTGACCCTGTTGGCCGAGGCGCGCGTCCGCGTCCTGCGCGACGGCTGCGCGAAGGAAATCTCCTCCGGCGACGTGGTGCGCGGCGATCTGCTCTTGCTTGCCGCCGGCGATACGGTGGTAGCCGATGGAACCGTGGTCGAAGCGCGCTTTCTGGAAATCGACGAGGCGCTGTTGACCGGCGAATCCGACCCGGTGCCGCGACATCCCGGCGAGCAGGTGCTATCCGGCAGTTTTTGCGTCGCCGGAGAGGGGGGCTATCGCGCCGAGCGCGTCGGCGTCGAATCGTTCGTGCAGCGCACCGCGGGCGAAGCGCGCTCCTATCGGTACAGTTCCAGCCCCATTCAACACAGCATCAATCGACTGCTGGCGCTACTCAGCGCGGCGGCGGTTCTCCTTTGTCTGGGTTACCTCCCGCTCTATCGTTGGGGCAGCCTCGCTCCAAACGATTTGTGGAAGATGATCGCCGCCACGATCACGTCGATGGTTCCGCAAGGCTTGGTGGTGATGACCACCTTCGCCTTTGTGCTGGGTGCGGTGCGCATGAGCCGGCGCGGCGCGCTCGTTCAAGTGATAAGCGCCGTCGAGTCGATGGCCTCGGTGGACACGCTGTGCATGGACAAGACCGGCACGCTGACCACCAATCGGCTGCATCTGGAAAAGGTAATTCCGCTGGATGAATCCATGCCGGAAGAATCGCTCCGCGAGCGCTTGCGCGCGTTCGCCTCCGCATCACTGGATCGTTCCAACAAAAGCCTGGCCGCCCTGCGCGACGCCGTCGGCGAAGCGCCCGTGCAATTACTCGATCAACTGCCCTTTAAGTCACAGAATCGCTACAGTGCCGTCCGGGTGAGTACCCAGACAAGCGAGTACGTTCTCATCCTCGGCGCGTGCGAGGCGTTGCGTCCCTTCCTCGAATCCACGAACGGTCTGGAGAAGACGTGGCACGACCTTCTCGCCACCGGCTTGCGCGTGTTGCTGTTCGCCGAGGCGATCGATCCCTCCGCGAGGAAATTTGCCGGCTCTCTGGACGGCTTTACCCTCCGCCCCCTGGCCCTGTTAGCCCTGAGCGACGAACTGCGTCCCGAAGCGCGGCAGGTATTAGAAGACTTATCGAGTCAAGGTATCCATTTTAAGATCCTCTCCGGCGATCACACCGATACCGTCCGCGCCACCGTCGCCCCGTTGACGATCGACAGCGGCACCGCCGCCGTCAAGGCGCTGGCGGATACGGCGGTGGTTTCCGGCAGCGAACTGCAAGAGAGTT
>JAKBCS010000210.1 GCA_021807595.1 Planctomycetota bacterium | reverse complement strand
TAAGCGAGGGTAGAAGGTCTACCCTCGCTTACGCTTTCGGCTCCGGCGGGATTTGCCCTTAGAGGCTATCTTAACTCAGCTTACTATTGAGATGGACACGATCGCTTTATCGTCCGATCGATCGAATTTCTACAAATCATACCTTCTCTCGACGGCGGCAAACATTCCGAGGCTTTACTGCGACGACGATAACGACCCAACCAGGCAAAGATTCGCTCCACTACCCCGCGACAAGGTAATAGAACCCACCTCTCTGATTCCCAGGACGACTTACAATCTCTAATTCTCACGATCCATCGACATGACTCTTTAGGCGCGCGTACCATTCTTTGCGTAAGAGGCGCTAACCCCATGGCGAGCGGAGAGCTTTGGCCCCCGATGATGAGAGGAACAAGGGGCTGACGCACCCCGCTCGCCCATTCTGTTCCTGGCTTTAGGTGACACAAGAAGCGACGTGAGGTTCACGATCGAAGAGCCGAAGCGTGCGGAAATTGCTTGCGTTCGACGCGGTGGACAGGTATATCTAATTATCGATTGGAAGACGCGCGGTTCACCGCGAACCCTCCCCGCTTTCAGGACCGGAGTTGACGCTCCTCCCCGCCGCGTTAGGATTCACCCATGCACTCATCGATCGGCAAGACTCGGAAGAACGGCTCCACACGCCGCGACTTTCTGCGTATCGGTACGCTCGGGCTCGGCGGGCTTGGCCTGTCGCAGCTCTTCCAGGCCGAGGCGTCCGCTGGCATGCGTTCCTCGCGGAAATCGGCGATTCTTATCTACCTCGTGGGCGGCCCGCCCCATCAAGATATGTTCGACCTAAAGCCGAACGCGCCCAAGGAGATCGCCGGGCCGTGGCGTCCGGTCGCAACCAACGTCACCGGAATCCAAATCTGCGAAGCGTTCCCGCGCCTGGCGCGCACGATGGACAAGCTGGTCGTGATTCGATCTCTGGTCGGGAATCAGACCGATCACGACGCCTCGCAAGTGTTCAACGGCCATAGTCCTCGCAAGACGACCGCCTCGGGAGGCTGGCCTCAATTCGGCTCCTCGGTGGCGAAAGTGAAAGGGGCCATCGATCGCACCACTCCGCCCTTCATCAGCCTGTGTTACACCTGCACCCACGGCCCCTACAACGAGCCAGGCCCCGGATTCCTGGGAACCTCGTTCGCGCCGTTTCGGCCCATGGGTCCGGCCCGCGACGACATGATTCTGCGCGGCATCACCGCGGCACGACTGGGCGACCGAAAGACGCTGCTCCGGAGTTTTGACACTCTGCGCCGCGATCTCGACGCCAGCGGAACCCTGGAGGGCATGGACACGTTCACGCAACAAGCGTTCGGACTGCTGACTTCTTCGCGGCTGGCAGAAGCGCTCGATCTGTCCAAGGAGGATCCGCGCGTCGTTGCCCGTTACGGCACAGGCGATCCGAAAGTGTTCATCGACGACAACGGCGCTCCGCGCGTACCGCAAAGCATGCTGATGGCCCGCCGACTGATCGAAGCCGGTGCCCGCGTCGTGACGTTGAATTACAGCAAATGGGACTGGCACGGCGGAGCGAATAACTCGATCTTCAAACGAGAGAAGGAAGATTTTCCGATCTTCGATCAATGCGTCAGCGCTCTCGTCGAGGACTTGCACGAGCGCGGCTTGGCCGACGATTGCACCGTCGTCATTCTCGGCGAGTTTGGCCGCACCCCAAAGATCAGCGCGCAAGTGGGGCGCGACCATTGGCCGCAGGTCAACTGCGCCCTCCTGGCGGGCGGAGGCATGAAGACTGGACAGGTGATCGGCGCGACGGATCGCATCGCCGGTGAAGCGGTGTCTCGCCCCGTCACTTTTAGCGAACTGTTTGCCACGCTCTACTACAACCTCGGCATCGACGTGAGTCAAACGACGCTGACAGACCTCAACGGACGGCCGCAATACTTGGTGGAAGAAAACGCCCGACCTATGAAGGAACTGATATAAGACTCGTACCCGGAAAGCGCGCCGCTGACAAACCCGGTTCCGCCGTTGAGACTCACCACGATCTCGACCGCCAACAAAAAGTCACTCTGCCAATTCCATACCCCCTCATGGCAGAGTGATCTTTCGACGTGACCTTCTCTTTTTCAAATCCTTGAAAATGTCAAAGTGTCGGCCCGTCGAGTCTGTCCCCAAAGCCCCCTTTCCCCTGAGTAGAGAGGAGAGGTGAGCTTAGGAGACAGTCTCACTCCGTCGGCGCTGTCTCCAAGGTTTCATTCGGTGGGTTGGAGGAAGTGGAGTTGCCATACTCCTCCACGCGGCGCATTCTCACCCTTCGCTGTTGAGGATAGAATAAAGCCGGAAAGCCTTGGTGCGCCGGTTTGTCCTTCGCGACTGTTCCGGCTTTCGCCGTTTGAAACTTCAAGGAAGCAAGAGATGACAGCGAAATTGGAAGTGGTCAGCTCCTTTCAACCCGCCGGCGATCAGCCGTCGGCGATTGCCAAACTCGTCGAGGGCTTCCGCGACAGTCGGCCCTTTCAGACGCTTCTCGGCGCGACGGGAACGGGTAAGACATTCACATCGGCTCATGTGATTGCGCAATTGAATAAACCGACGTTGGTACTCGCCCACAACAAGACGCTGGCCGCTCAACTCTACAAGGAGTACAAGGGCTTCTTCCCGCACAACGCCGTTCACTATTTCGTCAGCTATTACGACTATTACCAGCCGGAAGCCTACATTCCGCAGCGCGACATTTATATCGAGAAAGACGCCCTCATCAACGAGAACATCGACCGGCTGCGCTTGGCCGCCACCAGCGCTCTCGTCAGTCGGCCGGACGTGGTTATCGTGGCCAGCGTGTCGTGCATCTACGGCTTGGGTTCGCCCAGCGATTATAAACGCATGATGATTCGTCTCAACAAAGGCGACACGCTCAACCGCGATGAATTGCTACTCCGCTTGGTGGACATTCAGTACGAACGCAACGACATTGCCTTCACGCGCGGCAAGTTTCGGGTGCGTGGCGACGTGTTGGAAGTGTGGCCCGCCTACGAGGAGTTCGGCATTCGCATCGAACTGTTCGGCGACGAGGTCGATGGTTTGGCGATTATCAATCCGACGACCGGCGAAACGACGCAGACGCTGGACGAGTTGTACATCTATCCGGCCAAGCACTTCGTCACGCCCGAGGAGCGCGTCAAGCAGGCCGTCGAGGGTATTCGCGGCGAACTGGACGAACGGCTGGAACAGTTCAAGAAAGAGGGCAAACTGCTGGAGAAGCAGCGCTTGGAGGCGCGGTCGCGCTTCGACATCGAGATGCTGCTCGAAGTCGGCCACTGTCCCGGCGTCGAGAACTATGCCCGCTGGTTTTCGGGACGCAAACCGGGAGAGCCGCCGTATACGCTGCTCGATTTCTTTCCCGACGATTTTCTCATGGTCGTCGATGAATCGCACGTTACCTTGCCGCAGGTGCGCGGCATGTTCGCCGGCGATCACAGCCGCAAACTCACGCTCGTCGAACACGGTTTCCGCCTGCCCAGCGCCCTCGACAATCGCCCGCTGCGTTTCGACGAATGGGAGAAGCGCGTCAAGCAAGCGTTGTTCATGTCGGCGACGCCGGCGGCTTACGAGTTGGAACGAAGCGGCGGCGAAGTCGTGGAGCAGATCATTCGACCGACTGGGCTGGTCGATCCGCTGTTGCACGTTCGTCCCGCGCGCGGCCAAGTGCCCGATTTAGTCGAAGAGATTAAGAAGCGCGCCGCCGTCAAGGAGCGCGTCTTGGCAACGACATTGACGAAGCGTTTGGCCGAGGATCTGAGCAACTATTTCCGCGATGCCGGTCTGCGCGGCAAATGGCTGCACTCGGAATTGGATGCCATCGAGCGCGTGCAGGTGTTGCGCGAACTGCGCGAAGGGGCGTTCGATGTCCTCGTCGGCGTCAACCTGCTGCGCGAGGGACTCGATCTGCCGGAAGTCTCGCTGGTGGCGATTCTCGACGCGGACAAAGAAGGATTTCTACGCTCCGCAACATCGCTCATTCAGACGATAGGGCGGGCGGCACGGAACGTCAATGCCGAGGTGATTCTGTACGCCGACCGTGTGACGGACTCGATGCGCCGCGCCATCGACGAAACGAATCGCCGCCGCGAGATGCAATTGAAGTACAACGCCGACCACGGCATCACCCCGGAGACGGTGCGCACGGCGATCAACATGGGCATTGAGGAAGTGGTCGCCGCCCACAAGCTGGCAGCCGAGGCGGCGGGCAAGGCCGACGATGTCGCGACCGAGGAACAGTTGGAGGAATTGCACCGCGAGATGTTGAAGGCCGCCGACGAACGCCGCTACGAGGACGCGGCCAAGCTGCGCGATACGATCTCGAAACTCAAGGGCGAGCCAGTCGCCTCGCCCCAAGTGAAGAAGCCGCGTGGGAGGCGCAAACGGACGAGCGAGCCAAAAGGATAGCGAGGCGGCCTGGGCGACCGACTTGCGGATCGCCTCATGGCATGAGAAGGCGCGCGGACATTTTAGCCGACTCGCGGCGAGCTTCGCTCGGTTGCGGCCCATAATGGGAGTGGACCCCGTCACGGAGGGCGAACAAGCCGTCGAATGGCTGGAGGCAGGGGCACCGGCTCGTCGTTCTCGGCGGCGAAAGCGATAGGAAAGGAAAACGGATGGCCATGGTCCACCAACGCGAATTCGAAACGCCGAATGCACCGTTGTCGAATCGCCCTGTCCAGGTTACTGTTCCCAAAACGGAGGCAACGTCTTGAGTGCGAAATCTCAGATCGAGTGGACGGATGCGACCTGGAACCCGGTGCGCGGCTGCACGAAGATCAGTCCCGGCTGCGCGCATTGTTATGCCGAGACGTTCGCCGAGCGATTTCGGGGCGTGCCGGGCCATCCCTACGAGAGGGGATTCGACCTCCGGCTGGTCCCTGAGAAGCTGGCGGAACCACTGCGCTGGGCAGCGCCGAAAATGATCTTTGTCAACTCGATGAGCGACTTGTTTCACGAAAGTGTGCCCGAGAGCTATATCGAACGGGTAGTGCGGGTCATGCGGATAGCGGACTGGCATACCTATCAGGTGTTGACCAAACGGGCCGAGCGGATGCGCGAACTGTTACAGACCCAATTATCGTTCGCGGCGGAGTCGCCGCACATCTGGTGGGGCGTTAGCGTCGAGAATCGCGCACACGGCCTGGCACGGATCGACGTGTTGCGGCAGGCCCCAGCGGCGATGCGATTCTTGTCCGTCGAGCCGCTCCTGGAAGATCTGGGCGAGATAAACCTCGACGGCATCGGCTGGATGATCGTGGGGGGCGAGAGCGGGGTGGGCGCGAGACCGGTGGAGAAATCGTGGGTGGTCAACCTCCGCGAACAGTGCCGGGCGGCGAACGTGCCGTTCTTCTTCAAACAATGGGGAGGCGTGCGCAAGTCCGCCGCCGGCCGCACCCTCGACGGACAGACTTACGATGAGATACCCCATCGACAAGCCGACCGCGATGCACCGCCACGGCGAGTGAGGCTGGCACTACTCGACGACATGAAGTGCTGATTGAGCATAAGGCAGATGTTTTCAGTATGTGAATCCCGAATAAATCGCGGATTGGTAGCGACGAGAGCGCAACCGAAGGGAATGAGGGGCGAACGATGAGCGCGCGGAATTTCGATGTAATCGTGATCGGTGTCGGCGGAATGGGGTCGGCGGCGGCGTGCGAGTTGGCAAGTCGCGGGCGGCGCGTGTTGGCCTTGGAGCAGTTCGCGCTGGGCCACGATCGCGGCAGTTCGCACGGCCATACGCGCATCATTCGTAAAGCCTACTACGAACATCCCGATTATGTCCCTTTAGTCTGCCGCGCTTTCGAGCGCTGGTACGATCTCGAACAACGGCAGGGCATTCATCTCCTCACCGAGTGTCCGTGTCTGTCGATTGGCCGATCCGATAGCCCAACGATTGCCGGCGTCCTCGCCTCCGCCGAGCAACATCGTCTGCCGGTCGAGACGCTGACCTCCTCCGAGTTGCGCTATCGCTATCCCGCCTTTTGCTTCGACGACGACTATGTTGGCGTCCTCGAACGCTCGGCGGGATTTCTGTACGTCGAAGACTGCGTGCAAGCCCATGCCTGCGAAGCGGTACGCATGGGCGCGACCATTTTGGACCACGAGCCGGTCGTGTCGTGGCATGCGAACGAACGCGAGGTGAGCGTGCAAACGACGGCGGAGCGCTACACGGCGGCGCGTCTGATCGTCACGGCGGGACCCTGGGCGGGGCAGATGTTGGCGCGTCATGGCGCTTGTCTGCGCGTCGTGCGACAAGTCGCGCAATGGTTCGGCACTTGCGAGGATGCCGCCTTCCGCCGCGATGTTTTCCCCCTCTATCTCGCCGACACGCTGCACGGACAGTTTTACGGCTTTCCCGCGTTGAACGCCAACGGAGCCAAGGTAGCCCAACATTACGGAGCGCCAGAGGTAACCGCGCCTTCGGAAATCGACCGCGCGATTAAGCCACAAGACGAGGAGACCGTTCGCGTTTTCTTGCGCAAACACCTACCTGGCATCGACGGACCCCGCCATCGTGCTTCGGTGTGCCTCTACACATTGACACCGGATCGTCACTTTATCATCGACCTGCACCCCGAACTTGCCAACGTCGTCCTGGCCGCTGGCTTCTCCGGCCACGGATTCAAGTTCGCCTCCGTCGTCGGCGAAATCCTCGCCGACCTCGCCGACAAAGGAAGCACCGCGTTGCCGATCGAGATGTTTCGAGCCGGTCGATTTTCAACGCCTCTAGCATGAGCGAGCGATGGTACTAAGAGTCTGTTCCAGAAGCCCCTCTCCCCCTGTACTCGGGGGGAGAGGGGAGCTTTTTAGAAGCCCCTCTCCCCCTGTACTCGGGGGGAGAGGGGTTGGGGTGAGG
>JAKBCS010000066.1 GCA_021807595.1 Planctomycetota bacterium | reverse complement strand
CGAGGTTGGCACCGCGGTCGGGATCCCAACGGATACCGAGGATGTCGTACCCCTGCGCAATGCCCAGGTGCAGCATCGACCGATGCTGATTGTGGCACTCGAAGCGGATGGCTTCGTAGTCGTGTTCGCGCGCCCATTCGTGAACCGCATCCATCAGTTGCGAGGCGATGCCCTGACGGCGGTATTCGGTCAGAATGCCATAGAACCAGGCGAAGAATACACGCGGTTTCAACTCGAAACCCAAGAAAAATCCAACCGGCCTTTCCTCGATGCGCGCCACCATTTGCAACACGTTATGCCGTCCGAGATAACGGCGATGGAAAAACTCCGCGTCCCGCCCGGGGCGAAAGATCTGATTGAAGAGTGCGACGATTTCTCCCACATCCTCCGGCCCAACAATATCGACAATTGCATCGGCCATGTCTGGATCACCTCATTTCGGCTATCGGCTCCCCGTTGTAATTCGGCGATAGCCGAAAGCCGTTTCACCTTTCGGGACGATACAATCCGGCGATGATCTCGGTCCATGAAGGTACGGTCCAATTCGAGAAATCCACGTTCTCTTCATCCGCTTCATCTCCAAGGTCTTCCACTTCCTTCGCTGGGGATTCCTCGACGACTTCCCCTTCCTCCGCCTCGAACTCTTCGCGCTCGGGGGCAGGCCTCCCCTTGGCCTCGACTTTGGGCTTTCTGCCGCGCCGTCGCAGGTGCCGAGGCCGTTCCTTTTCCTCGCCGTCTTCCGTTTCGGTGGCCGTCGGCTCGCCGGTTGCGTCCGCCTCGCTCGCGGCAACGGTCTCGCCGGCCGCGCTTTTCTTGCTGCCCCGTCGTCGTCGTCGTCGTCGCGGTCGATCCTCACTGGAAGGAGCTTCTTCGGCCTCCGGAGACTCTACCGCGGAAGGTTCGGCGGTCTGCACCACCTGCGGTTCCACCGTTTCCGTCGCGGCGACTCGCCTCCGCCGAACGCGCGGCGGTGCTTCCCCTTCGACCTCGGTCGGCGGTGCCGATGCTGTCTCGACAACAGGACTCACTTCGCGCGGCGAAATAGAGGGTGTAACGGATCGCTCCTCCGATTGTGGCGGCAGGCCCAATTCCTCAGCGAGAGCGCTCCAACGATCGGTTTCTTCCGGCTCAGTCATGGTGGTGGTTGTCTCGTCTTCTTCCCAATTGATGTTCAGATCACATACCTCAATCTTCATTCTAACAAATTTTGCTTTGAGACGTACACCCGACAGAGTTCACAAGGCGAGACGGCGGCGGAGGCTGCCGAGCGACTTGCCCCAGCCCCGCAGCTTACACTGCCGCTTCTCTACTACAGATCCTCCAACGTATCATCGAAGGAACCGGCGGACAGATCTTCGATGGCGTCCGCGCCGCGCAAGGCCCACGGCGGGAAAGGGATCTTCACCAACAGCGGCTCGCGGAAGCTATCCTGGATGAGCAATTTCTCTTCCGGCAACAACATCGACGCCTTCTTCCGCGAGGCTTCACTCAAAAAGCGCCATACCGGATCGCCTAATTCCAGAGAACCGCTTTTCCCCAGGGCCCGAATGCCGGCGTTCTCGATGACGCGCGGCGACACCAACGACGCCTGTTGTTGAGCTCCCAACAGAATGATTCCCTGCGAGCGCATCTCCGCCGCCACGCGCTCGATCAACTCGGTGATCGGATCGTGCGAGCCGCGCGGAGCGAATCGGTTCAACTCGTCGAGCGTGACCAGATAGATCAAGCCGCGCTGGGCGTGCGAGCCGGTGCGTTCCTCAACGAGTTGGCGAAAGATGGTGGCGACGACGAAGCGCTGCAGCGCCGGCACCGCCGACAGACCGTTGAGATCGACCACGACCGGATCGCGCGAATCGCGGGCACAGACATCGAGCGGCTTGCCCTGTTGGCTCTCGCGCCGCAATACACCATTTCCCTCATAGACCAATCGCAAAAGACGCCGATAGAGTTTCCGCATCGTCGCCGAGTGGTGTTTGGCGCGGAAGGGACTGGCTCCGTCGTCTCCGGTAGCCATCTCGCCGATCCAATCGAGCATGCCCTGAAACGTCGCCGGTCTGCCCGCGCCGACGACGAGCGTGCGTTTGCGCGTGTTGTCGCGTTCGAGTTTCTCGTTGGTCAGATAATTCTCGATGTCCAATACCAGCGCGCCGAAATTGGGATCGCGCACGTCGTCCTCGGCGAACAGGTAACTGAGTAGTCCTCGTTCGACGACATCGCGCAGGCTCCAGCTATAGGCTTTGACATCGGCTTTCGGTCTCCCGGTATTGACGGGATTTTCTTGCCCCGGCATCTGCGGCGCATGAAAGGTTACGTTGGTAAACGGCGTCGGCTCGTCGATGCCCAGCGCCTGCCAATCGGCGAGATGCTTGACCGGATCGTAGCGCTTGCTTCGGCGGTCGATGTGGAAGAGATCGAAGTTTTTGACGTTGAGAATAATCGGCACAATTCGCAAGCGATCGCGGTCGCCGGGTCGTTCGCGCTGTTGCCGCCGAGCCTCGCGCAACAACAGATAATTGAAATGCAACAGCAAGCTCGATTTGGTACCCCGGCCGGCCACGCCGTTGACGTTGAGGTGTCCGCCGTTGGCACCGAGCAGATAATCGAGATCGATTAGACCCGCGCCGGCGAAGCGACTGCCGCCGTTGCGCACTCGCCCCACCGTCAGCGGATTCTCGATCTCATCGAAGGCATACGCCATGCGCGTGTCGACTTCGCCGCCGAGAAAGACATCGCTGCCTTCCAGCGGCGGAGCCAGGAAGCCGGGATTGGTGCGCAGAATCGTTACCGCCGCGTAGGTGAAGCCGGGCGAATCGAACGGCGGTTGATAGGCGATATCGCCATCGTGGCGGTCGAATTCCTCGCCGAGATTGCTTTGACGACTTTGGCGATAGACTTCGCGGATTAATCCGTAGAAGACGAGTCTCTGCCCGCCAACCTCGCTTTCGGTGCGGACTATTTGCGATTTCTCGACGAGTACCTGAGGCGCGACCCAGAAGTAGAACTCTTCACTACTCGATTCGTGAAACGGAGGCGAGGCGACCTTGCCGATGGCCCCGCTGGGACTTGACGCTCGCGTTGAGGGAATGTCGTTCACGGTCGATTCTCCCCAAGGTCAATTTTTGAAAGACTCACAATTCCGTCAGACGATAAAACCGCTGTGCCAATGTGGCCGGTGCGGTCATCAGCGACTTCAGGCTGTCTTCGGCGCGCACAATCGGCTCCAACGACACGGCCGCGCGGGCATAGCTTCCTTGCCTACAGCGCAAATGCAGCAGGGCATTCGACAGGCGGTCGAGATAGCTGAAATTGCAGCGTTCGCGCTCGAAATGCGCGCAGCTGATCTCCACGCGAACCACGCCCCAGTTCGGCATCGCCCCCTGCGCGCCGTCGAGTTTGAGATACCACGACACCACCGGCAGATGCTTGCTCGGCACGCGAAACGCCGGCGTGCGCCGGCCCGGTTCCAGGCGATACAACACTTCCCAGCCGCGCGGATGCAGATAGTTCTCCAGATGCTGCTTGATGACGCCGACCGCATTCAAGCGAACCAACCCGTGCGACCGCATCCGACCGAGACGCCCGTCGATCAGACTCAAAGCGTCGAGGTTTTGACACAATGCCAACTCTTCCAGCGTCTCCATCTCGTATTGGGAGCGGACGCGCGTTTGCTCGCGCATCTTCTCGAAATCGTGGGTCGGCCCGCGCCGTTCGTCGTCGAGTTTCGGCAGCGCCGCCGGCAACAGGCGTATCTCCGCCTCCCGTAGCCGCGCGGCAAATCGTTCGACCTCGTCCCAAGGAAAGGGATCGACAATCAGCGACACGACCCGCTCCACGCGAACAAACTCTCGCACCAACATCCGTCCTTCGACGCGCATGCACACTCCGCCGATTTCCGCTAACCGGATGGGAAAAGGGTGAGAAGCCGCGTCGCGCAGCCAAGCCACCGTTTCGCCGCGGTGGCAACCGTCGATGAAACGACTCGGCAGAGCGGACGGATCGACGCCATCGGTCGCGACCGAAATCGGCTGCCAGGCCTCCGCCGGCGTCTCGAAATCAAGGGCCACCGCGAGCTTGTCGTCCTCGGTGGCGGCATCGACCGGTCCAACCAGAGGCGGCTGCTCCACATAGGGCCGCATACGGCGCGCGCCGTAATGACGAAGGAGATCGAGACTCATAGTCGTCGCCTCACAGCTCACGTCAAGGACAAACTTCGCAAACGCCGACGCATTGCCTCGCGGTCCACCAGCAAATCACCCGCGAGCTGATGCTCTAAAAAACGTTGCGAAACCGCGAACGACGCGGCGTACTGTTGACACGCCAAGCGACACACCGCCTCCGGCATCAATAACTCAATGGCGAAGCGATTGGCTTGCCTCTCCATGTCCGACAGCGACTTCCCTCTGTCGGACCCCGACCCCTCCGCTTCGCGCACCGAATCGCCGTTGTCTTCGTGTACCGCGAACGCCTCACCGTCCTCCATCGCTTGCAAGCGCGCTCGATAATGCAGCAGATAGTGGCCCAAAGCGTGAGCCGCCGCGAAACGCCGCCGGTTCAACGACTCAACGCCGTTCACCAAAATCGTGCCGTCGTTCGCGCGGGCGAACAGGAAGCCAATCGACGGCGTGGTATCTTCCAACCAGTCCGGTCGTTGCACGCCCCAGCGCTCCAGGTAGGCTCCGATGACGGCACGATTCAAACCTGCAACTTCCTCATGTGCCAGACGGCACGCGGCTAGGAGACGATGCAACGGCACCGGCTCGACGATGCGCCGCGCCGGTATCGGCCAGGGTAGAGCGGCGACGGCATGAACCCATTGGATCGCATCGCTGATGAGAGCGGAGTCCTCGAACTGATTCACGAGTGTCCTCCCTTCGGCGTTCGGGGGGCGTTACTTCCTCTCATTGTCGCGCGCAGGAGGATGCAATGCACACTTTTTCCTACCATTCCTCGCTCGGCGTAAGGGGGATGCCTGGGCGGTCTTGCCGATTATAATGACAGAGACAATCGAATCGAAGAGTCGGCGCGTTCGATTGTGTTTGGACGTGCATGTGTTCTCGGCGGATGGGACGATCGTCGGACGGGGCGACGGGTCGGAATCGCGCTCGATGGGCTTGCCAACTGCGTCGGCAGGAGTAACATGAAGGATGTGATCGGAGGCGGTTCCCTTGGCCTGGCAGGGTGGCCACCACCGCGTCCTCGAAAGGCAAAGCAACGGAAGCGAGAAAGTGGAGCAAACGAGGTAACTCGTCGCAGCGAGTTAGACGGCAATTATTTGCCCCCATCGTCTAGTGGCCTAGGACATAGCCCTCTCACGGCTAAGACAGGGGTTCGAGTCCCCTTGGGGGTAGTTTGTACACTGGAATGAGAGCGACTGGATCGGACGGGATGAGTCTCCTGTCACGTCCGGAGTACGCTTTCGAGTAAAGCCACTTCAATTTCTCCCTTGCTGTGTTGGTGTTGAATTGCCAGTTGACCATTTCTGATGCGTCGTCACTAGGTCGCTGATGCTCCGGTTCGACGGGTAACTCCGGCTCGCACTCTGCCAGATTGTCGGCCTCGAGTACAATCGTTCAGCCGCAGTTTATCCGAGTTGCCCTTTCCTTCTGGTTCGCAAAATCGACAGTCGGAGCAAGCCGAACCTTTTTGTCTGAACGGGGTGCGAGGCATTGCCTCCCGATCGCTTAAGCTGTCACAATGACAGTGGAACGAGACAGTCTGGCAGGTCAAGCGAGAAGATCTAGCCGCGCGGCAAGGGAGGCTTGATTTTATCTCGACCTCATGTTCTACTTAAATAAGCAGTTAGGTCGATCTGGTTTGACTCGGCGGCGACGGTATGGGTTTTGCTGTTTTATCGATTGCTTCGTGGAAGCGATTCCTGCCGAGGTCGTGCCGCCGACCCGGTTCGGACTATTGGAACGGCCAGACGAGGTATGCGGCATGAAAGCAACATCCGAAGCACGCGATTACGCGATCCTAATCGCCGACGACGACAGCAGCTGCCGGCAAGCCTTGCGCGACATCATGGAACCCGAAGGCTTCCGCACCTTATTGGCGTCTTCCGGAGAAGAGGCGTTGGACATTGCACGCAACGACGATGTGCATCTGGCTCTGTTGGATATGCACATGCCCACATTGACGGGTATGGAGACGCTGCAATTGGTGCGTCAATTTAAGGAGATGTTGCCGGCGATTTTGATCACGGGCGACACCACCGAGAGTCTCATGCGTCAGGCGTGCCAGATGCACTTTTTCAGCGTTATCCCCAAACCGATCAACAAGAACGTGGTGCTGTACACGGTGGTGCGCGCTCTAGCCGGAGTCTATGGAAGACGCTAGAAAGCACGCCAACGGGTTACAGCGATAGATGATTCATCCTCGAAGGAGCAAAATGGTATGACAGTAGTGCCACTCAACGACAAAATCGTGGTCAAACGGTTGGAGGCGGAAGAGAAGACGGCCGGCGGTATTGTGTTGCCCGATTCGGCTCGCGAAAAGCCGAGACAGGGCAAAGTTCTCAGCCTCGGCGACGGCAAACGGCTGGAGAACGGGCAGCGCGCGTCCTTCCAGGTTAAGGAAGGCGACCGCGTGCTTTTCACCTCCTACGCTGGTAACGAAGTAAGCGTCGATGGCGAAGAATTGCTCATTATGACCGAGGACGATATTCTCGCCGTGGTCGAATAAGCGACGTCCTCTTCCATCTCGGCCTGCGGCAAAAACGAGGATTATCCATGTTCTTGCCGCGGGCTGTTTCGCGCGCCCCTTCTCGCATACAATGAAACCCGAACGGACGGCATCGTGTTTGCGTGGATTGGAGATCGTTCCGCGCTCTTCTTCGAGCCGCGGCTAATCCAAGGAGACGATTCAATGAATGGCCGATCCATCTTGGCGCATCTGATTCCAGTGCTTGTCGTCCTGGCCGGGGTGCGGGAAACGGTAGCCGGAGCCGATCCCAAACAGTGGAACGACTCAACGGGCAAAGCCGTCGCCTATCTGCGCAAACAGCAGAACGACGACGGCAGCTGGGGCAAGTCGGAACAAGAGAAAGTCGGTGCGACGGGACTCATCCTCACTGGCCTGTTGCAGAGCGGCAAAGTCGGTCCCGACGACGCGATGGTCGAAAAGGGATTGAAATACATCGAATCGCTCGTCAATCCGCGAGAAAAACACATTGCCGGTCAGAATCCGCGCGTACAGCTAAAGAACTACGTCACCTGCATCAATGTGTTAGCGCTGGTCAGCGCCAAGCGCGAGAGCTACAAGGCCGTCGTCGCCGACGCCTCCAAGTTCCTGCGCGGCCTGCAATGGGACGAAGGCGAAGGCAAGAACAAGGAAGACGATTTCTTCGGCGGTGCCGGCTACGACAGCAAATCGCGTCCGGACTTATCCAACACCCAATTCTTTCTCGACGCCCTGAAGGCCGCGGGTATTCCCAAAGACGATCCCGCCTACGAGAAAGCAGCGCTCTTCGTCAGCCGGTGCCAGAATCTCAAAGGCGAAGGCAACGATCGGAAGTGGGCCGACAAGATCAATGACGGCAGCTTTATCTACAGTGCCGCTGGGGGAGGCCAGACGAAGACGCAAGACAAAGCCAACGACGACGGCGGCCTACCCGGGTACGGCAGCATGACCTACGCTGGCATCAAAAGTCTGATCTACTGCGGCGTCGATAAAAAAGACGCGCGCATTCAGAAAGCGCTGGAGTGGATTCAAAAGAATTATACGGTAGATGTGAACCCCGGCATGCCCAAAGAGCGGGGCGATTGGGGACTCTACTATTACTATCACACGATGGCCAAATGTCTGGCCACCCTGGAAATGGACAAGGTCAAAGACGCAACCGGCAAGGAACACGATTGGCGGGCCGATCTCACCGCTGCCTTGGCGAAACGACAGAAGGAAGACGGTAGTTGGCGCAGCAAAAACACTCGCTGGATGGAAGGCGATCCGCTCATCGTCACCGGCTATGCCCTGATGGCCCTTAGCCACTGCAAACCCCAAAAGTGAAAGCACATCACCAATCCACGAAGAAACCCGAAGATGAGAAACAGAGACGAACGAATACCGCCTCGTCTTGTTCTATTCGCTCTCTTTTTCTCTTCTTTGTGTACTTTGTGCCTTTGTGGGGATGTCGTTTTTGCTCATCCAGTACCCAAACAGAATCACGATCGCGCCATTGAGGTACGCTTGACGCCGACCGCGGTGGTCGTGAACTATCGGCTGGAAATCGACGAATATCGAGCCGTTCAAGATTTAGAGAAAGAGGAAATCGCTCGCATTCGCAATCCGCGCGACATCGGCCGGGTGTTCGTCGCCTCCACGGCACCGATCTTAGGCAACAACCTGATTGCCCGTTTGGATGGCCAAGAGTTGTCGTTTCGCGGCGAGGGCAAGATCGACGACTCGGTCGCGGATCATCTCCGCTGCGAGTTTACTTTCAAAGCTTCATGGAATCTCACGCCGGGGAAGTTGCATTCGTTCACTTTCCGCGAAGCCAATTACGACCGGGAAGATTTCGACCGCATCGACCTCACGTTGATACTCGACGAGCCGATCCATCCGCGCGAGACCACAGCCCCCGACAAGACGTTGTGTGATCGGCCGGCCCTGGAACGCCGTCCGGGCGACGACGAACGCCTTCGCAAATTATCGGCTACATTCACCCTCGAAGGCGCATCGACCGACTCGAGTAGCCAAGCAAAAGGGCAGATTCAAAAATCGGAACCAGAACGAACGAATGTCGAACAACGGCAGGCGCACACTCTCTTGCATTTGCTTCTCGACACGCAGCGCGGTTTGGTGGTGTTGTTGTTGATGGCCGCGGGATTTGGTGCGGTTCATGCGCTGACGCCGGGACACGGGAAAACACTGGTGGCGGCGTACCTCGTCGGCGAACGCGGCACGGTCTGGCACGCTCTATGGTTAGGACTGATAACAACGATCACGCATACGGGTGCCGTGGTGGTATTGGCTGTCGTATTCGTCGTCTCGCCATCGTCCGCGCGATTTATCTACTATCTGCAAGGACTGCTGGGCGGCTTGCTCATTACGCTGCTCGGGTTTTGGTTGTTGGTACAACGTCTCTTCGGCCGGCCCGATCACGTCCATATCGGCGGATCGCATCATCACCACCATCACGATGAACCCCAACTCCCCGACGGAACGACGGTGCGTTGGTGGCATCTCGTCTTGCTGGGGATGCGCGGCGGTTTGGTTCCATGCTGGGATGCGATTCTGCTGCTCTGTTTAGCAATCTCGGCTCAGCGTTTGTGGTTGGGACTGCCGTTATTGTTGGCCTTCAGCGCTGGATTGGCTGGGGTTCTCGTCGGCCTCGGCGTAGGAGTCGTCTGGATGAGGAATTGGGCTATCGGTCGATGGGTCGCGAGCGATCGGATGCGAAAAGTATCTGCCGCTCTGCCTTTGGTCAGCGCGGCCATCCTCATCGCGGTCGGTTTATGGTTGTGCCACGAGAGCCTTCAAACCAAGTAGACGCCGGAATCGCATCTCCAGACAAACCATGCGTCGAAGAAGGCGTTCTCACTTCGGCACGCGCCCTTCATTGATGTCGCGCTCCCACTCTTTCAGCAACGGCCAACTGGTGGCGCAAGTACCGAAGTCGGCCATGTACTGGTACTGCGTCAGGCGGTCGATAGCCTTTTGCAGAATGGCTGGGTCACGGTGAAAAATGGGGCCGTGGCTGGGCAGCAAGTATTCGGCGTCGTCGCGTTGGATGCGCTTCAGCGATTCGATGAACTCCGGCAAATTCGAGCCGTGATGGGCATCAATGACACCGACGCAACTATCCTTGTAAATGTTGTCGCCGCTGAACAGCAAATTGCCCATCTTGAAACTGAGTTGTCCCTCGGTGTGTCCCGGTGTGTGCCAAACTTTCAACTTGAGATCGCCGACGGCAATCGTGTCGCCTTCATTGAGGAGAATATCGACCTTGCAAGGTGGCATAGGTAGCTCGACGTTTTGCGCCTTGATGGTGGCAAACGTCATAATCTCGTCGCCGGATTCCAGCGGCTCGACGCTCAGCGGGTGGGCGGCCACCCTCGTTTTCAGGATCTCCTTAGCGCGGGCCAATCCTTGAATGTGGTCGGCGTCGGCGTGGGTGGCCACGAGCATCTTACAGCTGGACAATTTGAAATCCATGCAGCGAATCAACTCGACGATTTCCTCCACGGCGTCGAGATAGCCGACGTCGATCAGCAAGAACTCGCTGCCGCCATCGATCAAATACACGTTCACTCCCAAGCGTCTCCCCGCTTGGTAATTCATCTCAATAACTCGTGGAAAGAGATACTTCCGCGCCAACATGATGCCGGTCCCTGATAAAAGAGTAGCTCTCTTTATGGTAGATACGGCGAGGAGAGATTCAAGCGCGGAGCATTCGCCGCCGCACGCCGAGATCCGCAACGCCCCGTTTTCCGCCGGCAGATCTCGAGCCTCGGATCGCCTTGTCGGCACATGACTTTCGCACCGCGGAGCGGTGGGTCATGGGTTCCCACGCGGAGTTTGGGAACGAGGATAGCTGCTCGATCGTAACCCGGCATGTCGGCCTGTCACGAATTCGTTGGCGAGCAGTCCATGTCACTCAAACCCCTCCCCTGCAATCCGCACGAAGGGAAGTTACTCCCGCGATAGATCTGTCCTCCGCAGCAACTTCGGGTCGTCGGCCGTTGAAAGAGCCTCGACACACTTCGTTCGTAGGATAGCGTCGTAGGTCGGGCTTTCCGATTCGACCGACGACTTTAGGAAGTACCCATGACCGCGCCGCGCACTGCTCGCGGAAGATGTTGCTTGTTTCCGAATTTAACGGTAATATATTGCTATTAGAAATCGCTGTCTCCCCTTGACTTTCTTGAGCAAAAAATTACCATTGAAAGCAAGAGGACTATGCAGAGGTGTCGATGGCAGGCAGACCTACGAAAGAGCCGGGCGAGAAGATGGACATTCCCTTACGGGTCATGCTTACCGCTTCTCAGAATGAGTTGATCCGGCAAGTGGCGCAGCTGGAAGGCATGGACATTAGCCCTTGGGCGAGAGCCATCTTGCTCAAGGCGGCCCAGAAGCGTAGGGAGTCCGACCGGAAGCGAAAGAAATAACCGCAGAAGGTGCCGCTGTGGCCGACAAAACGAGCCAGACGAGCTTATGGAACAACGAAGCGCTCACAAACGGAGCCACGAAGTACGAACCGCTCAGCAGTGTGTGGGAGGGCAGCGATGGCGAGTTGCTGGAAGCGATGCTATCCTTCTATCCTTCCATCGAGCCGGAACCGATCCTGGACGCGACGTATAACACGGGCCGGTTCTGGAAAGGCTCTTCGCGGGATGTCTGGTCGATGGACATTAACCCCAAATATAAGCCGAAGATCGTTGCCGACAACCGTACAATGGAAGGCGTCCCGTCCCAGATGTTCGGGACCATCGTGTATGACCCGCCCCACGTTGGTCCGCAAGGACGAGATAAGAGCGTCAAGCGCTTCGATGTGGACTTTGGAGCGACGATGGCGTGTGGGAAGCAACACAATTGGACGTTAAGTTATTTGTATCCGCCATTTTTGAAGCAAGCGAAGAGAGTGCTAAAACCGAATGGCCTTCTGCTCGCCAAGATCACCGACATGGTGAATAGCCACAAGTCGCGGTGGGCGCATAGCGATTTCATGCGCATGGCAGAAGAGGCCGGCTTTACGGTCTGCGATTTGATCGTCAAGATCCGGCGCGGTCCGATGATGTCGAATAAGTGGAAAGAGGCCCACCACGCGCGAAAACGCCATTGCTTTTGGATCGTCTGCCGTAACGGAGATAGCTGTGAGCGCTAGTCGGCAGGATTATCTGTCATTATCGGATGGAGTACCCATGACCGCGCTGCGCACTTGCCGACTCGTTACCCTCGGTTGCAAGGTCAACCAATACGAGACGCAATACGTCAAGGAAACGCTGGAAGCCAACGGCTACATTGAGGCCGTCGAGGGACAGCAAGCCGATTTGTGCGTCGTCAATACTTGCACCGTCACCGCCGAGGGCGACGCTAAGAGCCGGCAAGCCGTGCGCCGGTTGCATCGCGAACAGCCGCACGCCGAGATTGTCGTCATGGGTTGCTATGCCACGCGCGCTCCGGACGCCGTCGGTCGCTTGCCCGGTGTCGTCAAGGTCGTCGCCGATAAGACGCGCCTCGTCGAAGAATTGCAACCGTTCGGCGTCGTTCACCCCATCGCGGGTATCTCGCGCTTCGACGATCATCAGCGCGCGTTCGTCAAAGTACAAGACGGCTGCTTGCTGAATTGCAGTTATTGCATCATTCCCCACGTTCGCCCGTCGCTGCGCAGCCGGACGCCGGAAACAATCGTCGCCGAGGTCGAGCGCTTGATCGAGAATGGCTATCGAGAGATCGTGCTGACCGGCATTCATTTGGGACATTACGGACTCGATTTGTCTCGCGGCAAGCCCAAAGCGCAGTGGCAGCGTTTGTGGCACCTGTTGGAACGGCTGGCCGAAGTGCCCGGCGATTTTCGCATTCGGCTGAGCAGTCTCGAAGCGGCGGAGGCGCGCGACGATCTGGTGCGCGTTATGGCCGAGCAGCCACGCATCTGTCCGCATCTGCATCTGTGCTTGCAGAGCGGATCGGATCGCATCCTTGCCCGCATGAAACGACGCTATCGCAGCGCCGGTTTTCTCGAACGTTGCCGCCGCATTCGCGCCGCGCTCGATCGACCGGCTTTCAGCACCGATGTCATCCTCGGCTTTCCCGGGGAGACCGACGCCGACTTCGAGGATACTTGCCGCGTTGTTCGGGAGGTTGGCTTCGCACGCATTCACATCTTTTCGTACAGTCCGCGCGCCGGGACGGAGGCCGACCAGTGGAACGAGAACGTGCCGCCCGCCGTCGTAGCCGAACGCCGGGCGCGTTTGCTGGAGATTGAAAAAGAGTTAACGGAATCGTATTGTCGCAGTCTTATCGGCAAGCGTCTCGATGTCTTGGTCGAGGGTGCCGACCCCCGCCGTCCAGGCTTCGTGCGCGGCACGGCTTGCCGTGCTGTCCCCGTCGTTTGCCGAGGACATGCGCCGGCGTTAATTCGCCGCCGCATACCCGTTCGAGCCGCAGCCGCGGCGGATGGCGTCATTCTCGGTGAACCGGAAGCAGAGGACGTGAGCGATCGGCAATTTCCCATGCGGTTCGCGCTTCCTCTGGTCGAAAAATCGGCGGCGTGCGCCCCTTGACAGGGAAGAACGAGCGG
Source organism: Planctomycetota bacterium (assembly GCA_021807595.1). Lineage (GTDB taxonomy): Bacteria > Planctomycetota > Planctomycetia > Gemmatales > Gemmataceae > JAJPHU01. The sequence continues at coordinate 14,780 of JAKBCS010000066.1, read as the reverse complement.
TTACTGTGAAGTGTGTTGACTCGCAATCAACCGCGTTTCATCCCAACGGCGCGATGCGCCCAACTCGACGAGGGCTTAAGGAATGTCGCGTCTCCATCAACACATCAAAGTGGAGAAGCGCGGCGACGTTTGCTGCGTTCGGCTGTGCCAAAATCGTTTGGACGAACCGATGATCTACGAGTTGTCCGACGAACTCCGTGCGTTGGTCGAGGACGGAGTGTGTCGGAAAATGGCCCTGAGCCTGGGTCCGGATTCGCTCGAATGTATGTACAGCATCTTCCTCGCCAAACTGATTGCCTTGCAGCGCATCCTGCGCGAGCATCGAGGCGAGTTGGTCTTGTGCGACGTTCGACCCGATGTGCGCGACATCTTCGCGGCGTGCGGCTTGGAGGAAATGTTTCACTTTGTCCCGGACTATGACGCTGCGGTTGCGCACTGGACGATGTGAAGATCGAACTACCAATCCTTGCCAAGAGTCTCGCCGCCGTTGCGAGTGATCGCAGCGCGGAGTGTCGTTTCGCTCACCGTCGAATCGATCCGGCGAACGGAGCCGTCGGCTAGTGCTGCTTGGAAAGACCGCGGATTGCGCCAGCCTTGCATCGACGAGGGACGATTCCGGTCGAAAGACAACTCCGCCGTCGGTTGGGCCAATTTACAACCATCGTATCGCGTGAACGACCCGTTATCCAGTCGATCGCGATCCGATCGTTCACTCGATTTCTCTCTGAACCTCGGACGAAACAACTCTATCTGCTGGTGTCGTCGAGGCTCAAGATCGCGGCGCTGGCGGCGTTGCGAACGGATTCGTCCGGATCGTCGAGCATAATTTTTCTCAACAGTTTGCGGTACGCCGAAGCTAATGAACCGAAATGCCCGAAGGTTTGGATGCACTCGATACGCACGCTCGTCGGTTGCGGCTCCTCTTTCAGCAACAGCAGCCATTCGACGTTGGGAAGCGCGCGCGCCCCGTCGCTGCCACCGATGCTTTGAATGGTACGCAGGATGGCCAAGATATAATCCTTGTCCCCGCGATTGATGACGCGCGCCAAACGATCCACCGCTCCCTTGGCGGCCGGGCCATACGACTCGAGTGCGGAGGCGGCGGTGAACTTGACACTCAAATCTTCGTTGTCGTTCAGCAAGCCGGCCAGTGCCGGAACCACAAGGTCCGGCCGGCGCGGAGCTAGACGGCCGAGCGTTCGTGCCGATGCCCAACGAACGAATTTATTCTCGTCAACCCGCAAGCGCTCTACCAACGCCTCAATGGCCGGTTCCGCTTGCTCGCCCACCGATTCCAGCACATCCACGGCGGAGATACGAACGCGATAATCCTTATCGCGTAACGCCGCGATCATGGTTTTAACCGTCGGCGTTCCCGGTTGGATCGTGTTGGGTTGCGGCAAATCGTCGTCGGTTAACGGGAAGGCAACGAGTCGAATGGCCTTTGCGGTCGTGGAAGATCGAGACCGCGACGCCGACGACGGCAAACGGGCCTCCGACCCCGACAACCTTTGTCGCTGTCCGACGCGGGGATTGGGCAACACGACACCCCTGTCGTTCGCTTTCTTTGGTTCAATATCCAACCTCGGCTTTTCGGAGAGGTTACGAATTTGTTGATCGATCAAAACCAACCTCTCCAGGATGCGACAAGCGATAACGCGAAGGCTGGGAACTTGATCTCGAACCATGCTATCGATTTTCGGTATTACCTGCCTTTTCACGCTCTTCATCGTCGGTTCAAAGAAATAGCGTCCCTTCGCACTCGCTTGGGGATCCTTGACCAAGGCTTGCAGGATATCCGCAGACTGCCGGCAGGCCAACAGGCTTCCATAGCGAACTTCGGGGTCTTTGTCGTCCAAACCCAATGCCGCGACGGGTGCAATCCGATCGACGTACTCAAGGTACGATGCCGAGCGACTGCTATACATCTGGCCGGCATTCACCCTGAGCATGTTCGCCAAGCCCATGGCCGCCGCTCGCCGTATCTCATTGTTGGTATTCGGAGAAGTTAACAACGGCTTGAGGACGGCTATCAAATGCTTGCCGTCGTTCTCCACATTGCTGAATGCCCGAATCGCTGCCACGCGAATTGGAACGTCCCCGTCCCGAATGAGAATGAGCCGTTTCATGTCGGGAATCAATTCGCGGATTTGCTTGCGAAGTTCGGTTGCGGTTGGCACGATGTCATGAACGGTAGGCACCATCACGCCGGGAACGCCCGCAAATCGTGAAACATCCTGACGGCGGGAATTGTTCATGGTATCGCCAAGCAGATTGAGGGTGGCGATTTGTTCGGCCTCCCGGCCGTCTCTCAGGCGATCGCGCGCCCGATCTTGCAGACGCTTCAACAATTGACTCAATTCTTCGCGCTTGATCTCGTCGATGAAGACACGGACGAAATCCAAGAGATTCGATTTGGCATTCTCCAGCAGTTTTTTTGTGGCCGACTCAAATCTGTCATCATCGACTTCAGAGATCGCATTTTGGATACTCGCCTTTTCTCGATCCGATACACCGGAAATCAGCAACGAAAAAAACCACTCTGGCAGCAGCAGGGCGCGAGATAAGTCGGGAAGCGTGGACAAGCCCGCGGCCGCCTTGCTCAAATCGCGGCGATATTTGACGAGGGCGGGCGCATCGGCGAGTTGCTTCTCACTGCGCGAAAGTACCAACTGAAACTCGTCGAGGCTGCGTTTCGGCAACGGTTCGGCTCGCAATGGATTGGGGCTGAAACTAATCCCAAGAGCCATCGACAACCCAAGAGCTAATCGAAACGAGCAGGTCGTCATTGCACGGCAAGTCAATCGCATGTCCGTTTGTCTCCTCGTGGGCCGACTCGGTGAAAGGAATCGGACGCCGGAGAAAGAGTCGCCTATCAAACCCATTCTAGCCGAGCGAAACGAGTCCTACCATCCTTCCGAGCCGTTGTGCGGCAAGACGGGTTGGCTTGAGGCATTCCAGAATTAAAATCGGCCAACATCCTCGCCACCCTCTTCCCCTTTGCGCCAGCGCATGGGAGATCGATGGAGGAGTCCGGCGCGTTGTGACGGCTGCGACGATTTCACCGAACGGCAACTCCTTCTCCGCTGTACTACGATTACACACTCTGTCTGAAAACGTCGCAGATGTGATCCCCGATCCTGCGCCCAATCGACAGAAGTGCATAAATCATAACTCATTTTATATCAATAGGATACAGATAGCCGTCTCACATCCGCCGCCGATTTTACGTCTTGGCACTCGATTCGCTACTTATCGCTCATTGGCATTGCGAGAGGGGCGAGAGGGCGCGGACGATGTTAACGCTGTGTGAAAATCTGACCGTCCACTCGATCCAGTCCACGCGGGAGGACGAGCCGTTGTGTTGCGTTCGACCTTCCTTGAGCGATCTGCGCTTTACCGGCGATCCGTGGGTGCAAGATCACGACGATGGCAGTTCTTCGGTTCTCCTCGATAACTATCGTTTGACGCGCGTGCGGACGCTGCCTTTCGACTTGCCATCGCTCAACCGATTGTTCTTGGACTTACGCCTAGCTCAGCTGCGTCGGAGGATGTATCGACAGCTGAGAGCGCGGCGGCGTCAGGCGTTGTTGCTCTCCTCTTCTTGATTCTTCAACCCATCCAATAATATCCGACAAGTAAGCCCGCGCCGAATGCCAAGGCGACGAGGAGAATTACGGACACCGTCAAACAAGTGGCTTGAGTCGGCGACAAGAACAATCCCTGTGGGGACGGAGCGCGCGCGGCGGCTGAAATCGAGGGCGAGGGTGGCATCGTTGGGGCGAACGGCGATGAAGCGGGAGGAGGAGCGGGTACCGGAGGCTCCGGTGGATTATCCAAAAAAGCCTCGAAATCGCTGCGTTCAAAGAGAGGCGGAGCGACTGCGCCCCCCAACGGCTGCGGATGGGCTTCCTCGTCCTCCATCGGAACCAAGACTTGAGCGCGGCAAGTCGGACAGGATACCATCGTACCAGCCTTGCGGCGAGCAATTCCCATCAACTGATTGCAATGGCGACAGCGGAAACGAATGGGCATGGCGAATTTCTCTCGGAATAAATCGCCGCAGGGATACAACCACCCCTCTCTCTTAATTTAGCATCCTTGGGGCGAACCGGCAGCGTCGATTGTGGGGTTCGAGACGATTCCAGAATAGGTGCCGGCGAAACGGCTCGCAAGCGACGGAAATGAGAATTCCCCATAGAATCGACTTCGGAAGCGACCCAGCCATCGCAAAATCGATGGGGAGATCATGGCGGATACGACCAAAAAACTACTGCAACTGCTGCACGCCGCTCGACCGCTCGACATTCGTTGTGCCGCCGCACTGGTACTCGGCGAAGTTGGCACGAAAGATGCGGACCTGTCGCGCGCGCTCTGCGACGCCCTGGCCGACAGCGAACCGGCGTTTCGACTGCAAGCGATCCGGACGGTGGGCAAGCTGCGAATCGAGGCAGCATTACCGTCGTTGTTGGATCGCGTGAAAGAGGGCGGAGAAGAAGCAGAGCAAGCGGCGTTAGCGGCGGCGAAGCTGGGTGCAAAAGGCACGAAGGCGCTCCAAGACTTGATGCCGAAAGTTTCTCCGGGACTGCGGCGCTACATCGCGTCGGCATTGGCGGCCGCGGGAACGACCAGCTCCGAGACCGCCGCCGTCGCCATGCTGCTTCAGAGCGATCCGGGTGTCGTCGATTCCGCGGCGCGTTCGCTGTTGGCTCAAATGCCGACGCTGACGTCGGCGCACCGAAAGACGCTGGCCGAGCAGTTGCTCGAAGCGATCGGCAACAAGAAAGAGCCTCTCCCCACGCATTCGGAAGCCGCCGTGCTGCGCCTGTTGGCGGCATTGGACGATCCGCGCGCCGAAAAGGTGCTTTGGGAGCGCATCGCGCCGTCGCATTCCTTGGAGATCCGCACGGCGGCATTGCACGCGCTGGGCAAATGGGCCGCGTCGCCGAGCAAGGAACAACTCAAACGGCTGTTTGCCTGTGCGCTCGAAACCGATTTCCGGCTGGCCGGACCAGCCTTGGTGTTGCTGAAAAATCTACCCGTCGGCGAACGAACGGTGACGGACTGGCTGACACTCTTGCAGGCATCCGACGTGGCGGTGCGTAAGCTGGCGCTGGAAAAAGTCGGCAACCGCGACAGCGCCGAGGTGGCCGAAGCGCTGGTGCAACAGATTCAACACCCCGACGCCTCGTTGCGCGACGGCGCGCTGTCGCGTCTGGTCCGTCTCAAACAAGGACAAAACGCATTGACGGCGGCATTGTTGTCGGCGGATACGCCCGATCGCCTTTGGCTGGTGGCGCGCGCCCAAGCGCCGTTCGCCCGCAAGTATCCCGCCGAATGGCGCGAACAAGTGTTTGCGCGGGCCTGCGAATACCTCGAAGAAAACGACCGTCGAACCGACGCATTGTTGTTTCTCTTGCGCGAGTCAGACCCGACCGAGTTGCGCCAGCGCCTCGAAGACCGAGCCGTGGCGTGGCGTAAGAAGAAAAAATATGAAACGGCTCTGTTATACCTCCGTCTGTTGATTCGGGATCCCTCCAGTGGTTTTGCGATCCGGCTCGAACTGGCGTGCTGCGGGCTGAAGGTTTCCAGCCGCGATCTGGCTCCTGAAGCGCGGGCAAACGATCCGTGCTTGTCGCAGTTTGCCACACTCTGCCAGGGGTACGAAGCCGATTTGGGGGCACAGTTCGAGAAAATGAGATGGCTTGACGTAGACGATCTCTATTATCTCGGATTTCACTTCGCCGAGCAAACGGGGCAACAGAAGCAGTTCGGCGGCAAGGTGTTGCGTCTGTTGATGGAACGTTCGCCGCGCACCAAACTGGCCAAGCAGGCGAAGAGCAAACTGCGCGGCGCGGGTTTGGAATAGAGGATGGTCGGCAGGCCGTGGGCGAACGCGGATTGGCTTCGGCCACGGCCCGCTCGCGAGATTATGGCATCAAACCGTAAGCGCGCAGCGTCTGTGCGATGCGGGCCTCGCCGGCCGAATCGAGACAACACATCGGCAGACGCAACTCGCCGTTACCGCGTCCGAGCAGCTTCATCGCCGTTTTCAGCGGAATGGGATTGGTGGCCACCGACAGCATGTCGCGGCATAAGGGGAAGAGCTTGCGATGCCAACGCAGTGCCTCTTCGGTGTTCCCGGCTTCATACGAAGCGACGAGCGCCTTGAGATCGCGCGGAATCAGATTGCCGACTACCGAGACCACGCCGCGTCCGCCGACGCTCATCAGTGGCAGCGTTAAACTATCGTCGCCGCTGAGGATGGTCAGATCGCACAACGAGGCGATGTGCGACGCTTGATCGAGCGATCCCGTCGCTTCCTTGATGGCAACGATACTGGGAATCTCCGCCAGGCGCGCGATCGTCTCCGGCACGATATTCGATGCCGTGCGTCCGGGTATGTTGTACAGAACGATGGGCAAGTCGCATGCCTCGGCCACGGCGGCAAAATGGCGATAGTACCCCTCTTGCGTCGGTTTGTTATAGTACGGCCCGACCATCAGCGCACCGTTGGCCCCGGCGCGTTGCGCGAAGCGCGTCAAGCGAATGGCCTCACGCGTGCTATTCGAGCCGGTACCGGGCACAATCTTGATGCGTCCGCGCGCCTGTTCGACCACCGCGGCGATGACGCGCTCGTGTTCTTCGTGATCTAGCGTCGGCGATTCTCCGGTGGTGCCGACCGGCGACAAGCAATCGGTTCCCTGTTCAATATGCCACTCGACCAGTTGCTTTAAGGCAGCCAGGTCGAGATCGCCGTTGCGAAACGGTGTCACCAGAGCCACCGTCACGCCGGCAAACTGTTCTCCCTTGGTGTGCTTCATGTTCTCTCTCTCGATGAACTCGTGCCGTTCGTGGAAGCATTCGGAACCTCCTTGAGACTTTTTACCAAAATCCGCAAGAAGACAATGGGGCGAACGAATAGAATGATGGAAACCTTTGGAAGCGTCCTGCCCATTCGATTGCGGAGACGAAGGCGATGTTGGGAGAACTTCTGGATACGGTCGAATGGAGCCTGAAAGATCTGGGCCGAATTCTCCTCGCCCCCCGTTCGCGCGAGCGAACACTGGACGAAATCGATGGCCTTGGCGCGGAACTCCAGCAGCGTTGTGCCGAACTGTCGCACGCGCAGCGCGAGTTGGCGGGTGTGAGACGGCGCTTGCGGGACAATCCGGCTGCCGCCGCAATCTTGCGCTCGCGCATCGAAGCGTTGACGCGCAACAAACGGTCGGAGCAGGCGTGGCTGGCGGCAATGGAATTGGATCGGCTACGGCAAAATCTTTCCGAGGACGAACGAGCCTGCCTGCGATTGGAACAGCGCTGCTGGAGCCTGCATTTTTGCATACGGCAGCTGCAACGCCGACTCGACCGCGCGCTGACGCGGGTCACTCCTTCTTGATGGGCTAGGGCGAACGGATGGCTCTCCCATCTCCTCTGCCTCCGGTGATTTTCTTCGACGCGGTTGGCACACTCCTTCTTCCCGAATCGTCGCCTGCGGAAGTGTATGCGTCCGTCGGCCGTCAGTTTGGCAGTCGTCTGGATGCCTCGACGGTAGCTTCACGCTTTTCCGTTGCCGTTCTTCGCCAAGAACGAGATGACGCGGAGTCGGGCCTTCGCACCAGCGAAGCGCGTGAGTTGGCCCGCTGGCGTGCCATTGTCGCCGAGGTTCTCGACGACGTGTCGGATGCCGAAGCCTGTTTTCAGACCTTGTACACGCACTTCTCGAGAACATCGGCCTGGCGATGTGCCGAAGACGCCGCCGAGGTATTGAATGCGTTATCCGCGCGTGGCCATCTCGTGGGAATCGCGTCGAATTTTGACCGCCGCCTCCGCCCTCTTGTCGAAAGCCTGCCCTCCCTGCGCGCCGTTCGCCTTCTTGTGATTAGTTCCGAGGTGGGCTGGCGCAAGCCCGCGGCGGCTTTCTTCGAGGCAATGTGCCGCTCGATCCATGCACCCGCCCAACAGATTCTCCACGTCGGGGACGACCTTGCCAACGATTTCGAGGGAGCAAGCGCGGCGGGGATGCAAGCGCTATTACTCGATCGTCGCCAAAGCGCTCCGTCCGTCCAGGATCATCGCATAGAATCCCTGAGAGCGCTCCTTCCCTAGCGCGAAGGGAAGCGGGCAACCTTAGCCCATCCCATCGGACGTTGGGGGACTAACACTCTGCTCGCTTTTTTCCGATTCGGCGTGACAGTCTCGATTTCGCCGTGCCTTAGCAAGAGAGAGGAGATCGATACGAACCCGAAGTGCGTTTATCGAATCGAGGGGTGACGAATGACAACGGCGTCCACGACGAGCGACTTGGATCGCAACGATTTGCTCAATGCGATGAAATTCGCCCAGCGTTGTTTCGAACGCTGGCAGGCGGATGGCGTCATCCGGGAGACGACCTATAGTGCCATTTCCAACAACTATGCCTCGTGGAAGGAGCATTTACAAACCGACAAACCCATCGACGATCGATTCCAGCTTCGCTCTGCCGAGGTCTGTTGGAGTTGCAGGCGCATTCTCGTTCCCAGCGATACCGATTGCGACGACTGCGGTGCGCCTGCGCATACGCCGGATACAGAGCATCTCCGCTTTTTCACATTTACTTGTCACGAGATCAATCGACTTTATCGAGAGGGGTTTGTGACGATGGCCGAAGGAGATGCCCTGTTGGCAGACGCCAATCAGCGCATCGCTTCGCTGCGGAGGAAGCTCGACGGCAAACGTATTCCGTTCGCAACGGCCGCCGAACCCCGCCTCGCGAAACCTAGAGTGCCGCGACGCCCTTTGGTGGAGATTCTGCTCGATCCGCGCAGCATTCAGTGGATGTTGGGTTCCGGCGGAGCCTTGCTCGTTTTGGGTCTCGTCATCTGGTTGGCGGCGTCGGGGTTTTTCGAGGATCCGAAGTTTTTGGCCGTGTGTCTGGGCGTCGGCAACGCGTTGTTGCTCGCCGGGGGGTGGGCACTCATTCTGCGCACGCGCTATCAGACGGCGGGCCGCGCGCTGACGCTGTTGGCGTGCCTCGTGATGCCCCTCAATCTCTGGTTTTACAATTCGCAGGGGCTAATCGTACTCAGCGAGGGGGGGCCGCTCTGGCTGCCGGCACTGTTGTGCTGCGTCCTCTATGCCGCCTCGGCGCGCATTCTGCGCGATCCCACGTTCGTGTACGTCTTTGTGGCCGGCGTCACCATGGCCGGCTTGCTTATTCTGGCGGATCAACGGCTCCAGCGCTTCGAGGAGATTGCCGCTCCGTCGGTGATGCTCGTCAGTTTTGGATTGCTCTGCATCCACATCGAACGCGCCTTTGTCGAGGGAGATAGTCCGTTTTCGCGCCGCCGATTTGGGTTGGCGTTCTTCTGGTCGGGCCATGCTGTTCTCGCCGGTGGTCTGCTTCTGTTGTTGGGCGCGCAGATGTGCGGCGGATGGCTGTATCGCTTATTCGAGTCGATTTATCTCGATTACCGGGCGGGACCATCGCCCATCGTCACGACCGATTGGGGCAGATGGCTGGCCCTCTTCCTCGTGTCGGCGGGCGTTTATGCCTATGCCTATTCGGATCTCGTGGTACGGCGCGTCGGCGCGTACATCTATCTCTCGGTGTTCTGTCTACTATGGGCCGAGGTGTTGGCACTGGGATTGCTGCCCTGGCAAGTGCCGATTGCCGAAATCGCCATTATCGCCCTGGCCGCGACGGCGTTGCTCGCCAATCTCACACTGACAAAGATGACGGCATCGGATTCGCGGTTGGTGCGCGTCAGTCCGCCGGTCGGGCTGTTCCTCAGCGTCGCGCCGGTCGTACTCGGTGTGTTGCTGCACTTCCGCGCTACGAGTCCCTTGCTCGGTTGGTGGCGCTACGAACTCGGCAAGACCTACATCGCGGCCATGCTGACTGCCGCCGTATCGTGCCGGATATCGGCGCATCTTTTCCGACATACGCGGCCGTCTTTATCGCTGATGTACTTCTACGGAACCGGTGCGGCCACGCTGGTCGGCGCGGCGGGGTTGCTCAAGACCGTTTCGCCGCAAATGGCCTGGCAAGATCAAGCGCCTCTGTTGATGCTGATTCCGCTCTTCTATCTCTTGGGGGCGCGGCTGTATCAGGGACATTCGCAAGAGAAACCGCTGCTGCGCGTGGCTCATGTCGCCACGGTCGTCATGTTGATTTCCAGCATCGGCACCGCCTTCAAGGGGTTCCTCCTCATCGAAGGAGATCGCTTAAATCTGTTGCTCGCCGCATTCTTTGCCGAGGCGACGCTGTTCTATCTGTTGGAAGCGCTGTGGCGAAAGCACGCCGTCAGTATCGCCGCCTGTACGCTGACCGCCTGCGCCGCCGTCTGGCAACTGCTCAAGTACGTCGGCGTCGAGGAGGAATACTACGTCCTGACGTTCGCCGTCGTCGGCCTGATGTTGTTGATCGCCTATCGCTTCGCCGTCTTGGAAAATCTGAAACTGTCCGGCTTGGCGAGCGTCGCCTTCCACGGCGGCAACGCACTGTTGTCGTTGGCCTTCGTCGCCGGAGCCTTGATCGTCCTCAGTCGCCTGTTCGCAGGCACGGCCCGGCGCGACGTACTCGTTCTGCTCCTGTTCGCTCTGATCGCCATCGGACTTGCCGCCTTGGCTTTGGTCCGTCAACTGGAGTGGCGGCGTTGGTATGCGACGACGGCCATCGTCAATGCGGCGCTGGTCGTCCTAGTCATGGCCGTCCTCGGCAATTTGACACCGGGAGAGAAATTAGAAATCGTTGCCGTCGTTCTGGGAGGGTTGTTGCTGAGCGTCGGCCACATCGGCTGGTATCGAGAACGAGAGCGACACGACGACCTCGTGTCACTGAGCCTCGTTCTGGGCAGTCTACTCGTGGCCCTGCCGCTGTCGATAGCCGTCTTGTATTGCCGATACGAGGGTGTCTTCAACACGTTTCATACCCTCAACGAGATCGGCATGTTGGTATCCGGTCTGGTGTTGTTGGCGACCGGGTTCATGTTCCAGATTAAATCGACAACGCTTAGCGGAGCGTTTTTGTCTGTATTGTACCTCGTCAGTTTGGTTCTCTATCTGACGGTCCCCAAGCAGTTGCAAACGACGGCGGTTTACATCATGGTCGGCGGCGGAACATTCTTCGCCATCGGACTATTTTTGAGCCTCTATCGAGATCGCTTGTTGACGCTGCCGGAACGCATGAAGCGGCGCGAGGGCGTATTCCGCGTGTTGACGTGGAGATAGGCGCAGGCGTCGCGTAAGCTGAACGTGGGGCCGGTAGAGTTGCCGACCCCACGGATTGTGATACATCGATGGAGACTGTGGAAATCATCATGGGGACATTGGTTCGCGCCCTTTTCGCCGGTTCTCTCGATATTATTGGCGACGTTCACGGTGAAATCGACGCTCTTTTGTCTTTGTTGCAACGACTCGGTTACGATGAGGATGGCTGCCACCCCGAGAATCGACGACTCGTCTTTGTGGGCGACCTGGTGGATCGTGGTCCCGATAGTCCCGCCGTCGTCTCCCTGGTGAAGCGCCTCATCGAAAGGGAACGGGCGCAGTGCGTGCTAGGCAACCACGAATTGAATCTCCTCTTGGGCAGCCGCAAGCCCGATAACGTATGGTTTTTTCATCACCCCTTGTCGCCGAGCGATCCGGCATTCCTTCGACCGCAGGCGTGGATCTCCGAGCGCGAGCGTTATGCCATGCTCGATTTCATAGCCGATTTGCCGCTGGTGCTGGAACGCTCCGATTTGCGCGTCGTCCACGCCTGTTGGAGCGACTCGGCCATCGACCCGTTGCGAGGCGCGAAGGATGCCGTCGCTTGGCACGATGCTCATTGCGAGCGGATCGATGTGGAGGTTCGCCGGTGCGGTCTGTCCCCTTCGGTTGCCAAACTCGTCCATCAAAACGATAATCCCGTGAAACGGTTGACTTCCGGTCCCGAAACGAAAGCCGACCAGCCGTTTGTGTCGATGGGCAAGTTGCGGCACGAGCGGCGCGTCGCTTGGTGGCGCACCTATTCGGGGCCTTTGTGCGTTTTCGGCCACTATTGGCGCATCCTTCTGCCGCACGAAGTCGATGGCGATCTTCTGTTCGCTTCCGATCGCCCTCCATCGCTTGGAATCCCTTGCGAGGATGAGGCCGCGTGCATCGACTTCTCGGTCGGCAAGCGATACATCGAGCGATCCGCGCCCGGATTCTCGGGCGCGTTCCAAACGCGGCTGGCGGCCCTTCGTCTGCCGGAGCGAGAATGGATTTTCGATACCGAGACGAGCGACGCCGAAGAATAGGCCGGTATCAAATGCTCCCCGCGTTCGTTCTCGAAGGCTTTCCAAAACCCCTCCCCCTGTACTCGCGGGGAGAGGGGAGCTTATGAGACAGACGCTATGCCGGGGACGATGGCAGTGCGGCCAAGATTTCTTCGATCTGTCGCACCGACGCCGTCAGCGACAGCGCCGCCATCTCGAAATTGGTATGCGCCGACACGCGGCGGAACTCGCGCTGGAATAGCTCCGCCGCGCGGCGCAACTTCGGTAATTTGCCCTTAAGGCGATGCAAATACTCTTTGTTGTCGTTCCGTAAAGCCGCCGGCTCGACGGCGCGAATGCAATCGAACAGCGTTCGCGGCACGTCGAGCAATTCCTCGTCGTCTTGAATCTCGTCGGCGTGCTTGAGGAAAGTTCGCGCCATCCACAAATGGGCGAGGGTGCCCTGCAAGCGCTCGACGGCGGCGTCGGGGGTCACGACGAAGCCTCCGGCGCGGGTATCGGCGTCGGTTCGAGCATCGCGCTGGAAGCCGGTGCCTTGACGGGCGCTTTATGAGATTCGGCCTCTTCCTTCGAGAACAGCACGAGCGCCGCCCCGACGCCGACCAGGAGGATGCCGACCCACAATTTCCATCCCGGCGCGTCGAAATGGAAGTGGAATGGCTGTCCCTTTTGCGGATGCCACATCAAGCTGACTAGCGTATTGATGACGGGAGCCAAGCCGAAGATGAGCGGCGCGATGTAGAGACGAAAAGTAGCCGGGTCGAGGCTCGCTTCTTTCGCCGCCGCTACCGCCGCCTTGCTGGCGAAGATGACGCACAGCGCGCCGACGGCTCCCGCGATTCCGGCCAAACCGGAGAACACCAACCCCGTCGTCGACATCTCCGGCCACTCGGCCTGTTTGCTTAGGAAGATGTACAACGGAAACAAGACGGCGATGACGAAATAGGCCACGCCGACGCACAGAATGGCCATGAAACGTCCGCTGGTGGGATTCTTGCCCACCAGTTCGCCGCCGCCGTAGAAAATCAGCGGGACGTAAGTACCCCACGAGAGACCCGCCAGAGCGACGTAAAAAATCCACATGTACTTATCCGGTATCACTCGATCTCTCCTTCACCCTCGCTTACGCTTCGGGCCGGTAAATCTTTATTCGCGCCGCAGTGCCAAAATCAACGGCGCGCGCAACGTCGATGCCGTTGCCAAGGCTCCCGCCGCAAGTCCCACGAAGACCACGCCGGTCAAGAGGGCGATCAGATGCAGCCACGGAACGCTTCCGGCCCCGCTCAACAAGTGGGGCGAAACCGCCAGCAGTGCCGAAATCGTGCCGGACGACAACCCCGCCAGCAACAGAAACGCATTTTCTGCCAGCGTCAGCCAGCCCAGCGTTCCGCGCCGATAGCCCAGGGCGCGCAACAGCGCCAGTTCGCCGCGCCGTTCCCACACGCCGCGCAGCAGAACCACCGCCAAACCCAGCGAACCGAGCAGCAAGCCCAGTCCGCCCAACGCCTGAAACGTCGAGAGATAGGTATTCTCGACGGCCAGGTACGCATTCAATTTCTCAACTGTCGGCGCGACTTGCAAGCCACGATCGCCGTAAGCCGACTCCAACGCGCGCCGCACTTCAGACTGTTGGCCTTCGGGAGAGCGAATGAGAAAATAATTGTATCCCTCATGTCCTGGATACATGCGGAGGAAGTTCGACTCCGATACCAACAAACTGCTCTGAAATACACTGTCGCTCAGTAGGCCGTCGATACGAAGCGTGCGATCGGGCGGCAGAGAGATGGTGCTGCCGAGTTTGGAACCGAGCATCCATTCGACCGTGTTTTTCTCGCCGAAACAGGGCACTTCGTCGGCGTGCGACAAGAGCAGTGTCCACGGATTGTTCCGCTCGATCTCGGATCGCGCCGCAGTGGCCGCGAAACGGAAGCCGCTCTTTTGCGTCTCAATGAATCCCTGCGGGACGCCGAGCAGACGCGGACGCAGCGGTTGATAGAGATTCAAGCAACTGGCATCATCGCCGGCACGAACGCGGAACGCGACTACGGTAACTTTTTCGAGAAGAGTCGCCGCTTCCTTGGCTTGACCCTCGGCAAGCGCGTTGTCGCCTTTCGCTTCGTCGCGGTAAATCGGCAACAACTTCTCCTGCACTTCTCGTCGGCCTTCATCGGTGTTCAGATCGAGGAACAAGGGCAGATCCGATTCGGCGACGAGATCGAATCCGCCGTTGGCCAGCGCAACGGCCTCGTGGGCGTCGGCTCGGCGACGAAATGCCTCGACGGCGACGAGCAGAAACGCCGCCGAAGCCAACAAACCGGCCGTCAGCATACTGCGTCCGGGATGGCGCGCGGCATTGCGGACGCCAAGCCGCGCCACGCTCCACCAGCCGTTGCCATCGACGAAGTGCGAGCGTGTGCGCCGCATCCAAGCGGACAGTGCCGCCAGGCACGCCGTCAACAACAACCCGCCGCTGCCGAAAAACGTTATCGCCCGCATCTCATGATCTTCAACCCGCCCAGCGCCGGCCAGCAGACCGAG
>JAKBCS010000209.1 GCA_021807595.1 Planctomycetota bacterium | reverse complement strand
GGCAACGCGCTCCGCTCCGCGTCGCGGCTAACCAACGCCCTAACCTGTCCTGTTGCCTCAACCGCCACTGTGCCCAACTCGCATGGGAACCGCTCTAATTCGCGATGGTCACGGCTTGGCACCCTCGACAATCTGGATTTCCTCCTCCGTCAAGCCGTACAGTTCATAAACGAGCCGGTCAATCTGCCGATCCGTGGCGTCTTGGGAGCGGTTTTGGCGACGTGAGTCACGGTGTTCGCGTGTCGTCTTGACCTGTAGCCTTGAGATTGAATTTCTGTAGCAACCACTTGAGTACGGCCTCCTGATCCGTTCGCCTGGCCCTTCGTATCTGCGCAAGGAGATGGATGCGATCCGGCTTCGGCGGCGAGATGTTCTGCAAGCCCTCGTTACAACCCGTGCATACCGCGCGCAAGTTGTTGGGGTTGTCATCGCCGCCTTTCGATTTGTCAAGGATATGTCCCACGGTTAAACGAACGGTGCGGTTGCCGCCGAGCGGGTCGGGATCACCGGCTGCCGCTCCGCACATCTGGCAGGTATACCCGTTGCGTTCGAGGACATAGGCGCGCGTTTCCTTGGAAACATCTCTTGAGAAGGCGGGCAATCTCTCGATGGTCTCCATGAGGTATTGGTTCGGCTTTAGATTTGTCCGGTCCTTGTGCGTCAGAATCTGATAGCCATCCTCATTACGCAATTCCCTTACTCGTCTCGCCCATTCCGATGCTCCGCCACTGGCTTCTTGGATTTCTCTCGATTCCAATATCTTGCCGATGCTTTGGAGAAAGAACTCAAGAATCTTTTGTTTTGACCCCTTTGCCTTTCTGTGCATCGCTATGTCCTTTCTTACTCATATCCGCATACTTTGGGTTCAACTCGATTAGAAATGCTTTTCGTCCTAGCTCGATTGCGACCGTGCCGGTGGTCCCCGATCCCGCGAACGGATCGAGGACGACATCCCCTTCCCGCGTGCCGAGCAACAAGCACCTGCGCACCAATTCTTGAGGAAATGCCGCAGGGTGCCCGTTTGAATTGGGTTCGGGACCAAGAATCCAATAGTTGCGCAAGTTCGCTCCCGTAGGCTCGCGTACTCCTTGCGGATTGTAATAGTACGTTGGCGACTTGGTGAACAAAAAGATCTCTTCCGTGGCCGTTGTCGGTCGATTCTTGACGCTCTCCGGCATGGCCGTCTTCTTGATCCATGTGATTCTGGATCGCAAGATCCATCCGTCCGCCTGCAACGAAAAAGCAACTCGCCACGGAAGGCCCATGAGGTCGCGATCTTTGAGACCCCAACAGTTGGGAACCTTGCAATTGCGCTTTTGGATGAGCTTTTTGGTGTTGCCGACCACGGCGTTCGGCCCGCAATTGCCCGTTCCACCGTTCCTGGCGTAGCCGTCTCCCACATTAAGCCAAAAGGTTCCCTCTTTGCGCAACGCACGGCGAACCTCGCGAAAAATGTCCGTCAGCTTCCTTACATACTCTTCCGGCGATTCCTCGGAACCAATTTGCGAAGGATGATCGTAATCTCTCAGTCCCCAATAAGGCGGCGAGGTTACGCAGCATTGCACGCTCTCGTCGGCGAGCGACGGGAGAATTACGGAACTGTCGCCGGTGAAAACCTTCAAGTCGTCGGGATTCTCGAACAATCCGAACATACCAACCCCTCGGAAATAGATGCTGAACTTTCCACTGCTTCCCTTCTCCGCTTACTCGGGAGAGAGAGGAGCCTACCGTTTGAGAATCCGACCGTGCCGAGCAAGGCGTCGTCTGAAGACCCAAGAATACCCAACGGTTAGTGTACGTCAGTTCTATATTCTGCCAAGCCCCCGAACCTTCTAGCCCGATTTGCGCACAGCGGATCGGTGAGGCGTGCGTTCCCACGCGGAACGTGGGAACGAGAAGCCGAGAAGCGTGCGCTGAGA
Source organism: Planctomycetota bacterium (assembly GCA_021807595.1). Taxonomy (GTDB): domain Bacteria; phylum Planctomycetota; class Planctomycetia; order Gemmatales; family Gemmataceae; genus JAJPHU01. The sequence goes on along the minus strand of JAKBCS010000209.1, from coordinate 5,003 downwards.
TGTCTCAAGAACTATGTGTCCTCTCTCAACTTCAGTGCGTCGATGGTCGATGAAAGAAACAATTTTCCGCATTCGACGATTTTTTCGTCGAAGTCGCCTTGGCCGAATCGAGCGCTCATTCTAAACTTGCAAAGATTTACTCGCGGTCGATTGCAGCTGGACGATGGAACGAAGGAGACGAACGAACCGAGGAGTGGAGAAGATACCATCGTGAAAGGCGTCGAGATCGACACGCCGCGCGCCTTCGAGTTGGCGGGTTGTGTCGAATGTAGTGAAGTCGGGAAAGCGAGATCGACGCGCGCGATGGATTTCGATTGGGTAGGCCTTGCATTTTATGAACTTCGCGTTAGCATCCGCGTGGATGTGAAGTGCCTTGGGCAGCTGCCGGACGCTCGAAGCGGTCAGCTTCCGAGAGTACGCGAGGCATCCGAGTCTTTTGGAGGCATCTTAGACGATGAGTGAATCGGAAGAGCGCACCGGGTATGAACCGCGCTTGTCCTACGAAACCTGTCCCGGTTTCGAGGACGAAGAACCTCCCGGTAAACCCCGACGCCATCCGCTCTGGCGTCATGTCCCCGATCACCTCTGGGACGATTGGCGATGGCAGTCGCAGAACGCCATTCGCTCCGTTCGGCAGTTGCGTGAACTGCTGCCGTTCTCGACGGAGGAATTGGAAGCCATCGGCTCTCTCGAAGCCGAGTACAAGACGGCTATCCCGCCTTACTATTTCTCTCTGATTGACCCCAGCGACCCCAACGATGCGATTCGTCTGCAAGCGGTGCCTTCGCCGCTGGAGCAGTACAATCCGTCCGGCTACGAGTTGGAAGATCCGCTGGAAGAGGACAAGGATTCGCCGGTTCCGGGTCTGACGCATCGCTACCCCGACCGCGCCTTGTTGGTCACCACCCACGTTTGCACCATGTATTGCCGCTTCTGCACGCGCAAACGCGCCACGATGGTGCGCGGTGGCTGGGATGCCATTAGCCGCAACGACGAACGTATGATCGAATACGTCCGCGATCATTCGGAAATCCGCGATGTCATCGTTTCCGGCGGCGATCCGCTGACATTGCCCACCAACAAACTGCGCTTCTTTCTCGACAACCTGGCGGCCATCCCGCACGTCGATGTCATTCGCATCGGCACGCGCGTGCCGGTGACGCTGCCGCAAAAACTCTACGATAAATGCCTCATCGACCTGTTGGCCTCGGCCGGCAAAGTGTGGATTCAGACGCACTTCAACCATCCGCGCGAGATCACGCCGGAAGCGGCCCGCGTCTGTCTCTCGTTGCTCAAGGCCGGGATGCCGGTCAACAATCACGCCGTCCTGCTCAAGGGCGTTAACGATTCGCTGGAAACCATGCGCGACCTGATGCGGGCTTTGCTGCGCATCAAGGTGCGTCCGTATTACATCTTCCACTGCGATCCGGTGATTGGAGCCGGACACTTCCGCACCTCGGTGTGGAAGGGCATGGAGATCATGGAAGGGCTGCGCGGCCATATGTCCGGCTTGGGCATCCCGACCTACGTTGTCGATAGTCCGCACGGCGGCGGCAAGATTCCGGTCATGCCGAACTATCTCGTGTCCGCCAGCGACGATGCCGTCGTGCTGCGGAACTACGAGGGCATGTTGGTCCGCTATCAGGCGGAAGACAAACCACAAACGGTTCAACCCACGGCGTCGCGCGGCGTTTCGTCGTTGTTGCAGGGGAGTAAGTCCGCCCTCATCCCCACCGGCAACGACCGCATGGCCCGACGCGAGTTGACCGTACTCGCCAACGAACAAGCGAACACAATGGACGAACCCAACGGCTGCTGCAATGGCCACAGCGAGGATCTGCTCGCTCTGGGCATGTTGGCCCACGGCTGCGGCTCGTAAAACATTTGGCGAGCGGGGGAGTAACGCCCCCCGCTCGTCGAAGGGATCAGGGATGAAGATCGGCATCACCTACGATTTGAAAACCGACCTGCCTCTGTCGGCTCATCTGCCCGACGATTTCCAAGAAGAATTTGACAGTCCCGTCACCGTCCATGGAATTGCCGCCGTGTTGCGCAGTCTCGGTCACGAAGTCGCCTTGCTGGGCGATGGCCGCGAACTGCTCGAACGTCTCTTGCGCGATCCACCCGACTTCGTCTTCAACATTGCCGAAGGCCACGGCGTCGGTCGCAGCCGTGAAGCGCGCGTGCCCGCCGTACTGGAGATGCTCGGCATCCCCTACACCGGCTCCGATCCGCTCACCCTCGCCGCCACTCTCGACAAGGACTGCGCCAAGAAGCTGATCCAATCGACGTGCGTGAAGGTGCCGCAGTGGACGACATGGCAACCGGACGAACCGCTCGACGAGATCACAACGCGCCATTCGCTCCCATACACGGCCATCGTCAAACCCGCATGGGAGGGATCGAGCAAAGGCATTCGCGGCAAGTGCGTCGTGGACACACCGGCGGAATTGGTCGAGGCCATCGAAAGCCATCGCCGCGCCTACCGGCAACCCGTTCTCGTCGAAGAGTACATCGAGGGCAAGGAACTGACGGTCGGTATCGTTGGCAACTCGCCGCCGCAGATCCTCGGGGTCATGCAAGTGCTGCCCACGCAGAACGAAGAGCGCTTCGTCTACAGCCTGGAGGTCAAGCGCGACTATTTGCGGCGCGTACGTTACGAATGCCCCGCGAAGTTGCCGCCGGCCCGACTCAAAGCCGTGGAGGACGCCGCTCTCATCGTCCACCGCGAACTAGGCTGCCGCGACATCGCGCGCATTGACTTCCGCCTCAAAGAGGACATCCCCTATTTTCTCGAAGTCAACCCGCTGCCGGGGCTAAACCCAGAGTCAAGCGATCTGGTAATTCTGTCGCGCTTGGCCGGGTGGAGTTACGCGCGGCTCATCGAACGTATCCTCCAATCGGCGATGGACCGTCATTCGTGCGTTTTCGGTTAGCCGCGACGCGGAGCGCAGCGCGTTGTTCCCTCGCTCCGCTGCGCGTCGCGGCTAACCGAAAACATGCGTGTGAATCGAGATCGTCACGATCGCGATGACTGCCACAATCCGAGACGAAGACAGCGAATTGTCACGATTTCTCGCAAATAGGGGTTGCGAGGAAGGGCGCTCTTGCTCGATACTTGAGGAACGGGATTCACTTTCCATACATTCGGGGGCTTCTTTGGGAACGATTTGCCTATGATCGCTGACATCCACCCCACCGATTCTTCCTCCCTCCGCGTTCTGATTTTACACAATCAGCCGATCCTGCCGGAAGATCATCCCGACGCCGACTCGGAACACGAGATTCTATTCACGACCGAATTTGTGCAGCGGTCGCTGACGGAAGCGGGCTACGAGGTCAGCACGCTCGGCGCGTCGCGCGATCCATGCGTGCTGCTCGATGGACTGCGAGAATTTAAGCCCGACGTGGTATTTAATCTGTTCGAGGGCTTGGCCGACATCGGAGAGACGGAAGCCTATGCCGCCGGCGTTCTCGAATGGTTGGAAATCCCCTACACCGGCTGTCCCCATCAGACCCTGTGTCTGGCTCGCAGCAAACACATCGCAAAGCATCTGTTGGTCGGAGCCGGTTTGCCCACGGCGAAGTTCCTCGTCGCCGACGATGTGCCGGTCGAAGATTGCCCGCTCGGTTGGCCGGTCATCGTCAAGCCGGCCGCGCAGGACGCCAGCGTCGGCGTCGATCAAGGCAGCGTCGTCACCAATCTGGAACGCCTCAACGAGCGCATCGCCTATTTGCTGGATACCTATGGTCCGCCGGTGTTGATCGAAGAGTTCATCCGCGGCCGCGAGTTTAGCGTCGGTCTGGTCGAAGCGCCGGAGCTGACCGTCCTGCCGGTATCGGAGATTCTCTTTGTCGAAAAAGATCCGGACTTCTGGCCCATCGTGACCTACGATGCCAAGTGGAAACCGGGCACGCGCGACTACGAAGCGACGCCGCCCGCCTATCCGGCCCGCGTGTCGCCGCGCTTGCGCGATAAGCTGCAAACGCTGGCCATCCGGGCGTTTCATCTCCTCGGCTGCCGCGACTACGCCCGCGTCGATTTTCGCGTCAAGGGAAGCAAGCCGTACATCCTCGAAGTGAACCCGAACCCAGATTTCAGTCCGACGGCTGGACTGTCGGGAGGTTTAGAGTCGGCGGGCATCTCCCACGCTCAATTCGCGGTCGATCTGGTGCAGCGCGCGTTGGCCCGCGGCGGCAAGCCGTTGGCGACGATGCGCTGCGGCTCGTGAGTTACCAGACCGTGGCGCGAAGCAGCGGCAAGTCATCGGTTGGGAAGGATTTGGTTAGCCGCGATGCTCCGCGTCGCGGCTAACCAAAGTGGATACGAATCACGACGTTTCGCCGTTTTCCTGCACTTTTTCGAGCAACTCCGGCGATGCCTCGCGCGTGCCCTTGCACTTGGGATACTTGGCGCAGCCCAGGAAATAGCCCTTACGCGCGTTGCGCAACTTCATCGGTCCGCCGCACTCGGGACACGGTTCCTCAACCTTCACCTCCGGCACCGTCTTCTTCGCCGCCGGTGCGGGCATCAGATCCTTGAGTTTCTCCTTCATCTCCGGCGGGATCGGCTTGGTGCTACGACACTTGGGATAGTTGCTGCAACCGAGGAACGGACCGCGGAAGCCCTTCTTGACTGCCATCGGCGAACCGCACTTCTCGCAGGCGACGCCGGTATCAATCGGCTTGACGGGGTTGCCGTTGGCGTCCACGTCCTTGGCGTTTTTGCACTTGGGATAGCCGGTGCAGGCCAAGAACGGGCCGCGCTTGCCCTGACGAATCACCATCGGCTCACCGCACTTCTCGCAAGTGTGTTCGGTCGGCACGGCGGAGAGGACGGGTTTGCCGTCGGGACCGAAGTTCATCGTCGTCTTGCATTCGGGATAGCCGCTGCATCCGAGGAATGGGCCGGTCTTGCCCATGCGTTCGAGCATGGTCTTGCCGCAAGTCGGACAGGCGTACTCCGTTTCGACCGGCTGCGGCCTCGCTTCCTCGCCTTCTTC
>JAKBCS010000065.1 GCA_021807595.1 Planctomycetota bacterium | reverse complement strand
GCATTTTTCCGTGGCTTCTCGCCCCCTCACCCCAACCCCTCTCCCCCTGAGTACAGGGGGAGAGGGGCTTCTAAAAAGCTCCCCTCTCCCCCTGAGTACAGGGGGAGAGGGGCTTCTAAAATGCTCCCCTCTCCCCCCTGAGTACAGGGGGAGAGGGGCTTCTGGAACAGACTCTAAGGGAGTTTTGTGGTGTCCTCGCGGCGCAAATTCGATGTCGTTTTTTCCACGTTGCCTCGCCTGCGGGACGTGGTACGCGCCACCCCGTCGGCTCCGCTGCCCAGAGTGTCGGTGTCGCCGGCCAAGCCTCCCGCACCGCCGCCCCCCGATCCCCTGGCCCTCGCTCGCGCCGATCGGCAAGCCATCGAACAAACCTTGGCGTCCATGCGGCAGTCCGTCGAACATCTGACGGCGCGCTACGAGGCGATGGCCGTCGAGATGCGCCATGCGACGGTCGAACTGGCAACCGCCATTGCCGGTCGCTTACTCTTCGACAAACTCCAAGCGGGCGAGTTCCCCATCGAAGAAATGGTACGCCAAGCGACGCAGCGCCTCCCGCCCGCGCCCTCGGTTGTGGTGTTTCTGCATCCTGACGATCTGAGCCTTTTGCGCCAACGCCTTGCCGAACGGGACGATGGAAGCCGGAACGGCGAAGGCAATCGCACCCTCGGTAAGACCGAGCCGCGTTTGGAGGCGGACTCCGCCGTGCCGCGCGGAGGCTGCCGCGCGGAGGCGGGCGAGATTCACGTCCTCGCCGATTTGGCGTCATCTTTAGCCGAACTGCGAGCGCAATTATTGGGGAGCGCGACTCATGCTGAATCTGGATCGAACGCGCCTGCGTCGTGACGTGGCTCGGCACGAGCTGTTCCGAACCAGCGGTGTGTTGAGCGGAGCGACCGGCGTGTTGTTGTCGTGCCGTATGCCGGCCGCCGTCGGCGACCGCTGCGCCATCGAACTCGGCGACGGCGAATCGCTGCTGGCTGAGGTCATCGGTTTTCAAAACGGCATGGCATTCGTCGTGCCCTACGAACGAGCGAATCAAGTTCACGCGGGCATGCGCGTCACCCATTTGGGAAAGGGGCTGCTCGCCCCGGTCGGCGAAGGGTTGCTCGGTCGCGTTCTCGATGGGCTGGGTCGTCCGCTCGACGGACGCGGTCCCTTGCGAGGCTGCGATCTCCAGCCGGTCCTGCACAACACGCCACCGCCCATGGAGCGCGCCCGCATCCGGCAACCGTTCGTCACCGGACAACGCGCGCTCGATAGTATGCTGACGCTCGGCCGCGGCCAGCGCGTCGGCATTTTCGCCGGCAGCGGCGTCGGCAAAAGCACGCTCCTCGGCGAGATTGCCAAGGGAGCGCAGTCCGATGTGAACGTGATCGCGCTGATTGGCGAACGCGGCCGCGAAGTGCGCTCTTTTCTCGAGGATTGCCTGGGCGAGGAGGGCATGGCGCGCTCGGTGGTTGTGGTCGCCACCTGCGAACGCGCGCCTTTGATGCGCGCCCGAGCCGCGCAAATGGCCATCGCCATGGCCGACTACTTTCGATCGCGCGGCGACAACGTCTTGTTCATGCTCGATAGTCTGACGCGCCTGGCCATGGCACAGCGCGAGTTGGGTCTGGCCTTGGGCGAACCACCGAGCGCGCGCGGCTACACGCCCTCGGTCTTTCAATTGTTGGCCGACACGGTCGAGCAATTGGGCAACGCTGCCGTCGGAAGCATCACCGGCATCCTCACCGTCCTGGTCGATGGCGACGATCTCGATGAACCGATTGCCGACGCCACGCGCGGTCTGCTCGATGGGCACATCGTCTTGGAACGCCGTCTCGCCGAGCGCGGGCATTATCCCGCCGTGGCCATCGCTCGCAGTATCAGCCGGGTCAGTCGCGAAGTTACCGACTCGCTCCATCAACAAGCGGCCCGAAAGCTGCGCGAAATCCTCGCCATCCATGCCGAGGCAGAGGATCTCATCCGCATCGGGGCATATGCGCGCGGCAGTAGTCCACAAGTCGATCGCGCCGTCGAACTCATGCCGTCTCTCTTGGCCTTCCTGCGTCAGAACCCCGGCGAACGCTCCCCTTTGGCCGAGGCGCGCGAACGCATGGAGCAAATCGCATCGGCCTGGCCCTTCTAAGCGTACAGAGCTACGTTCGGATTCTCCCCTCACCTCTGTACTCAGGGGAGAGGAGTTGGGGGTGGTGAAGGCGAAACGACCTTCCCCCTAGACTTCGGTTCGAGGTCGGGGACAGCCGACCAACTTCCGCGGGAACCATCCCTCGTGGGACAACTTGTGCGGACGGAGCGAATCGTTTCTCCAATGAAAAATTGGTGAAAACGATTGCATTCGCGAAATCGAAGGTTACAATCTCTTAAGGGAGGAGAATCCCTCCCATTCATCTCAGACATTGTGTTAACTGAGTCCCATTTCACCTGCGGAGATCGACGGAGAGCGACGCGCGAGCGCGTGTGCCCTTTTCCCGCGAACCAAGGCGGAGACGGGAGGACGATTTCTCCGTCGACTCGAACCACTTGGAGGCCGTCATGCAGAATCCCCTTCCCCTTCCCGAACCACATTTCTTGCGCTTCGTTCAGGACTTTGAAACCCTGAGCAATTTGCTGCAAACCCGACTCGAACGCGAACGGCGAGCGAACCCCTCGTCGAACGAAGCGGATCTGTTCGCGACCGAATGGCAGATGACTGCTGCCGGAGATGCGTTGGCGTCGCGCTGATTGGAACGAGAATGCCGTCAATCGCGATTCCGCGGCGCGGTGGGATCGGGAGAAGAAGAGTTTTGGAGCGACTTACTCTCGTTCGATGGGCGCTCGGCTTCTCGACTGGCGGCGAGGCGGATGCCGGTTCCCGCGAAGGCACCCAGCAGAACGAGCAGGATTGCCGAGAAGATGCGCTTGGCCGATCCGCCTTTGGCCGTGGTCGAGCGCGGCATCGTCGGGGCGTTGGGCAAAGTCGCGTCTCGTTCCGTGTCGATGGCACCGGCGACGAACGGCGGCGTGGCTGCGTAGCCTGAGCGCGATAGGTTGGACGGTGAATCGGCGTCGGCAACGGCGGCAGCGCGCGCAGCGGGACTCAGTCGAGGCATCTCCTCATCGCGCGGCGGAGGTAGCGGCGTCGCCGTCCAGGGGGTCAACGCTTCCACCACATCCGTCGGCGTTTGATAGCGGCGTTCCGGCGTCTTTTCGATCATTCGCTCAACGGCGGCGGCCAACTTCGGCGGTATCTCCGGACGAAGCTGCCGCACCGGCGTCGGTTGCCGCGTTTGATGCCAAATCAGCTTGTGGGTGATCTGCCCTTCGGGAAACAAGGGTTGGCCGGTCAACAAAAAATAAAACGTCGCGCCCAGACTATAAATGTCGGCTCGAATATCGACCTCGTGGCTGTTGAGGGCCTGCTCCGGCGCGACGTAATCCGCGGTGCCCAGAATGTTGTTGTTCTCGTATTTGAGAGTCAAGGGGTCTTCGTTGTCGGAAAAAAAGCGCGCCAGTCCGAGGTCGAGGACACGGATGAAGCCGAGGCGATCGAGGAGAATGTTGGCCGGCTTGACATCGCGGTGGACCAGCCCCGCGAGGTGAGCCGCCTGCAATCCCTGCGCCGCTTGGCGGATATAATGGGCCGACCGTTCGACGCTCAACGGTCCAAAGCGCGCGACGAGTTGCTGTAAACTGGAGCCGTCCACATAATCCATGACCAGAAAGTGCATGCCGTTGTCGCAATCGATGTCGTGGGCCTTGACGAGATTGGGATGATCGAGCGATCCCGCAGCGCGAGCCTCGCGGTAGAAGCGCGCCAGCGCGGCCGGATTCTGGGCGTGGGCGACGGGCAATACCTTGACGGCCACCCGTCGCTTGACCATCGTGTGTTCGCCGAGATAGACGTTGCTGTGTCCGCCGGAGCCGATGCGCTCGAGGATGCGATACTTGCCGATCGTGAAGCCGCGATGCTTGCCGAGCAAGAGCTGTTCGGCCTGAAATTGCGTCAGCAGTCCCGACGCCACCATCCGCGCCGCGAGATTGCGCGGCGTGGTCGAGAGTGGAACGGCCTGTTGCAAAAATACGCGCAGCCGCGCCCCATCGACGAGGTTGCTCTTACCCAGAAGCTCCACGAAGGAGTCAATCGTCGCCGGCGCGGGCATGTAGCGAGCCTCTTGCCTCAAAAGTCGGACCCCATCGGTCATTCAACGCCAACGGCACTGGAGCGAGTGAGAAGATTCGAGCGGCGCGGCGTTACCGCCGGAAATTTACTCAAAGATAGGACAAGCCATCCGTTTGTCAAATTGCTTCGCAATCCTTTCGAGAGGGAAACCGTTGGTTTGGCCGCCAACCGGCCTATCGACGACGAAGCCCGCACCCTCTGCTGCCCAAGTCGTTTCAGGGGCCGTGTCGTTCGAGAAACTCATCCATCGTGAGCGCTCGCGGTGGGTCGCCATTGCGAATAAGCCCGCTCGCCACCGCAATGCCGAATAGCGAAAATGAAGCGAGTATCAAAGTCGCAACGACTAAAAGGCCCCGCCCGATTCGATGTGCCTTGTCGGGGTCCAAAGCCGCTAGCTTCCGACGAACGAGCCATTTCAGAGCCTGGCCAAAGGTCGTGTCTCGATCGTACGCCCATAAGAGATATAAAATTACCAAAAGAGGAATCAAAGGAGCCAAGGGAGTATCCACACGAAAGGGCAATTGAAACATGGTCCGATCTCTCACCGCACCGTTGGCACGTTCATTCTCTCACGGCGACTTTGTCTTGTCTCCTTCCACAACGGCCTGAGCCAGTCTCTCGCGCACCTGCCTCAACCACGTCTCCGAAGGCAAGCCATAAGGTCGGAACTTATCGAGCCGACCCTCTTCCTCGTTAAAGAACAAGGCGCGGTGCAGCCCCAGTTTGCTCGCGGCGGGGCTGTCGATCAGATTGCTCGAATCGCCGACATTCATTTGAAAGACCACGCGCATCGCTAATTCGCGCATCGACGCACGGTCGAGGGTTCGTTGCAGATTGTTGAGGGTATCGCACCACGTCAGCACATGGAGGCCGAGCGGCGCGCCTTCGCGCAGCAAGGTGGCGAACTGTTGGGCGGGATTGGGGGCTTCCTCGCCTTTGCGCATGAAGCTAAAATCGTCCTCTTGCCGCCGGAGATCGCGCAGTCGTTGCAAGCCGAACAAGACGAGATACACCGCTGGCGCGGCGACGTTTTCCTTTTGTCGTTTCTCGATCTCGGCGTTTATCTCCGCCACGATCGCCGGCACGTCGCGCCCGCCCGATATCCGCAGCGCATGGGGTAGAACGAGCGGCAGGCGCGCTAGAGGGCCGTCGGTCGGCGCGTCGGCTTGACGGCCATCGACAATGAAAAAGCGCGTCCCCCTCACCCCTAACCCCTCTCCCCCTGCAGGGGAGAGAGGGGGAGGAGTGAGGGGGGGAGCCATCTGAGCGGCGAGACTGAGGATGGCCGTCGACAGGATGCCGAGCGCGATTTCCTCTTGCTGGCCGATGAGCAGCAGATTGCTGCCGTGATGGCGGCGGAACGGGGCGGCGGTCAGTTCGTCGATGGCCATGGCCTCGCCGAGCCAGGCTCGTTGTTCTTGACGATTCTCGGTTTCGAGGGTCACCGTTTGTGCGAGGCAACGATCGAGAAGATGGTTGCGCGACACATCGGCGGGTGCGTTGCCCTCGAAGACGATGGGCGCTTCGCGGAGCCGAGGCGGTCGGCGCTCGACCAGTTCGTGGATGCGGTTCAGATATTGTTCGCGGGTCTCGTCGCCGAGCCAGACGACTTGAAACGGATTATTGCCCTCCACCAATCCGTTGGCATCGTTGTAGATCGCCTCGCCGGGGCGCGACAGCAATCGAGCGGCGGAGTTGTCGTCGCTGAGGATCAAGTGGGCGTCGGCCTCGCTGCATTGCAAGGCGATGCGCACGGCCATTTGGTCGATGGTGCTGCGCGCCAGGGTATAGGCACCGCCGAGAGTTTGCGATCCGAGTAGGACGTGCATCCCGAAGGCCCGACCTTGGCGCACGATTCGGTCGAGCAGCTGCGCCGCTTCTTGCGAGATGCGGTCGTCCTCGGTGAAAAACTCTTGGAATTCATCGACGATCAGGAGGAGGCGCGGCATGCGGGCATCCGGCACGGCTTGGCGATAGGCGTTGACATCCTGCGCCCGCGCGTCGCGGAAGCGTTCGCCGCGCATCCGCAACTCGGCGTCGAGCCGCTGCAAAACGCTGAGACCGAATTCGCGCTCGCTCTCGATGGCGATGACGCGGGCGTGCGGGAGATCGTGGACGGCGTAGGTTTTAAACTCGACGCCTTTCTTGAAGTCGATGAGATACAGTTCGACCTCGTCGGGTCCGTACAGCAGGGCGAGATTGGTGATGAGGGCGTGCAGCAACGACGATTTGCCGGAGCCTGTCTTCCCCGCCACGAGAGCGTGTTGCGCGGTGCCTTTGCCGAGATCGAGACATTGACGTTGCGTCGCGCCGGCGCGGCCAAGGGCGACGCGCAGTCCCTTGCGGCTGTCGGCGCGCCACCACTCTTCGGGCGGCGGCGCGATGAATTCGAACGGCACTTCGACGCGCTGCGCGTTCTGCGCCGCTCGACCGACGAGGGCGAGAATGCGATTGGCGAAATCGTTGTCCGAAGGGGGCGGCTCGAAAGACAACGGATACACGCCAAAATCGGCGTCTTTCCAGCGGAAGCGCTCGCCGTCCCAGGCAAAGTTCAAACTGTTCGCTTCCAGATCGGTGAGGTCGAACCCCTTCGGCAAGGGCACTTTGGTATCCACGCTCACCAAGGTGAGGACGCCGCAGCGCGGGCCGCTCTGCATGATGCTCAACAGGCGGCGAATCGCTTCGGGGCTGAAGTTAGTGGGAAAGTTGGCGACGACGAGAACGCGGAACGGCTCGGCCACCTCCCCGGCCTGCGCGTTATAGTCCATGATCGTTTCGTACTGATTGCGGAGGTATTTCTGAATCACGTTCTCCATGTGCAAGGTCAGATCGGACAGTCGCTGCTCGATGTGCGGCGTCTCGGTCCAGATCCGGCTGGCCACGAGTTGTTCGTCGTAATCGGCGAGGTGCATGAAAGCCGCGAAGTTCTGGCCCAGCCCGACCGGATCGACGATGACGAAGCGGACCTTGCCGGCCGGCAGCGCGGTCAACAGGCGAAAGACCGTGGCTTGCAACACTTGCACGGCGGCGGTTCGTCCGGCGTCGGCGGCCTGCAACAACAACGACGAATGGGCTGGGAAATCGCACAGGGCAGGCAGAGAGAACTCCGCAGGCGTCAGGGCGCGCAAATCGGCGTCATTGGGGATCGCTTGAGACACCTGATCCATGCGAACCCGATACTGCCCCAAGCGAAGGACCGGCGGCAACATCGAAGGCGGCTGCCACGCTTGCCACGACGGATCGTCCCAAGGCGGCAGCAGACGGCTCGTCGTCGCGTCGATCGCGGCAACGCCTTCGCGCAGCTCCGCCATCGCCACGCGCCAATTCTCGACCAACTCGTTCCAATCTTTATCTCGGCGTTCTTGAATCTCCTGGAGCTTGCGCGCGCGATCCGTTTGCAGTTGCTGCATGTCCGCGTCATGGCGCTGCCGATTGTCGATGCGCCGCCGGTCGTAGAGTTCGTCCGCTTGCCGCAACTCGCGGGTGCGCCGATTTTCGTTCTCGTCCTGGCGGCGGCGATAGCGCTCTTCGACGGGAGGCAAATCCTGTTCGCGGCGGCGCACGACGGCGGCGCGCTTCTGTTTGTACAGATCGTGGGCGTTGAGGACTTCTTCGTTGTGCTTCTTCTTGGCTTCCACGACGCGCTGGCGAAACTCCTGTTCGTAGCGGTCGAGCAAAAGCTGCTTCGTACCGTCGGCCTGCGCGACGATTTGACACAGAGGACCGTAAACGGCGCGTACCTGACGCCGCGCCGCCTTCCCCAGGAAGAAGTTCGCCAACGGTGCGATCAGCAACACCATCAGGCTGCTGGCGAGCAACCCCAACAGCAAAACCCACAGAACACCGTCGCGATGGACGAACAATCGATCGACGACGAAACCCAAAGGCAAAATCGACGCCAACCACACAAAGCCGATGAGCAGTGCGAGCCGTCGTCCTTTGTAGAAGCGGGGCACCACGAGTTGTTGCAATTCCTCGAACTGCCGTTGCGCTTCGACGATGGTATCCGACAACTTCGGCGTGGCGGCAGGGGTCGAACGATCGCTCCCAGGGGTCTCGATGTCGTGGATTTCCGTCTCGATCTCCTTGGCCGATTGTTTCCATTCCTCAAGCAGCGCCCGTGCCTGGCGTTGGATGTCGTGAAGATTCTCCAGCCGTCCGTGCAAGCGCGACTTGTTTTCGCGCAACTCTTCCTCGGCTCCGTTCTTGGCTCCTTCCAGCACGGCGGCCGTGGTCCAACACGCTTCTTTGTAGGCACTCTGGGCCGTTTCCTTGTCGCGCTCCTCACGTTCGAGAATCTGGCCGCGATGGTGGGTATACTCGCGATGAGTCGCGTCTTGTTCGACTTTATAATTCGCTTCGATGCCGGCGCGCGCGCGTTCGATCTGCCGTTCGTTCTCTTCCTGTTCGCGCACCAGGCGGGAGGCGACGCTCTCGCATCCCTCGGTGAAAGCGATTTCGACTTCGTCGGTTTGTTTCTGAAACGCCGCCGCGATCGCCGGCTCGCCGCGCGCCCGTTCGGCACTGCGTTGGATCAACTCGCGTAAGAGGACGCGCTGGCGGGCTATCAACGAAGGTTCCGTCATGTTTTCCATCCTCAACGCGAAGAAACGACCGAGGGCTTGCGCGAACGGCTCGATTCTCAGGAGCATTCTTGTTGTGCGCGGGCGAGAACGGGTGCGAGGCGTTCGAGGGCGGCCAGCGTGGATTCGATCTGCGCCTTCAAAGGCAGCCAATACTCCGCCTCGAACGCGCGTCGGACGGGATCGTCCCATCCGTCTCGCACTTCTTGCCAGAGTGCGTCGGCCGTTTTCAGTCCGTCGGCCAATTCGACCGATGCGGTGGTCAAACTCATGCACTTCCCCCTTGTGGTTTCGGCGGCGGTTCGACAATCGGCACCGCCATGTAGGCTTCCAGAAGGGCGATCTTGTTGTCGAGCATCGCCAATCCCTGTTTGAGGTCGGCATCGAGCAGCCCGGCCAAACGTCGCGCCGGTCCCTCATACTCGTTGATCGCCCGCGGTAAATGCAACAGCCAACGCTTGACGGCGACGACTTTCTCCTCGGCCTCGCGCAGGCGCACGCGCGCTTTGTTGAGGGCGATTTCCTGTTCGACGTAGCCGCTCCGTTCGCCTTGCCGTAGCGCGCGGGCGTGAACGAGATCGGCGCGAGCGCGGTTGACATCCTCTTGCCGTTTCTCGACCTGTCGCTGCCAATGTTTGTGCTGGTCTTGCAGATAATCGAAGACGCGGCGAATCTCGATCTCGGCCGCGCCGAGCGCTTCCTGTCCCTCCGGGCCGAGTTTGGCCAGGGCGGAGTGCAGCGCCTTGAGGGCGTCCAACGAATTCACGCGAGCCGATTGTGTCATGGTCGAGGGTCAGCGTTGTTGGAGATATTCTTCGATGCGTTCCGCCTTGCGAAGTAGATACGGTATTTGCTGTTGCGAGGTTTCCATGAACCGCGACAACACCAAGGCGGCCTCGGCGAATTGCTGCGCGAAGCGTTCGTGTTCTTGATCGCGCCAAGTGTCGCCGAGTCCGGCGAACTGCCCTTGAAGGACGGCGAGTTGATGTTGCAATTCGTTGTTGAAGTGCTTCAGGTTATTGGCGAAACGCCGTAGTTCCGCCGGATCGACGATGGCCTTGGACATGCTCCCCTCCGCTTTGGACGCATTACGGCTCGAGACGAGAATCGTTCGTCTCTATCTGGGGCAAAGAAATCTCTCCTATCCAGGTAGTGTGAACGATTGCGCGGCTCAAGTCAATCGCACGCCGAAGGTGTTCTGGAACTCTGTGAACCGCCTAACTCGATGGTCCGTCTTTATCGGCGATGAAGACGCGGCGGCGCGGCAGCTTGGCAATTACCGACTCTGGACGTCCGAAATTGGCCGCCAAGAGATAATCCGGGTTGCCCGCCAGCCAAACGGAGAGATCGATGGCTTGATAGTGGCCGGTGTTGAAGGCGATCAGCACGCGCGCCGGTTTCTCGCCGCTGGCGTTCTCGACGGAATGGCCGTAGCCCGTTGGGATGTAACCCACGTCGCCGGTCTCCAACGTTTCCTCGCGCCATCGACCGTGCGACCCGAACATCGTCACGCGGACGCGCCCAGACAAAACATATTGCCACTCGTCGGCGTTGGGATGCCAATGGAGTTCGCGCAAACCGCCAGGATTTAGTTCGAGAACCACTCCCGTAATCGTTTTCGAGATGGGAAAGCGATCCTGTCCCACGCGCCATTCGCGTCCACCACGTTGCATGGAGTGCGGCTTCTCGGCCAACATGCGAAACTTGTGCGTCTCCGGTGCCACATCGAGCGTCTGCCGATGCTCGGGTTGAATCGCATCCGGTGGAATGGGACCGCGCGCGAAGTACACCTCTCCCTTGGGAAATGCCTCGAACTCTTTCTCAGGAAGACCGAGGTTTTTGGCCAACAGTCGCGGCGGAGCGTGGCCGAGCCAATCGGTGACGCTGAACGTGCCGAACTCGGAAAAATAACCGTTGTCGAACACGAGTACAAAATGGCACGGCTTCTTGCCCAGACACTGAATCGAATGGCCGTGGCCGCGCGGGAAATACCAGATGTCGCCGGGTTCAAAATCGTTGGTCTCGGCTCGGCCGGCGGGGTCGATGACGGTGGTACGGCAGCGCCCCTCGACGACATAGGCCCATTCGGCCGCGGTGGCGTGCCAATGGAGTTCGCGGATGCCGCCCGGCTCCAGACGCATCGACACACCCGCGATACCCTTCGAGATGGGCAATTGTTTGACGGTCGCCTCGCGCGCCGAATTGCCGGCGACTACCTTGCCTTCCGATTTCTCCAAGGCGAAGCGAAAGGTCGGCAGTTCGTCGCCGTCGAGCAGGGGATCGGGTTTGTTGGTGGTGGCATTGGGTATCGGCTGCGCCGCCGCCGTCGTTGCCCACGTTGCCGCCGCTGCCGATCCGACTAAAAAGCCGCGCCGCGATAAATCGGACATGAAATCTCCTTTTTTGTGCCGATGGAATGCGTTCTCATTATTTTACGAATTGTGTCAACGACGGCTCGTGCTTCGCCTAGCCGGCTACTTATGCTGCCGGTTCGCCAACTGCTCTTCTCCTCGTTGTCACGCTCCGCGTGGGAACGCACGTCAGCTGGCGCTGTCGCTTGGCCAACTGCCCTTGACAGCAGAAATCGAGTCGCTATCGTTTGCGTCTGACTGGGGACTACTCCGGCGATCCCAGATGCGACACGACCGTGGTGGAGGCAACGACAAATGACAGCCGTCGGTTCGATCCGCACGGCTCGGTTTGGGGTGTTGTCCGTCATACTTTGTTTGGCGGCCCTGCCGGGCTGCGCCAGTATCCGCGTCGAGCGTATGCGCCGGCCCGCCCTGCTTGAGGCGTGGCGCGCCAGCGCCGTGTTGCGCGACGAACTTTCGCCGCGCACCATGCAAACGCTGCGGCAGATCGACCTGGCGAATCTCTACGCCAAATCGCCCGACGAAGCCATCGAATCGCTGCACAAACAGGTGCTGAAAGATCCTCAACCGGAACTCGTGTTCGCCCTCGCCGAAATGAATTACGTTCGCGGTCGGCAAGCCGAAAAGCACGACTGCGCCCACGCCACCGCCTGCTACTATCTTTGCGCCGGCTACGCCTACCACTATCTCTTCGACGAGCCGCCTCGCCCCGCTCCCGTCATGGAGGCCAAGCGGACGGCAACCTCGAACGGCAGTGACGGGGAGTCGATCCCCGTCCCCGCGCCGCCGCGCTCGTCGGTTTTCGATCCCCGATTCCGTCTGGCTTGCGAACTCTACAACGCGGGTCTAGCCAAGCTCATCGCCGCCGCCCAGCGCGTGGGACAGCTCGATCCACGCCAAGAGCTACGCATCCCCTCGCTGGACGGCAAGGGCTTTACCCTTTCGGTTCTGCATAGTGGTTTTACCTGGAAGCCGGAGGAATTCGGCAAACTGCTGGTGTGCAGCGACTACTCGGTCGTCGGTCTGGCCAATCAGCACCGCAACTACGGTCTCGGAGTGCCGCTCATTGCCACCCGCGCTCAAGGGCTGGATCGAGACGACGCCGCGCAATCGTTCTATCCGCGCGAGGCGAGCTTTGCTGCCACCGCCTTCTTCCGGTTCGAGGGAACCTTGGCCGACCTCGGAACCCAGCGCTGCGGACGCATGGAACTGTACAACCCGCTTACCATTCAAGCGATTGAAGTGGTCAATCGAACCGTGCCTCTGGAAACCGATTTGACGACCCCGTTGGCCTATTTCTTGGATAAGAGCAATCTCAACGACGTGACCGATTTTGTTGGTTTCGTGCGCGGCGACAGCATTCGCTCCCATACCGGCATCCGCATGTTGGCCCCCTATCAACCCGGCAAGATCCCGGTCGTTCTCGTCCACGGTCTCTTGTCGTCTCCTTTAACGTGGGCACCCGTCATCAACGACTTGCAGGCCGATCCGGCGGTGCGCGAACGCTACCAGTTTTGGTACTACTACTACCCCACCGCCGAGCCGTATCTGGCCACAGCGGCGCGACTGCGGCGCGACTTAGAGAGACTGTGCATCGAGGTCGATCCCAATGGTATCGATCCGGCCTTGGAAAACATGGTGTTCGTCGGCCACAGCATGGGCGGACTGGTCTCCAACCTGATGACCATTGACTCCGGAGACGATTTCTGGAAGCTGGTCAGCGACGAACCGTTCGATCGAATCAAGCTGCCCGACAATGTGCGCGAGGAACTGGGTCAGACCTTCTTTTTCCAGAGAGAATCGCGCGTCAAGCGCGTCGTGTTCATCGGCACGCCGCATCAAGGCTCGAAGCTCAGTCCTTCGCCCCTTGGACGCCTGGCCGTTCATTTGGCCCAGATGCCGAGCGAGATGATGACGATCCGTTCCGACTTGGTGAAAGACAATCCAGGACTGGCCAAAGTCCTGCGCGACAAAGCCTTGCCCACCAGTGTCGATTTACTCGCGCCCGGCGCGCCGGCGTTGGTGTTGATGGCCAATCGCCCGCGCCCGGAACAAGTTCACTATCACACGATTGCCGGCAATATCTCGTCGGCGACGACAAACATCGAGCGCTGGTTGGTTTTCGACGGCGGCGACCCCGGCGATGGCGTCGTTCCGCTCAAAAGCGCTCACTTCAACGAAGCCGAGTCCGAAGTGACGGTACGCGCCGATCACTTCCACGTTCACCACCATCCCAAGGCCATTCAGGAAGTGCGCCGCATCTTGATGGACCACTATCAACAGTACGTTCGCGAATCCGATGCCGTGAAGGAATTGCGTTTGACCGGCTCGAATCCAGCCAAAGCCCCCGCGTCGCCGACGCCGTAGTGGTTCCATACCATCGTGCTTATGAAACAGCACGCACAATCCACCCCTGAATTTACCGGCCTGATCGGGCAATACGGTGCCATTCTGATCGATCCGCCCTGGCGCTTTGCCAATCGCACGGGGAAAATGGCACCCGAACACAAACGTCTCCATCGCTACCCCACGATGGGGTTCGAGGAAATCGCCGCTCTCCCCGTCGCCAATCACGCGCTGCCCAAGAGCCATTTGTATCTCTGGTGTCCCAACGCTCTGCTCCTTGAGGCGCTTCAGATCGTGAAGGCGTGGGGGTTTACCTACAAAACCAACATCGTCTGGTACAAGACGCGCAAGGACGGCGGGCCGGATGGGCGCGGCGTGGGATTCTACTTCCGCAACGTGACCGAATTACTTCTCTTCGGCACTCGCGGCAAACTGCGCACCCTCGATCCGGGACGGAAACAGGTCAATGTCATGGTGAGCCGCAAGCAAGAGCATTCGTGGAAGCCCGAAGAAACCTACCGAATCATCGAATCGTGCAGTCCCGGCCCGTATCTCGAACTATTCGCGCGCCAGCGCCGCCCCGGCTGGACGTGGTGGGGGAATCAGGCGGAGACGTATGAAGGGAATCGTCCGCGTATGGTTGGGTACAATCGTCGCCCCCCGCCCTCAGATTCGCAGAAAGATGTCGCGCCGATACATCCACAGACAGATCGACCATAACACCAATAACACTACCGCCGATTGCACGACCGGGCCGAACGTGTCGATCAGCCGAAGCGGATCGACCGACAGAGGGAATTGTTTTAGGGTCGGTAGAACGAATGGTCCCAAGTGGATTTGTAAGGAAGAACGTATCCACCCCTTCATCAACTGGGCCATGCAATACATGGCGATGGAGTTCGTGCCGACGACGACGAACGGAAACGCCCAACGACGCCACCCTTGCATGTCGATGAGCCAAAAGAAACCGGCCAGCATGGCGAACGTCCACCCGCCGCTGAACAGCACCCACGACGGCGTCCAAATGCGCTTGACGATGGGGCAGAGGTAGAAACCGGACAGCCAGCCCAGCGCCAAGCAGAGTGCCGCCGCCGCCGCGAGCCAACCGAGTTTGAAGCGATTGCCGTGCGGTCGTCGCAACATCTCGCCGGCCATCGAGCCGAGAATCATCGTGGCCAACGAAGGCACGAAGTTGAGCGTTTGATAACCGCCGTCGTTGAAGTCGAACGGCTTGGGGCGAGGAAAGAGATTGAGATACCACACATCGAATGCCGAAGCCGCGTTGGCGTTTTTGTTCCAGTGCGCAAACCAACTCGGCGAACCGGGCGCATACGCCGACAGGTCTGGATTCGGCGCGGGCCATAGAAGAAAGAACAGCCAATAGCCCAAGAGAATGCTTGCCAATACGGTCGCCTGAAGGCGCATCCCCCGCCCCAACAATGGATAGAGGAAGGCGTAGCCGAGTCCAATCTGCGCCAAGACGTTGGTGAAGACGAAATCGGTTTGTTTGCTCCAGTTCGAGGTGAGAAAGATGGCCAACAGCACCAAGAAAAGGGCGCGATACAGCACATGGCCTGCGATTCGTATTTCGGTTTCACCCTTGGCGCGACGGCCGGCGATCGAATAGGGCATGGCCACACCGACCATGAACATAAACGACGGCTGAATTAGATCCCACAGCGAACAGCCGACCCATTCGACGTGTTCGGTGTTGAAGGCCAGGAAGCTCCACAGGGGGCTATCGGGAAAGTGCTTGGCCGCCGAGGGCAGAGCCAGACCGCCGGAAGCCATGAACAGCATGATCGCGCCGCGATAGGCGTCGAGAGATCCCAAGCGAGCCGGCTTCGCGTGCGTGGCGGGGACGGCAACGGAGGATTTCTCGCGCGGGAGCGGAGGTTCAACGGTCCCAAGCGCGGCGGTGGGGGTCCGAATCGTTGTCATGGGATTTCCCTCGTGAGTCGAGTCTTTCGGCCCGACAATCCGGTCTGCCGGGCGAGTTAGCCCAAGCTAGAACCGTCTCTCAAGGGAAGCACTTGCTGGCAAGGTTGTCAATTGCGTTTGCGAGCGGGCGGCGGGTTCGATACGAGTGAGGGGGCCATTCTGGCCCCCTCGGGGCTTCTCAGCTCCGGGGTGGCATGGTTGACATTATTGGGCCGCAACGCCTGCGGAGGTCGCCTTCAGCTCGACCTGGCTGGTCTTGCCGGCTCGCACCGTGGCCCTGGCCGTGATAACCTGAACCTGGCCGTCGCGGACGATCTTGGCCTTCAGGTTATACTCGTACTCTTTGCCTTGCTCCAACGAAGGAGTCACGAACACGCGCGTACTCGACGTCGAACTCGTGGTCGCGTCGTTGATGGTCAACGCGGCGTCCTCCGGCAGAGTGACGACCAAGGTCGCCTCATTGCTTTCGGCCTGCGCGAGAACCGCGCCCGAGCCGACAGCGCAAACTCCATTGGGACAAGACGCGCCAGCTACAACCGTGCCGCTGCCGCAAGTCGTGCAGACCGCGGTACCACAGCTCGAAACGCTGCCGCAAGTCTTCGTGCCACAACTCCCACAGCCACTCGTCTGGCCGCAGCCGCCGCAACCGTGTTGGCGACGGCCTTGATGGCAGCGTCCACCGCCGCAGCTACCACGACGCGCGGAAGCGAATTGGCTATCCGCCAGCAACGCCGTTGCCGCGACCGCCACCATCAGCAGGAACTTCTTCATCTCTTGATCCTTCCTCAAAAGGTGTTGAAGAAAACTACCGCCCGTTCACCGAGAGCAGGCGGCCTCACGTCTGGCCATACAATTTAACCAGACTATCCAGACTTCCGAATCAACCTATCTGCTCAAATGCTGACTGTCAACCCTGCGAGACAAAATAAACTTGACTATTTTTTCAAGTTGGCAATAGGGGAATGGCGAGGGCGAGACGCTTAGATACTAGGCAGGCGGTTAGCTGATACGCCTAGCATAGCGGCGAAACAACAAACGGCAAGGGCAAAGAAGAGACAGAGCAAAGCACTCGGAGCGGGCGACCGAAGGCTAAGGCCTCCCTCCAAAGCTGCGCTTATTTTTCAAAGACGAGCATGAGGTACGCCAGAAACAACAACAGATGCACCGCCCCCAGCAAGACGTTGGTCCGGGTACTGGCGAAGGTCAAGGTGCTGATGGCCAAGGTCAAAAGCAAGAGGGTCGTATCGACCGGATCGACGCCGAGAACAATGGCCTGACCCGTCAGAAAGCCGATGGTCAGCACGGCGGGTACGGTCAAGCCGATGGTGGCCAAGACCGATCCAAGTAGAATGTTGACCGAGCGTTGCAATTGATTGGCCAGCGCGGCCCGAATGGCGCTGAGCGATTCCGGCGACAGAATCAACGCGGCCACGAGCAACCCGCCCAGAGCCGGCGGCGCGTGCAAGACGGCGATCCCATGATGAATGGGCTTGCCCAATTGCTTGCACATCACCACGACCGGCAACAGGTACGCCGCCAGCATCAGTCCGTGAACCGTCCGAGAGTAGGTCGCCGTCCCTTCGTGAACCGCATCGTCTTGCGACGCGATAAAATACCCGCGATGCCGGACGTTCTGAATGCCTAGAAACACGGCATACAAGCCGAGAGACATGACAATCAAGAAAGCAGCTTGCAACGGAGAGAACGTGGGGCCAGGCGACGAGGTGGTGTAGTTGGGCAGCACCAAACCGAGAACGGCCAGCGGCACGATGACGGCCAAAAAGGCGTTCGCTCCCTGGAGGTTGTACGTCTGTTCGTGATGCCGCAAACCGCCGAGGACGAGCGAGAGACCGACCATGCCGTTAAGGACGATCATTACCACGGCGAACATGGCGTCGCGCGCCAGAGCGGCGCTGCCGCTACCGGCGTACATGACCGACGCGATCATCGCCACTTCGATTCCCGTGACGGCCAGGGTCAGCAGCAACGTGCCGAACGGCTCGCCGAGCAGCTCGGCCAATGCCTCGGCATGGCGTACCACGGCGAAAGCGGACAAGAGAATCGCGCCGAACAGCCAAACCAGTAGAAAGGCGAACCACCACGGGTTCGATAAATCGCGCAGCCAGCCAGAACCAAAGGCGAGGAACAACGCCGTGGTCGGCCACGCCATCCCGATCTGCCACTCTCGACGTATCAACGGGAGGACAGGACGGGTTCGCCTCTCACCGACTCCTTTTGTGTTCATCGGATTCCCACAGGTACGACATTTGAGGAGTCGGCTGAGATGCCGGCTTGGCTGCGCAAGGCGCTGGCATCCGTCCACTTCACTTAGAGACTATCCGCAATGCCCCCCTCGCCCCTGTACTCAAGGGCGAGGGGGGCATTGCGGAAGTCTCTCGGAGCAGACGAACTCTGTGAATCGGGCTGACTTCCATTCCATCCTACTCCGATGGGGCACGCCTGTCGAGAACTACATGGACGATGGTTTGTGCGGACCTTGGACGGCGAATGCGCATCGGAGAAGCACCTCGATCGTCGCAACCGGCTATACCTGAGATTCTGAATCGACTACAATGACCCAAGGAGAAATAGCCATGCCGTTGCGCGATCATTTCCACCCGCCGCTCGACAACAAAAGATCGTGGGAGGAGCTTCACGGCGGTTGGCCGATGATGCTTGTCGCGGCATTGTCCCGCAAGCTGCCACCCCGCTACGCTGCCGGGCCGCATGTGCATCTGGGAGCCTACTTCGAGATCGATGTCGCCTCCTACGAAGAGGAAGAAGGAACTCCCTTTTCTTCCGGCAGCGATGCCGAGACGGGTGGAGTGGCCACGGCGGTTTGGGCACCGCCTCGTCCCACCCTCACGGTAGCTACCGACTTGCCCGATGGCGACGAGTATGAGGTGCGCGTTTACGATACCAAACACCACCGCCGACTCGTAGCGGCCGTCGAGATCGTTAGCCCGTCGAATAAAGACCGCCCCGAACATAGGGCGATGTTCGTCGCCAAGTGCGCCGCCCTGCTCCGCCAGCACGTTTGCGTCTCCATCGTCGATGTGGTGACGGTGCGTCCATTCAATTTGTACGGCGAGCTTCTGAACTCAATGGGCCAGGCCGATCCCTCTCAGCCGACCGAGCCGCCCTCCGTGTATGCCGCCACCTGTCGTTTGCAGCGTGCGGACGACGCTTGGCGATTGGAAACCTGGATGTACCCGCTCGGCGTGGGGCAGGCGTTGCCGACGCTCCCCCTCTGGTTGACCGACAACTTGGCCGTGCCCTTGGAGTTGGAAGCGAGCTACGAAGAGACGTGCCGCATCCTCCGCATTACTTGAAGGGAGACGACTCGAATCCCGAATGGTCTTCCCTTCCGGTTCGCGTCGTTTAGAATGGGGGCGCGGACTGCATTCGTGAAATCTCAGGTTCAAGTCGAGGTTGCTCATGGCGTCTTCGTGGATTGCGCGGCACGGGACCATGCGTGCGCTGGGCGAATTCGACGTGGACGATCCTTGCCTTCGACGGGGCGAGGAGGTCGTGGTTCGCACGGAGCGCGGCTTGGAGTTAGCGCAGCTGTTGTGCCCCGCGACGCCGCAGGCCGTCGCGCTCATCTCGGAACCGACGCACGGGCGCATCGTCCGCGCCTTAACGGAGTACGATCGATCCGAGCGCGAGAGAATCCGGACGCTTGAGGAACGCGAGTTGGAGACGTGCGGGCGCTTCGTGGCACAGCGGTGTTTGCAGATGGAATTGGTGGATGTGGAGCATCTCTTCGGCGGCGAGCGCATCGTGTTTTATTTTTTGGCCGAGAAGCGCGTCGATTTCCGCGAGTTGGTCAAGGATTTGGCCCGCGAGTATCAAACGCGCATCGAGATGCGCCAGATCGGTGTGCGCGACGAGGCGAAGCTGCTGGCCGACTACGGCGATTGCGGCAAACCCGTGTGCTGTAACACGCACATGATGACCATGCCGCCCGTGTCGATGCGGATGGCCAAGTTGCAAAAATCGACGCTCGATCCGTCGAAGATTTCCGGTCGCTGCGGCCGGTTGAAGTGTTGTCTGCGGTTCGAGCAAGACGTATATGAAGAGTTTCAGGCCGAGTTGCCGCCGATCGGCAGCCGAGTCTTGACGCAGAAAGGCCAAGGCCGCGTGCTGGCTCAGGAAGTGCTGGCACGGCGTCTGTTGGTCGAATTCGAGGATGGTCGTCGACTGCCCATCGCCGTCGCCGAAATCCTCACGCGGTTAGGCAAATGATTTCGGCTATCGGCAGCGACCGGGGCCGCTGGACGAGGGACGATGGACACGAAAATGCACCATAAGAAACTCGACGAACTGGTTCGGAACGATCCGCGCTATACCTATGAGGCTTATGAGTTTGTATTTGCCGCGCTGGCACATACCCAACGCATGTTGGGACGGATGCCGCCGAAGGAGGATGCCGGCTCTGGCGAGTATCACGTCAGCGGTCCCCAATTATTGGAAGGTATCCGCGATCTCGCGCTGCGCGAGTATGGGTTCATGGCCCGCACCGTTTTTCGCGCCTGGGGCATTAACGCCACCGCGGATGTGGGAGAAATCGTCTTCAACCTCGTCGCCGCCAACCTGATGAGCAAAACGTCCGACGACAGCCGCGACGACTTCCGCAATGTGTACGACCTCGACCGCGTGCTGGTGGCCGACTTTCGCATCGACGTGAGCGAGGATGGGGAGGAAGGGCGATGAAGCCCATGCTGGTACGGCTGATGCTGACCGTCGCCTTGTTCCTCGCTTGGCTGGGGTATCTCGGCTATCTGGTGGTATGCAGACCCCATACGCCGGCCGGACTCAGCGGCGCGTTTTTGGGGCGACCGCTCACGCTCTCGCAGCCGCAATTCCTGGTCTCCACGCTCGATCTCGTGGCCGAAATCAGCGGCGACAACGGCGAACAAATCGTCGTCAAGGAAGTGCTTTTTCCTACGAGCGATGCGCCGGTGAAGGCCGAAGATACGATTCGCATCGAACGAAGCGAGCTGTGGCGCGAGGATTATTCTGGACCGGGCCGTTACCTCATCGCCTTGCAGAGCTACGACGACAAAGGAGTGAAGCGCTTTGAGATCGCGCCCACGCCGCCCTCGCCGGGTTTCGTCCCCCCCCTGGGCGATCGGTCGCCGTTGCACATTTACCCCGCCACAAAAGAGATGCTCGCCGAATATCGACAGATTGCCAAGCCGTAGCCGTCGCCGACTGGGGATGCGAGGGCGAGAAGAAAGCGCCTCGCCTTCGGGAAGATCTTCTTGCATGAACTTAGAACTTCAGAATCAGCGAATCGTCGTTACGGGCGGAGCCAAGGGGATCGGTCGCGCGATCGTCGAAGTGCTGGCCGCCGAGGGGGCGATTCCGGTGGTCGTGGACCGCGATGCCGCCGCGGCAGAAGCCGTGGTGCGTGGCATCGAAACGACGGGAGGGCAAGCGATTGCCGTCGTCGCCGAGCTAACGCGGACCGAGGATTGCCGGCGGGCCATCGCCGAGACGGCGGAGCGTTTCGGACGAATCGAAGGACTGGTGAACAACGCTGGCATCAACGACGGCGTCGGGCTAGAGAACGGAAACAGCGTTCGATTCTTGGAGTCGTTGCGGAAAAACCTGTTTCACTATTACGAGATGGCTCAGTTCTCGCTGCCCTACCTGAAACAGTCGCGCGGGTCCATCGTCAATATCACCTCGAAAGTGGCGCAGACGGGACAAGGTGGCACCTCGGCCTACGCGGCGGCCAACGGAGGACGCAACGCCCTGACCCGCGAATGGGCCGTCGAATTGGCTCCGCACGGCATCCGCGTGAATGCCGTCGTCGTCGCCGAGTGCTGGACGCCATTGTACGCCAGCTGGATTCAAACTTTCGCCGATCCCGAAGCGGCGCGCCGACGCAGGGAGGCGAAAATCCCTTTGGGCCAGCGCATGACGACGTGTCAAGAAATTGCCAACGCGGTCGCCTTTCTGTTGTCGCCTCGATCCAGCCACACCACGGGCCAACTCCTCCACGTCGATGGCGGCTACGTTCACCTCGATCGCGCGATCACCTGAGCCGGAAGAGATGCGTGGGAAACAACATGCCGACGCGGCGATGATAGTCGCGGTAGATGTCGCCGTGATGTGCCAGGAGATCGCGCTCTTCCAAACGAATGGCAACGAGAATGTAGAGGGTGTTGGCGGCGGCGAACAGCAGATGGCCAACCGTCAGCCGCGAAGTCGACCAGAAGGCGAGAAGAAAACCCGACATCATCGGATGACGAACGAAGCGATAGAGGATCGGTGCGCGGAAGACGACGGGCTTGTAGGGCTTTCCTCGCGCGTACAGATAGACTTGCCGAAGCCCGAATAAATCGAAGTGATCGATCGAGAACGTGGACCACAAAACGATCGTCCAGCCGGTCCAGAATAGCGCCTGCGAGAATATGCGCCCAACGGGATGTCGTATTTCCCAGACGACGCCCGGAAGAGGCCGCCACTGCCAGAGAAGCAATGCGAGAAGTAGGGTACTGATCAGGACGTAAGCACTTCGCTCCGCCGGTCGAGGTACGATGAGCGTCCACCGTGCCTTAAATCCTCGTCGAGCCATGATGCTGTGCGGCACGGCGAAGAGTCCCATCAGCAACAAATCGACGAGCATCGACGCGGTCGTCTCGCCTTGCGGGCCGGAATTCATCGACTTCGGCACCACGAAATCGCCGACGAAACCCACGGTATAGAGGAAGACGGCGAGAAATAGTAGATAGCAGAGACCTCCAGAGATCGGGAGAAGCCAGCGTCCCATTATTTGTCCCTTAGAGAAGGTTTGCGCGCCGTCAGATGCGCTCCTTGAGTCAGCGACGACGTGTGAAAACCGGTCCAGCCGTGAAGCCGCCCATCCACGAAACCCGCCTCCGCCAGCATTTGCAGGAACGACCGTCCCCACACCGCACCGGCGACTCAGTCGCTCCAAGCGCCTTTACGAGCCACCATCTCCGGCGGAACGGAATCCTCCAATAGCATGTCGGCGATTGCGAATCGCCCGCCCGGCTTGAGAACGCGATAAACCTCGGCTAGTGCCTTCGGTTTGTCCGGACATAGGTTGAAGAGACCGTTGCAGAGGGCCACGTCGGCGTTGTCGTTGGGGATTGGAATGGCCTCAATCGCGCTCTCAAAGAACACGACGTTGGCCAAACCAACGGCTGCGACATTGCGCTGCGCCCTCTCGATCATCTCCGGCGTGAAGTCGATGCCGTGAACGCGGCCCGAAGGTCCAACCTTGCGCGCCGCCAAGATCGAATCCAATCCCGCGCCGCTGCCCAAATCGAGCACGACATCTCCGGGGCGGACCTCAACCAAGGACAAAGGGTTGCCGACTCCGGCGAACGATTCCGTTACCGATTCCGGCAGACGATCGATCTCTCCGGGATCGTAACCGAGTTCCTTGGCGACTGCGGGACCAATGCGACGCCGTTCGCGTCCGGGGTTCGTGGCGATGCGGGCAAAGCGTTCGCGGACCATTGACGGGATGTCGGTCTGGCGACCGATCAATCGCTTCAAGAGTTCGATCAAGGCTTGATACCTAAAAGGCGTTCGTCGTTACGGATGAACGAGAGGCGCTAATCTCGCTTAGCGCAACACTGCTCTCGCGCCAGGCCTCTTTCCGACGGACTGGGAAGAGGGACTGCACTGCCGCACTGTCAGGGTAGTGGAGTTTCGGGAAGGAGATACGGCCGTTTCGGTGATACATTCCGGACAATTCATAAGCGGAGCTTATGGCCGTCCGCAATACTCTTTGCACGGTTCGAGCAGGTCGAGGAACATCTGAGCGGGAAGAGAGAGAACGCGACGGCAGTCCCAAACAACGAACATCTCGCGCCTCAGCGGCACGTCTCGGATCGTCAGCGCGTGCAGTCGGCCCGAACGCAATTCGTTCTCCACGGCTTGCACGGAGAGGACCGCCAGCCCCAACCCTTGCAACACCGCTTCCTTGATCGCCTCGTTGCTGCCCAGTTCCAACGCGACATGGAGATCTCTCAGCGACTTGCCCGCCTCGCCCAGGGCTTGCTCCAGACAGCGGCGCGATCCCGATCCTGCCTCGCGGACGATCGACGGTTGTTCGGCCAGTTGAGCCAGCGTGACTTGCTTGCGACGGCCCCAGACATGACCGGACGGCACGATGACCGCGAGGGTATCGAAGGCAAAGCAGCGATAATCGAGATGGCTGCTGTCGCCTTTCATGCCGACCAAGCCCAGATGCGCTTGGCCGCGTTCGATCCGCCGCAACACGGCCGCGCTGTCGGTTACCGACACTTTGACCCGAACCTGCGGATGGCGCTGCCGCAAGACACTTAGCAAATGCGGCAGGAGATGTTCGCCGGGCACCGAACTAGCGGCCAACGATAGCTCGCCGGTCGTTTGGATGGACTGATGCGCGATTTCCTGCCGAGCTTCGCGGTGCAGGGCGAGAATACGGCGGGTATAGTCGTGCAGCCGCCGTCCGGCGTCGGTCAGCAGTACGCGCCCGCCTTGACGGTGGAATAAGGAGGTGCCCAGGTTCATTTCCAGAGCGGCAATCCGCTGGCTGACGGCGGCTTGACTGAGCCGCAGAGCCTTGGCGGCGGCGGTGAAACTCGACAACTCGGCCGCCGCGGCGAACGTCTCCAAATTGGGAATCTGTTTATTCTTCATGAACTTGTCTTCGCTTTGGCAAACTCGTCGTCGATCGCCGTTGCCCCAGCTGCGCAGTCCTGTTACATTCGCTCATCGACCTTCCGCTGTCTCGTGCCTTCTTGCCGAGCCGAGAGGTCTCCTGGAGGATTCCTGCATGAAATGTCTTGTCACCGGCGCGGCCGGATTCATCGGCTCTCACCTCGGCGCGCATCTCTTGCGAAATAATCATTCCGTCATCGGACTCGATGCCTTCATCCCCTATTATCCGCGCGAGGTCAAGGAGTCCAACTTAGCTGGTTTCCGGAATCATCCCAACTTCTCGTTCCATCTGCTCGATCTTCGCTGCGATCCCCTGGACGAAGCGCTGTCCGGAGTCGAGGCGATCTTTCATCTTGCCGCCATGCCGGGACTGACGCGCAGTTGGACCGACTTCGATCTCTACGAAAGCTGTAACCTCGTCGCCACGCAACGGCTGCTCGAAGCCGCGAGTGCTTGTTCGTCACTGCAACGGTTCGTGTACGTTTCGACCTCTTCAGTATATGGTCGCTACGGTTCAGGCGATGAGACGCTGCCGGCTCGACCCATCTCTCCCTACGGCGTCACCAAACTGGCCGCCGAGCATTTGTGTCGCGCCCACGCTGAGGAGTGCGGCCTGCCGTTGATCGTGTTGCGCTACTTTTCCGTCTATGGTCCTGGGCAGCGTCCGGACATGGGCTATCATCGTTTCATCGACGCGCTGCTGACGCGACAAGCAATCGTCGTCTACGGCGACGGACTGCAATCGCGCGGCAACACCTATGTATCCGACTGCGTGGAGGCGACGGTTGCCGCGCTCGAAGCGCCCATCGGCGAGGTGTACAACGTCGGCGGCGGCGAGACGGCCAACGTCTGGGAGATTATCGGGAAGTTGGAATGCATCCTCGATAGCCGCGCCTCGGTGCGGCGAGAAGCGGCGCGCCCCGGCGATCAGCGTGTCACTGTGGCCGACACCACGAAACTAGCCCGTCACCTCGGTTGGCAGCCGCGCGTCAGACTCGACGAAGGATTGGCGCGGCAGGTCGAATGGCAGCAAAAACGCTTGCGCGAACGCGCGGCGTGAGCGTGAGCCTTATCTGTAGCCGATATACTTGAGCATCTCCGGCGTGAGTACGAACGGGGCGCGCGGGATTGTCTCCAAGCGAAACAAGGGGAGCAAGCCGCGCGCGTCGATTGGCTCAATCGACGGCAGCCAGCCGCACGACCACGCCAGCAACCCCAACAAGAGTTGAGGACGCACGCCGGCTTCGCGCAGGGATGACAATCGCGTGTCGCCGTGCCGCTTGGCCAAACGCCGACCGTCGGCTCCGACGACCAACGGCACATGAGCGAACGACGGCGGCTTGAAGCCCAGCGCCCGATAGAGCAACAATTGGCGCGGCGTTGACGCCAACAGATCGTCGCCGCGCACCCCTTCCGTCACTCCTTGGGCCGCGTCATCGACGACGACGGCAAGTTGATAAGCCGGCGTGCTTCCCGACACACCCGGACGCGGCGCTTTCCAAACGACGAAATCGCCGCCCACTTGCCGCAGATCGATATGTGTTGGCCCTACGAAACCATCGACGAAAGACGGTGACTCGACCGGCACGCGGAACCGCCAACAATGGGGCCTGTCGCCGAGAGATTCCGCCGTACCAACGGTGTTTTCGGCGCACAGGCCGGGATAGATCGGGCCTTCGTGTTCGAGATGCGGCGCGCTGGCGGCGCGCTCCACATCGCCGCGCGTGCAAGTGCAAGGATAGACGAACTCTCGTTTCTTCAGTTGGGCAAGGGCCGAGGCATATTCCTCCATGCGCCCCGTCTGAACGATTGGTCCTTCGTCCCAATCCAGCCCCAACCAGAGCAGATCCTCAACGGCTTGTCGATCCGCTCCGGCCTTGACGCGCGGCGAGTCGATGTCTTCGATGCGCAAGACCACTCGCCCGCCGCTACTCCGCGCCGACAACCAGGCGATCAGATACGTCCGCGCGTTGCCGACGTGCTGCGCTCCGGTCGGCGACGGGGCGAGACGGCCCGTAGGACAGGGGCTTCGCTCCTCAAGCGAACGACACGGGGTTCGATGGGTGTCCGAAAAGCTCATGGCTTTGCGTTCGATGCGGAATCGTCTACACGGCTGGCCGTATGACTTCGCCACGACTGATGACCAACGGGCGAGCGAGTGCGTCGCGCATTTCGGTGTGTGGTTCGTACCCCAGACAATGAAAGATCGTCGCCGTCAGATCTTGCGGTTGCACGCGGCCCTCGCGCGGCAAACCACCGAGCTTGTCGGACGAACCGAGGACTTGTCCCCCCCGCACGCCTCCACCGGCCAGCGCCACCGAGAAGACGCGGCCCCAATGATCGCGGCCTCCGCCGGGATTGATCTTCGGCGAACGGCCAAACTCGCCCATCCACACCACCAGGGTTTCGTCCAACAGACCGCGCGCTTGCAAATCCTCAAGCAACGCCGAATAGGCGAGATCCATCGGCGGCATCAGGTTGTTCTTGAGGCGCTGCGCGTTCTTGTTGTGCGTATCCCACGCCGGGCTATCGTCGGTGTCGCCGGGCATGCGCGTCCAGTTGACTTGTACCAGCGATACGCCGGACTCGACGAGACGGCGCGCCAACAACACGCTTTGCCCCCAGCGATTGCGCCCATAACGCTCGCGCAGTTGCGCCGGCTCGCGGTCGAGATCGAAGGCGCGCCGCCCCGCGCCGACGCGCAGCAGATCGAACGCTTGTTGGCTGCGACGGTCGAATCGCGCCATCGCCTCGCTGCGTTCCACGCCATCCAGGCCGCGTTCGATCTGATGCAGCAGCGACATCCGCTGGTTCAAGCGCGAGTCTGGAAGGTCGGAGGAGAGGGCGAGTCCTGGAACCTTGAAATCGGGCTTAGAAGGATCGCACTTCAAGAGCCAGGGGTCGGCAGTCCGGCCGAGGAAACCCCCGTCCTGCCCCGGCCAGAAGATCATCCCGGTGTTCCAAATCGGTTCGGGAAGCACCATCGCCGGAGGCAGGCCATTCTTGCCGCGCCGCAGCCGATGGACGATGGCGGCGACGCTGGGCCAATCGTTGGGCGCGCCCGGCTTGGCATTCTCCGTATTCGTCGGCAGATGCGGCGTGCCGGTCAACATCCAATAGCCGCTCGATGAATGGGCATTGTCGCCGGTGGACACGGCGCGCAGAACGCAGATGCGATCGAGCAGACGCGACGTGCGCGGCATCAACTCGCCGACGCGGATGCCGGGCACGTTGCTGGCAATGGATTTCAGTTCGCCGCGCACCTCCAGCGGCGCGTCGTCCTTGGGATCCCAAGTCTCATGTTGTGGCGGCCCGCCCAAGTGAAACAGGACGATGCACGACTTGGCTCTACCGAACGAGGAACCGGAAGGCGTGCCCGCCTCGCTCCGCCCTGCCAACAGCGCCGGCAGCGACAAACCCAGCGCGCTCAAGCCGCCCGCTCGCAGCCACTCGCGCCGCGTCAAACCGTCGCACAACTTCGTTCCCTCGTCCAAGAGTCCGATCATCGTGGGTTCCTTTGCTCTATCGTTCCCATAAAGTTTAACCGATCGCGGCTCTCTACCCAAGAAGAAATATGCTCTTTATTGCCATCCTCGCCATCCCTTCCAGTGGCCGCGTTCGGAGTCCTCCTCTGATTTCGAGCCGAAGGTTCGTCAACTCTCGAACCAATCGAGGACGAGAGCGGTTGATCTGCCGTGGAGTAGCAAGAGAACCACCAGAAGTTTGCAACCCTTCCACGACGGGGGTTGGCCGATTCGATTTGCTTGCTACAATAGTTATGCGCCGCGAGAAGACTACGGGCGGTTCGAGCCTGACCGATAAAGGGTAATTCCAGAGCCGCGACAGGGAACGGGGGGCGAAACGGCTCGAATAGCGCTTTCGGGACGGACTCATTTAGAATTCGTATGTAGGCAACGGTTGAAAAGCGGCGTCAAAAAACGTATGGGTAGAAGTGGTGGAATGAACGCAAATAATCGTGCGATTTCCACATTGCCTGCGACGGACAGATAGCTCAGCTGGTAGAGCGAAGGACTGAAAATCCTTAGGTCGCCGGTTCGATCCCGGCTCTGTCCACTCGATATGTCATCGGGTGAGTATCACGAAACGAGGGTGTCCACCGCTGGTGTGTTGGATGCCCAATCAACTTTCTCAACGACTCAGGCAATCTCTCGGTAAACTTGCCGGTCGATCTCACACTTATCCTTCCATTCGAACTCTTGCCGCGTGCGTTGCAAGCCGGACGCGCCCAAGCGATGGCGCAAGGCGCTGTCCGACGTTAAACGCAGGATGGCCCCGGCCAGT